>DYYI01000013.1:0-9289 GCA_020741755.1 Aliicoccus persicus | reverse complement strand
CAATATCACGTCCGTCCATCACGACACCTTTATCTTTAGCGATTTCTCGTTGCATGTCCACTAAAAATTCTCTGACGATTTTCAAGCTCGATACGCGACTGACATTTTGATTGACTTCCATGCTGCGAATTTCTTCTGTCACCTCTTCGTCATTCACAAACACTTGCTGGTTTGGCAATGGCGTGAGCCGAACATTTAATTCGGATAAGTCATCTAATACATTCATACCATGTCTAAGTGTATGTAATGTGACCGCACGATACATCGCACCAGTATCTATATAGATATAGTTAAAATGCTCGGCCACTTTTTTTGATATTGTACTTTTACCTGCAGCAGCAGGACCATCAATTGCAATATTTATTTTACCAACCATTCCAATACCTACCTTGCTATTTGATTTCAGTTTATTTTATCATATATACGCACGGAAAAGATTCCTAGGAGGGATTTCATGAAACGGATTTTAGCAATACATACTGGTGGGACGATCAGCATGTCGTCACATGACGGCGTCGTGACGACGAATGAAAAGAATCCATTAACATATCAAGATGGCGTGACACTCGGTACAGAACTCGATGAAGTTTACCCGATTCAAAAGCCATCACCACATATAACACTCGAAGATATGCAACATCTGAGAGAAATAATTGAAGAGAACCAAAATGAATACGATGGCTTTGTGATTACACATGGTACGGACACGTTAGAAGAAACAGCGTATTTCTTAGATCTAACACTAAATGTACCATCACCCGTTGTCATCACAGGTGCAATGCGTTCATCAAACGAAATTGGTTCAGACGGGCTGTATAACTATATTTCAGCCATTCGTGTTGCATCTGAATCAAGTTCAGAAAACCGAGGCACACTCGTTGTTTTTAATGATGAAATTCATGCGGCACGCTATGTCACAAAGACGCATACTTCTAATATCGCGACGTTCCAAAGTCCTAATAGAGGTCCGCTAGGATTTATAACAAAAGATAAAGTGACATATCACCACGAACTCTATGAACAAGATCATTTAGAGATATTTAATTCAAATATAAAAGTTGGAATTATAAAAACATATGCAGGTATAGATAATACGTTGTTTAACGCCCTACTCGATGCAAAATATGATGGTTTAGTTTTAGAAGCTCTAGGACAAGGAAACATGCCACCATCCTCTCTAGACGGATTAAACGCGTGTATTGATGCAGGCATGAAAATAGTTATTGTATCACGCGCATTCAATGGTGTGGTTGGGAAATATTATGGTTATGAAGGCGGCGGCTACAACTTAGGTTTGCGCGGTGTGATTTTCAGCAACGGACAAAATGCACAAAAAGCACGAATCGCACTCACCCTTGCTCTTTCCAATATTGACAATGATGAAGAAATCAGAGCAATTTTTGAGAAATAGAAATGAATTCCATTTAAATATAAAAGCGCACTTAACTCCTAGGAGTCAAGTGCGCTTTTAATTTATCTTTGCTTTAATTCTACTGATTCTTTATTGATAATATCCTTCGTAATTAATTCACCATGGAATTTACCATTTTCAATGAAGATCGTATTCGCATCATTACCCGCGGCGATCACTCCAGATATATACAAATTCTCAACATTCGTTTCCATTGTCGTCTCATTATATGACGGACCAACACCGTATGGCGTTTCATTAATCTGTATGCCAAAGGACTCCATAAATGTATAGTCAGGATGATATCCAATCATTGCAAAAACAAAATCATTATCGATTGTCACGAGACCATCTGGCCCTCGAAGGGTGACAGTGTCTTCAGCAATTTCATCAACATCTGTGTCGAACTTCATTTGAATTTTACCGTGTTTTACTAACGATTCAAACTCAGGCAATATCCACGGTTTAATGCTCGGTGAATACTCACTACCACGATAGATAACCGTGACATTCGCTCCTGCATGTTCGAGTTCAATTGCAGCATCGACACTTGAGTTTTTACCACCGATCACCAGTACATTTTGTTTAAAGTATGGATGTGCTTCTTTAAAGTAGTGATGCACTTTTTCTAAATGAGCTCCTGGTGCATGTAACTCGTTATGCTGGAAATAATAACCAGTCGCAAGCACAAGATACTTACACGTGTATTCACCTTTAGTCGTTTTCAAATGAAACAGATCATCGTTTTTTTCTCCGGACAACACTTCTTCATAGAGGTTGATGTTCAAGTCATATCGACTTGCTACGTCTCTATAATAAACCAACGCTTGATTGCGTACTGGTTTTTTCTCGACCGTGATAAAAGGAATATCACCGATTCCGAGCTTGTCACTCGATGAAAAGAACGTCTGATGTGTTGGATAATGGTAAATCGTATTGACGACATTACCTTTTTCTATAACTAAGTAATCCTTATCGGCGTCTTGTAAGTCGATTGCTGTCGCTAAACCACATGGTCCTGCACCGATAATTATCGTCTCAATATAAGTCATTTTGTCACCTTTCTAAACCTTATGGAATTGTCAATGTTTGGCCAACTTCTAGATTGTCGCCTGAAATACCATTCGCTTCTCTGATTCTCTGAATGTTCGCAGCCGAACCATCACCATAATATTGAATAGCGATTCTATATAAGTTATCTTCACCAGTTACAGTATGCACTTGACCACCTGCCGATGGTGTTTCTTCTGAATCAGTATCTTCTGTTTCTTCTTCATTTTCTTGCTCTTGTTCTTGCTCTTGCTCTTGCTGCGCTTGTGCTTGTCTTCTGGCTTCTTCTTCAGCTGCTCGTTGACGTGCTAATGCTTCTTGTTCTCTTCTTTCAGCAAGCTCAGCATTCTTTTCATTCACCGCATTTTGTGCAGCACGTTGAAGTTGTTGTCTTTGTGCTGATGAATAATCAGCTGTCGTTTGAATCTCTGGTTCTTCTGTTTGCTCTGGTATTTCTTCAGCAACATCTGTTGATTCTTCATCTTCTTCATCGTCAGTCGCTACATCAGTCTCATCAGATGTCGTCTCTGAATCTTCTGTGTCTGTCTCTTCATCTGTAGATTTTTCTTCGGTATCTTCAGTCGCGTCATTTGATGCGATGCGGTTCGTGTCTGTTTCATCCGGCAAGAAATTCGTGATGAGTAAGAATGCAAGCAGTATTGTAATTGGCAACAATAGTATACCTGTTACAATAATTGGAATAATCGGTCGTTTCCGATCCTGATTGTCATTCTGCTCACGATTTCCACTACGAAAATTCGTGAATTTTTCCTTGAGAATTTTGTTCTCTTTTTTTAATTGCGTATTATATGCTGATAGCTTTGTACTTACAAACTTTTTACCCTGTTCTAACTTATCATTTTTGACACTATTCGAGCGTGCTTTGTCATCGTCAGACTGCGGTTTCATGTTTTCTCGCGTCTTTTCTAAATCATGATCTTGGCTCTCTCTATTTGTTTTATGTCTATCTGATCGTTTCACGGATTTTTCACATCCTTTTAATATCTTATGTATACAACTATTGTAATATTATAATACTTTTTTGTGTACTTTTAAAGTATATCTATTTTTTTATCCGTCGTTTGTATGATTCCATTCTATTTGAGTGGAAAGTATTTGAATGTTTAACTGATTAGCATTACAATTAATTCAGTAAAGTCGAAGTGAAGAGGTGAAACCCATGAAAAAATATACAATTGTTGATATGGACACTTGTATTGCATGCGGTGCGTGCGGTGCGGCTGCACCGGATATATATGATTATGATGATGATGGCATTGCGTATGTAATATTAGATGATAACCAAGGGACGATGGCAGTACCTGAAGAGTTACATGAAGACCTTGAAGATGCCTTTGATGGTTGTCCAACTGATTCAATTAAAATTGCGGATGAACCGTTTGATGGTGACCCGTTAAAATATGAGTAACATAAAAAAATCAGTGCTATTTTAGCACTGATTTTAATTTTGGAATTAACTTGATATAGACAAAATATGAAACAATCGCAATGATCAATCCTTTAACAATGTTAAATGGAATAATACTTGCGGCAACAATTGCTCGTACATTCTCTACAATATCTGTTAAATCGACAATTGCACCATACGCTGGCAAGAAGACGAAATAATTTAATAGACTCATCATCACTGTCAATGACAGAATACCTACGACAAAACCGATTATTAATCCTTTTGTCGTTTTATTTTTTAAGTAGATAAAATATACGGGTACGAGCATCGATAATGACGCCAGTAAGTTGGCGATTGGACCGACAGGCTCGCTCGATATCAAAATGCCATATATTAATATTTTTAAACCGATGATTGCAAGTCCAGGTATCCAGCCAAACAAAATAAACCCAATAAATGCAGGGACATCTGATAAATCAACCGTTAAAAACGGCGGTAAGAATGGTAATGGTACTTGGATTAACATCAGTATAAAACTAATCGTTCCGAGTATACTGATCAACGTTAATGTCTTCACACTAGAACGTTTCATGAACGTTTTCCCTCTCTTTAGGCAACCGAATGATGAACGATGTGCCTTTGTTCAGTTCACTATCTACTTCAATCGTGCCTTGATGTTGTTTGATAATTTGTGAAACGATATAAAGTCCTAACCCTGTACCATGTTTACCACGTGTACGCGCTTCATCTACTTTATAAAATCGTTCAAAAATATGCTTTTGATTTTTCTTTGATATACCAGTGCCTGTATCACTGATTATTAATACAATTTCATCCGCTTCTTCACGACCGGTGAATCTGATCTCATCACCTTCCCGTGTATAACGAATGGCATTGTCTACCAAATTCACCAAGACTTGTATCATTTTATCATAGTCAAACAGTGATTCAAGTGATTCTTCAACATCGATAACGAGATTTAAACCATTCGACTCAATTTCTAAACTAAACGTCTTTTCTATCTGTTTAAAGAGATCGAGAACATTGTAACAAGATATGTTTAAGCTGCTCTGACCTTGCTCAAGTTGTTGCAGCTGTAGCAACTCATTCACCATGTGATTCATGCGTTCGGATTCATCTTTAATAACTGAAATCATCTCTTTTACTTCTTTCGGATCCGTTACCACATCATCTAACAAGGCTTCAGAATATCCAGTCAGCATCACCATCGGTGTTTTTAGTTCATGAGACACCGTAGAGATAAAGTCACTGCGTGTTCTTTGCATGTTCACTTCTTCTGTGACATTTCTAAATACGATAACAAGTCCATCCGTAATGTCTACATTTGAAATCGGGATAGACGTTACATGATAATGCTCATCATCAAAAGTAATCTGGCCTTCCTCACTCGTTTTATTATCAATCATAAAGTTGATGTTTTCGAATAAATTAGAGAGACCTTCTGCGCCTTCTTGATTTCTTTTATCGTAAATATATTGACCTGGTTGATTAGAATATAATAGGTTTTTATCGTGATCAAAATACAGTATACCTTCATGGATAGAACTAAAAATAGTTTCTCTCAAATTCTTTTCGTTCGTCAGCGCTTCAATATTCTTAGATATATTTCTATTCATTCGATTAAACGCGAGTGTGAGTTCACCAAGTTCATCTCTCGACTTTATAGGAACGACAAGGTTTGGTTCTTTTAACACGCGATACGATGCTTCTTTTAAACGAATGAGCGGTGATGTTAGTTTATGTATCAGATAAAATGCAAACACAGTTGTAATCAAGTTGAGTATCAATGCACTCAATACGAAGATAGAAACAATCGCCCGTAATGAATCTTTAACTGGTTCTAAATCACGGTACATGATTACCGCAATATCATCTGAAAAATAATTGCCTAATGAGGATAATTTAACTAAGTAATCCCTGCCTTGAATATCACTTAATATAAATGAATCTCCCTCAGGCGTCTCTTCAAGAATCGTTGTAAAGATTTCTCTGTCAAGATCTGAATGATTCGAAATCATCTGTCCGTCGATATAGATGATCGTATTGTCTTCTAATAAAGCAACGGATTCAAACCCCTCGACATAATGCTCTGTCAACATGAATTCCTGAACGCGATTCATCTCTCTAGATAACTCATTATCCAAATTATTCATCATAAAATTCCGAAAGTAAAAAGATAAAATTATCGTTAATATAACTAAAACTGTAGTAACTATTAAAATAATAGTTAACCACAGTTTCGTTACAACACTATTAAAAAACCGCATTATTCTTTTACCTCAAATTTATAACCGATACCCCAAACCGTTTGTATCATTTGACTTGCCTCAGGTGATACTTTATTGAGTTTTTCTCTCAAGCGTTTGATATGTGTATCAACGGTTCTTAAGTCACCATAAAAGTCATATTTCCATACTTCTTTTAATAGTTCCGCACGCTCAAACACTTTGTCCGGTGTACGTGCTAGAAACAGCAACAACTCATACTCTTTCGGTGTTAGATTTATTTTCACACCGTTTGTTGTTACTTTATGTGCGTCATTATCGATCGTTAACTCATCATAAACAATCACATCTTTTGCTGTGCTATCTGTCTTTATAAATGCTGTTTCAGAAGAACGTTTTAATATTGCTTTGACACGCAATACAACTTCTCGTGGAGAAAATGGTTTAACAATATAGTCATCTGCACCAGATTCAAACCCTTCAACACGATTATTTTCTTCGCCTTTAGCAGTCAGCATAATAATCGGTGTTGACTTAGTTTTGCGCAAAGTTTCCGCAACTTCAATGCCATCCATACCTGGCAACATTAAATCGAGCAAGATACAATCAAAATCCATTTCTAGTGCCATATTTAATGCTTCTTTACCATCACCCGATTCAAACAACTCATATGACTCTTCTCTTTCTAAATAGAGTCGAATTAATTTGCGAATACGCTCTTCATCATCGACAATCAATATCTTTTGTGTCATTTATGATTCACCTCTCAATTATGCGTATGAATGCAATCCTGCAACAAGTAAATTGATTGCAATTAAGTTAAACAATATGAGTAAGAAACCTAAAATTGCAAGCCACGCTGATTTTTCTCCCTCGTATCCACGATTTAATCGTAGGTGCAAGAATATCGTGTAGAACATAAATGTAATGAATGCAAAAGTTTCTTTTGGATCCCAGCCCCAGAATCTACTCCATGCAATCTGTGCCCAAATCGCAGCGAAGAATATACCACCGAGTGCGAATAGTGGGAAACCAATAATAACCGAACGGTATCCGATTTCATCCATTAATTCTAAGTTAACTTTTCTTGTTAATGGCTTAATCAATGTAATAATGCGCTGTCTAATGCTCAAACGAACAATACCATAGACGATTAAACCAACGACGAATGACCAAATCACTGTATTGAGTGATTGAGAATTAATGATTGGTGGTAATTCCACACCTGTTAACATATGTTCTGTTGGCTCGTAATTATTATCTCCAACGTGTTCTACAGGAACTGCATCTCTAAAGACAACGAGAGCCGGCAAATTATATTCTACAACCTGTTCATTACCTTGCTGATCTACATAAAAGTAATCATCCTGATAACCAACAATACCCTTCATAACGACTGTCATTAAAATAAAAGAGATAACAATGACTATACCAGCCATTAAAGACTCAAGTGCAAATGCACGCTTTGTCTTTTCCTTCGGTTCAATGACTTTTAGTAAATAGATCAAACCAGCAACAGCACTCATCGAGAGAATCCCGTAGGCAAAAGTTACGGTGAATACATGGATAAATAACCAGTTACTCTGCAATGCAGGAATAAGTGGTGATGCTTCTCTCGTGAATATACTTCCGTATGCAATCAATAACAATACGACTGGTATTGTAAATAATGCAAGTGCTCTTGTTTTGAAATAAGAATAAGTAATGATTAGTCCACCGATGATCATAATTGCGAAGACCACGATGAATTCGTACATGTTAGAAACTGGTGCATGACCTTGACCCATCCATCTAAAAACAATATATCCTAGCATCAGGACGAATGAAACAATCACCATTGTGAATCCTATATTCCAGGCTCTTTTCTTTTCGGTTTTCATACTCATGGCAATCGGAATAATCGCTATTATGAGCAATACAAAAGCAGTGTATAGTAATGTACCGCTTAACGATACGAATTGTGTGTCCATCATAAGTCTCCTATCTTTCTTTATCTTTCATAGTCTGTTCTATAACAAACTTATCTTCAACTTGCTCAAGATTTTCTGATTCTAATACTTTGTTCAATTCTTTCTTTAGACCAAAGTAGTTTTTGTTTGTATGTGCTGCAAGTTTAAATGCACCATCGTTTTTAATCCAAATACGTCGATGATTGATGTAAGAACCGATAAATAATCCAAATAAGAATATAACAAACCCGACCGCGAAGAATGGCATTGTTAAATCTTTTTTCAATGTAAGTACAGATGCGACTTGATTTTCTGCTTCAAGGAATCGGATATTGTATTGATTATTATCCGTAATTGGTGTACTACCCATGATACGGATAAAACTTCTTTCTGGATCTTCATCTTGTTCGTTGACTTCAAAGACAAACGCTGGATTTCTCGGCACTGGTGTCTGTGATACAAGCGTACCATTATCTGCAATTTCTAAGAAGTCTGGTGAGTATGCTCGCATATCAATCACGATGTCATCCGTGATGTTGTACGTTTCATCTGGAGTTCTTAAATCAACAACAAATGGATCACCAACCTGTTCACCATCAGCATCTTCTAAGAAGAATGTCATCGATCTTAATTGTGAAGAGTCAAAACTCGATTGGAATATCTCATACCCATCAAACCGGTATGGGTGGTTCACTTGAATGCTATAGTCATCAATTTTTTCTAAATCTGGTTGAGAACCGACAACGTTCTGATTGTTATTTTTATAAATTGTTATATCCGTTTGGAAATTTTGTGTGACCACTGCATTCATCAATGCATCAGAGAAAACATCATGTTCTTCTTGATCATAGTTTTCAACAATAAAGCGATGATTTTCTATATAGAATTCATTTTCTGTTGTCGGAATTGCAACAGTTTCACCCTCAGAAACATAAATGATTTCGTCGATATACAATCCTGGGAAAAATCGCAGCATACTTCCGAATAAAATCAGTATTAAACCACTATGATTGATATAAGGGCCCCATCTAGAGAATCTCCCTTTTTCAAACATGTAGTTTTCTCCATCAGTCCTTACTTTATAGCGCATCTTTTTCAACTTCGAAACAATCGAATTGACTTTTTCGTCTTCAATCGTCGTCTCTTGAATTGAATATAATCGCTGACGTTTAAAGAAACTATCATGTTTTTTTACATGTTGTTTATAAAGGGTTTTAAACAA
>DYYI01000012.1:0-16311 GCA_020741755.1 Aliicoccus persicus | reverse complement strand
AAGCATGAGATGAATCTACTATAAGAATTGTGAAAGAATTATACCGTGTAAAAAGTATATAAAAATGTTAGTATAGCTATGATTAGTAGGGCAATCATAGCTATTTTAATTTTGAGCAATTATTTAGTGAGTATACTATTCTTACATAAAAGTATTACCCCTCCGGAGACGCTAAACAAGAATTACATAAAGGGTGGTGAGTGTATGAATGAGGTTGAAGTGGTCGAAGTTCCGAGGGCTGATAAAGAGCATAGTGAGTCCTTTGTTCGTTCGGTCTTTTTTGTGTCGATAAACGCTGGGAAAGTGTTGTTGGAGAGTGGTGCCGAAACATATAGAATTGAAGACACGATGACGCGAATCGCTACTGCTTACGGGATTGAAAATACCCAAGTATTTGTGACGCCGACTGTGATCATCTTCTCCATCAATGATTATTCGCTCACGCAAACCGTCAGAATCGATGAGCGATTTAACAACTTATCGCGTGTCATTGAAATCAATGCATTATCACGTGAAATCTCAAATGGATTGCCGATTAAAAAAGCCATTGAACGTTTAGAAACAATACACGAGACATCGTCGCTGCCATTATGGATCATGGTAATCGCAGCAGGATTTGCATCTGCGATGTTTCTCATCATGTTCAACGGCGTACCGAGCGATATGCTCATCGCATTTGTCGGTGGCGCTGGTGCGTTACTCATTAACGAAGCGATGCTGCGCTATACACGGATAAAATTCTTTACGGAGTTTTTTGCATCATTCTATGTTGCAATCATCGCAACGAGTTATGTAGCGATTGGGTTTTCATCGACAGAGATGTTGAACACAATCATCATTGCGAGTGTCATGCCGCTCGTACCTGGTGTACTGATTACGAATGCTGTGCGGGAGATGATCCGCGGCCACCTGATGGCAGGGGCAACGAAGGGCATTGAAGCGATGTTAACCGCTATCGCAATTGGCGTCGGTGTTGGTGTGGTCTTTATCATTTAAAAGGAGGGATAATATGTCATACATACTGCAATTTTTATTGGCGTTTGGTGCGACGATCGGATTTGGTGTCATGTTTAATGCACCAAAAAAAGTGTTGATTTACTGTGGATTCGCAGGTGGTATTGGCTGGATTATTTATACCGTTGTCATGAACACGATTGATCAAAATATAATCGCTGCGTTTTTAGGTAGTTTTGTGTTGACGATTATCTCTCTTCTATTTGCACGTCGATTAAAAACACCTGTTATTGTGTTTATCGTTTGTGGGATTATTCCACTCGTACCAGGTGGACTCGCTTATCAAGCGATGCGACATATTGTGACGAGCGACTATCAGCTTGCGATTGAATCTATCTTTCAAGTGGGACTTGTATCCGGTGCAATCGCAATTGGGATTATCTTCGCCGAGACATTGAATCAAGTCTATTACGGCATAAAAGGAAAGTTGGTACGGTCGTGATAATAAATTTTTATACGCGAAACAATTGCATGAATTGCGATGATGGTGAAATACAGCTCGCACTGGCACTGGAAGACTATCCAGATGTCACTGTAGAGAAGATCGATATTGATACGTCTGACGCACTTCAACAGAAGTATATGTTAGAAGTACCAGTTGTGGAACACAACGGTAATGTCATTCAATATGGACAGATTGACTTCGTTACGATCATAGAATATTTACAAAAAAATATTGAAACAAAATAATTGCACTCTAACTATTTCGTGGTATAGTAAGAGTGTGATTATTTTTGTCCCTATCGGGACTTATTTGTCCCACAAGGGAGGAGCGTTGCATGAAATATGAACATTTACAGTTGTTAAATCGTGTTGCACCTGATTTAATCACACAGCTCAATCGGAGATATTTGATGCTAAAAGAGATTGAAGCACATGCGCCGATTGGTAGGCGTGCTTTGTCTGAAAAGACAGGCGTAACTGAACGTCTCATTCGCAAAGAAATAGATTATCTACAATCGATTGACCTCGTCAAAATAGAGCAAAAAGGAATTACTTTAACTCACGAGAACAGTCATTTAACAGAACAACTAGAAGCCTTTTTAGCACCACTTTCTGAGAACGAAACACTTGGTAGACAGCTGAGAAGTATTTACAACATTGCAGGATTTTATGTTATTGCTGGTGATGCGGATGCCAATCAATCCACTAAAGACGGATTGGCGAAGGTGACGGCGGATCTTTTATCTCGCGTCTTAACGGATGGTGCAATTGTTTCCGTAACTGGTGGTTCAACGATGGCATCTCTCAGTGACTATTTAAAACCAGAAATGAAAGATTTACTGTTTGTTCCAGCGCGCGGTGGACTTGGAGAGAGCAATCACTTTCAGGCAAACTCGATCGCAAGTGCGTTAGGAGAAGCGACGGGTGGGATGCACCGATTATTGCACGCACCGGACTACTTAAGTGAATCAACACTTGAGTCATTGATGCATGAGCCAGATGTGAAAGAGATTATTCAGTTGAATCAGCAATCTGATTTCGTGATACACGGAATTGGGGAAGCTTTTACGATGGCATCACGCCGCCACACACCTGAGGATGAAGTGGAGATTCTAAAGCGTAACAAGGCTGTTACAGAAGCGTTTGGATTTTATTTTGATGAACATGGGAATGTTGTCCATCGTATAAAAACTGTCGGTATTCAAATTGAAGACTTGGCACAAAAGAAACAAGTATTTGCTGTTGCAGGTGGAACGAGTAAGCGAGAAGCAATTGAAACGTATTTAAAAATTGCACCAAAGAATACTGTATTAATTACTGATGAAGCAGTCGGAGAATATTTAATGAAAAATAGGAGGCCATAAATTATGGTAAAAGTAGCGATTAATGGATTTGGACGTATTGGACGTATTGTTGCAAGAGAAATGAAAGATTTTCCTGAGTTAGAACTCGTAGCTGTAAATGATTTAACGGATGATGACTTTTTAGCGCACTTATTTAAATATGATACTGCGCATGGTCCTTACAAAGGAACAATTGAAAACATCGAAGGCGGATTTAAAATCGATGGTAAGGAAATCAAATCATTTAATGAAGAAGACCCAACGAAGTTACCTTGGGGTGAACTCGATGTGGATATCGTACTTGAATGTACAGGATTTTTTACATCAGAAGAAGGTGCAAACAAACATATTGAAGCAGGTGCCAAACGCGTGCTCATTTCTGCGCCAGCAAAAGACTCAAGTATTAAACAAATTGTGTACGGTGTGAACGAAGGTGTATTAGATGGCACGGAAACAATCGTTTCTGCGGCGAGTTGTACAACAAACTGTTTAGCACCTATGGCACAAGCATTGCATGAAGAATTCGGTATTGAAAATGGTTTGATGACGACGATTCATGCATATACGGGTGACCAAAACACATTGGATGGTCCACACAGAAAAGGAGACTACCGCCGTGCACGTGCTGCAGCGGAAAATATCGTACCGAACTCAACGGGTGCTGCGAAAGCGATTGGCATTGTTATTCCAGAATTAAACGGTAAGCTTGATGGTGGTGCACAGCGCGTACCAGTTATGACGGGTTCTTTAACAGAGCTTACTGCGACGTTATCAAAATCAACATCAGTTGAAGAATTAAATCAAGTGATGAAATCACGTGAGAATGATTCTTATGCTTACAATGAGGATGAAATCGTCTCAAGTGATATTATCAGCACGAAAGCTGGATCAATTTTCGATGCGACTCAAACGCGTGTGATTGATGTAGATGGTAAACAGCTTGTACGTGTCGTTGCTTGGTATGATAACGAAATGGGTTACTCAACACAGATGTTAAGAGTGCTCAATCACATGGCGACAAATAAATAAAAATTGATGACGAGTGGGATTATAATCTCACTCGTTTTTTCATGTGTTTCATGTATACTTAGAGAGGATAAATTAATATAAAAAGGAGTCAAATACCCATGAAAAAAAGTGTGACAGATGTTGAATTAACAAGCAGGAAAGTATTGCTAAGAGCAGACTTAAATGTACCGATGAAAAACGGTGAAATTACGAACGACAATCGCATTGTTGAAGCTTTACCAACAATTAAACACATTTTAGATGCAGGTGGGAAACTGATTCTATTCTCTCACTTAGGAAAAGTGAAAACCGAGGAAGATTTACAAGATAAATCGATGCGTCCAGTCGCCGACCGTCTGAGTGAACTTTTATCGACTGATGTGGTGTTCGTTGAAGCAACACGTGGCGATGAGTTAGAAGATGCCATCTCTGAGCTTAAAGATGGTAACGTACTGATGTTTGAGAACACGAGATTTGAAGATCTGGATGGTAAAAAAGAGAGTAGTAATGACCCAGAACTCGGCAAATATTGGGCATCACTTGGTGATGTATTCGTCAACGATGCATTCGGTACAGCACACCGATCGCACGCTTCAAATGTCGGTATCGCAGCACATCTAGAAACAGTTTCTGGATTCTTAATGAAAAAAGAAATCGACTTCATCGGTGGAGCAGTGGATAATCCGGAGCGACCATTTGTTGCGATTTTAGGTGGTGCAAAAGTCTCTGACAAAATCGGTGTCATCGAAAACCTATTAAACACTGCAGATAAAGTACTCATCGGCGGTGGGATGATGTTCACATTCTTAAAAGCACAGGACTATGAAATCGGGACTTCACTGCTTGAAGAAGATAAAGTGGACCTTGCGAAGTCATTGTTAGAAAAGGGTGGAGACAAGCTCGTTTTACCAGTTGATGCTGTCGTTGCATCAGAATTTAAAGACGATGCCGACCACAAAACTGTAAAAATTGATGAAATTCCTGAAGATATGATGGGATTAGATGTTGGTCCAGAAACTGTAGCACTATTTAAGGAAACACTGAATGGTGCGAAAACTGTCGTTTGGAATGGACCGATGGGTGTCTTCGAAATGCAAAACTTTGCACAAGGAACGATTGGTGTGTGTGAGTCAATTGCAGCACTCGATGATGCAACGACGATTATCGGTGGTGGTGATTCAGCAGCTGCAGCACATGATTTAGGGTTCGCTGATCAGTTCTCACATATTTCAACAGGTGGCGGTGCATCTCTTGAATATCTTGAAGGTAAAGCGTTGCCAGGACTCGAGTCAATTTCAGATAAATAACGTTAAAGGAGTATTTGATATGAGAAAGCCATTTATTGCAGGAAACTGGAAGATGAATAAAACATTGGATGAAGCAGTTGAATTCATCGATGCATTATCTAATGTACCAAGTAACGATGACGTAGAGAGTGCAATTTGTGCGCCATTCATTCAGTTAAAAGAACTCGTCGAGAAGACACAATCATCACAAGTAAACATCGGCGCTCAAAATATGCACTTTGAAGACGCTGGTGCATATACAGGTGAAGTGTCTGCAGAAATGTTGACGAACATCGGTGTAAAATATGTCATCATCGGTCACTCTGAACGCCGTCAATACTTTAATGAAACAGATGAAACAGTCAACTTAAAGACGAAACATGCCCATAAAAATAATCTTATCCCAATCGTGTGTGTTGGTGAAAGTGATGAACAGCGTGAAGCTGGCAAGGCAGCTGAAATTGTTGAATCTCAAGTGAAGTTAGGACTTGAAGGACTGTCAGCAGATCAAGTGGAATCAACAGTCATTGCCTATGAACCGATCTGGGCAATCGGTACAGGAAAATCTGCAACGAGTGATGATGCAAACGAAATGTGTGGTGTCATCCGCAAGCAAGTCGCTCTACTTTATTCAGAAGAAGTGAGTGAAAAAGTGCGCATTCAATATGGTGGTTCAGTAAAACCAGAAAACATTAAAGAGTACATGGCATGTGAACACATCGATGGTGCACTCGTTGGTGGTGCGGCACTAAAACCTGATTCGTTTGAATTGCTATTGGCAGGTGCGCTTAATGAGTAATCCGATCGGCTTAATTATTCTCGATGGTTTTGCCAATCGAGACGAAGTAAAAGGTAATGCAGTGAAACAAGCAAACAAACCGAATTTCGATCGGTACTACAATAAGTATCCGCACGCTGAACTTCTTGCGTCTGGGCTTGACGTAGGATTACCAGAAGGACAGATGGGTAACTCTGAAGTCGGTCATTTAAACATTGGGGCAGGACGTGTTGTATATCAGAGTTTAACCCGCATCAATAAGTCTATTGAAGATGGTGATTTCTTTGATAATGAAGTGTTGATTGAGACGATGAAGCACTGCTCGACACGTGATTCCGCACTGCATGTCATGGGTCTGTTAAGTGATGGTGGCGTCCATTCTCATTACAATCACTTATTTGCTATTTTAAAGCTCGCTAAAGAACATGGCGTCAGCCGTGTGTTTGTCCATGCATTTTTAGATGGTAGAGATGTCGCGCAAGATTCAGCACTTGCGTATATCGATGAAACGGAAAAACAGTTTAAAGAAATTGGCATCGGCGAATTCGCAACGATTAGTGGTCGATTCTATGCCATGGACCGTGATAAGCGATGGGAACGCGAACAGTTAACCTATGATGTGATTTCAAACGGAGACGGCCCGGTGTTTGACAGTGCGCGCGCAGGTGTTGAGGCAAGTTATGAAAAAGGGATTTATGATGAATTTGTTGAGCCATTTGTTATCAAGGGTCATGATGGTAAGCACGGCAACGGTGTGGAAGCACACGATGCGATGATTTTCTTTAATTTTAGACCGGATCGTGCTGCACAATTATCAGAAATTTATACGAATGATGCTTTCATTGGATTTAAGATGGACCGTCGTTATCCAGATATTCATTTCGTTACATTTACGAAATATAGTGACGATGTACGCGCGCATGTCGTCTTTGAAAAAGAGGATATTGTCAATACGATTGGTGAAGTCGTTGCTAACGCAGGGAAGAAACAGCTGCGCATTGCTGAAACTGAAAAGTATCCACATGTGACTTACTTTATGAGTGGTGGACAAAGAAAAGAGTTCGATGGTGAGCGTCGCGTGCTCGTTGATTCACCAAAGGTTGCAACGTATGACTTGAAACCAGAGATGAGTGCATATGAGGTAAAGGATAAATGTCTAGAGGAACTATCGAAAAATGATCTAGACTTAGTTATTCTAAACTTTGCAAATCCGGATATGGTTGGTCATAGCGGCATGCTGGAACCAACGATTAAAGCGATCGAAGCGGTGGACGAATGTCTCGGTGAAATTGTCGATGAAATTTTAAATCAAGGTGGCGTGGCGGTCATTACAGCAGATCACGGAAATAGTGATGAAGTTATCACGCTTGAAGGGGAGCCGATGACTGCGCATACGACGAACCCTGTACCGATAATCGTCACAAAAGATGGTGTTGAAGTTCAAAACGGTCGTCTAGCAGACATTGCACCGACGGTACTTGATTTAATGGGAATTACGAAACCAGATGAAATGACAGGTCAATCCCTGTTATAATATAAGGGTAAAAATTTAACACATAAAGGAGATCGAACATGCCATTAATTACAGATGTTTATGCACGTGAAGTATTAGACTCAAGAGGTAATCCGACAATTGAAGTTGAAGTGTTAACTGAAAGTGGTGCGTTTGGTCGAGCGCTTGTTCCATCAGGTGCGTCTACTGGTGAATATGAAGCAGTAGAATTACGTGATGGAGATTACACGCGTTTCCTTGGTAAAGGTGTACAAGAAGCGGTTGATAATGTGAACGAGGAAATTGCACCAGAACTTATTGAAGGTGATTTCAGTGTGCTTGAACAAGTATCAATCGACATGATGATGTGTGCATTAGATGGTACACCGAACAAAGAAAAACTCGGTGCAAATGCAATTTTAGGCGTTTCAATTGCTGTTGCAAAAGCTGCGGCAGATTTCTTAGGTCAACCATTATACAAATATCTTGGTGGATTTAACGCAACACAACTACCAGTTCCGATGATGAACATCATCAATGGTGGTGAGCATGCTGATAATAACGTCGACATTCAAGAGTTCATGATCATGCCTGTGAGTGCGGAAACGTTTAAAGAAGCTTTGCGTATGGGAACTGAAGTATTCCATAACTTAAAGAAAGTACTTTCAGAAAAAGGATTGAGCACAGCAGTCGGTGATGAAGGTGGTTTCGCACCAAACCTTGGTTCGAATGAAGAAGCACTATCGACGATTATCACTGCAATTGAACGCGCTGGCTATGTACCTGGTGAAGATATCATGCTGGCAATGGATGCGGCTTCAAGTGAATTCTATGATGCAGAAACAGGTAAGTATGAACTTAAAGGTGAAGGTAAATCACTGACATCTGAAGAGTTAGTAAACTGGTACAGTGATTTAGTTGAAAAGTATCCAATTATTTCAATCGAAGACGGCTTAGATGAAAATGATTGGGAAGGTCACGCGCTCTTAACAGATAAGATTGGTGACAAAGTACAATTAGTTGGTGATGATCTATTCGTTACAAACACTGAAAAACTTGCACGAGGTATTGAAGAAGGTGTAGCGAACTCAATCTTAATTAAAGTGAACCAAATCGGTACGTTGACTGAAACATTTGAGGCAATTGAAATGGCGGCACGTGCGGGTTATACGTCTGTTATATCACACCGTTCAGGTGAAACAGAAGATACGACGATTGCAGATATTGCGGTTGCAGTAAATGCGGGTCAAATTAAGACAGGTGCACCATCACGTTCTGACCGCGTTGCGAAATATAATCAATTGTTACGCATTGAAGATGAACTATTTGAAACAGGGAAATACCTTGGTTTAGATGCATTCTTCAACATTGAAATTTAAAGTAATTCAAGTATATTTCAATTACATTACAATATGCGTTACTTATTGATAACGCCGTTATATATTGCTATAATATCACTGTTACTAAGCGTCGGAGGGATTACATTAATGAACACAACTTTAATCATTTTACTAATCATTATCTCGATATCATTAATCACAGTGGTATTACTTCAATCAGGTAAAAGTGCAGGTTTATCCGGTGCAATCAGTGGTGGAGCTGAGCAATTATTCGGTAAACAAAAAGCACGTGGTATGGACTTGATGCTACACCGAGTGACTATTTTATTATCAATCATGTTCTTTGGATTGTTAATGCTAATTACTTATTTATATTAATGGATCAATAGAATATTAAAATTGTATTGAACGAGATTTTATGGCGTACGGAATCACAACGATTCTGTGCGCTATTTTTATTTGTCTATTTCATGTAGAATTAATTTAAAGAGATGAAAGTAGGGTAAAGAGATGAAGATACAACTACCAAAACCGTTTTACTTCGAAGGAGAAGCAGATTTTGCGGTGCTTTTATTGCATGGATTTACAGGGAATTCTTCAGACGTCAGACAGCTTGGCCGTTTTTTAGAAAAACAAAATATTACATCGATGGCACCACATTATGAAGGCCACGCTGAAGACCCTCAAAATATACTAAGTGCATCCCCACATGTGTGGTGGTCTCAAGTCGTGGATAGTTATGAGACATTAAAAGATAAAGGGTTCGATACAATTTATGTATTCGGTGTATCGCTCGGCGGCGTGTATGCACTGAGGCTTGCTGCTGAAAAAGAAGTTTCAGGTATATCTACAATCTGTTCACCGATGTTTTTAAAAGAAGATGCAGCTCTCTTTGAAAGTTTTAAAACCTATGCAAGAACATTTAAAAAACTTGAAGGTAAAGATGAAGCAACGATAGAAGCAGAAATCGCAACATACGAAAAAACAAATATTTTCGAAGAAATTAGAGAAGTGATTCAATACACGAAAGACCGATTAGAAGATGTCTACGAACCGGTGCTTGTCGTACAGTCTAAACATGATCCGGTCATCAATCCAGAGTCGGGAAATATCATTTTCGATAATATCTCATCAGACGATAAAAATCTGATGTGGCTTGAGAAAAGTGGTCATGTACCAACGATAGACGTCGAAAAACAAGAATTATTTGAGCGGCTGTTAGCATTTATTAATGAACTTCAGCAATAGGGAGGATACTATGGGAAAATTTACTGACGATATCCAAAACATCATCGACCAAGATGATTATAAACCATTGAAAATTGAAGATTTTCAAGCACAGCTAGATATCCAGGATTCAGATGACTTTAAAGAGATGGTTAAAGAGATTGTTCGCTTAGAAGAAGCCGGTGTTTTATTTAAAACAAAAAAAGATAAGTTTATGAAAGTAGAACATACGAATCTCTTAAAAGGGACGTTGTCAATGAATAAGCGAGGATTTGGTTTCTTGCGCCCTGAAGATCGTGAGCTCCAGGATATTTTTATTCCACCGACAGAAATAAATGGGGCAATGGATGGAGATATTGTCCTTGTTGAAGTCCGCAAAGAAACAACGGGGGACAATCAGGATGGTCGTGTGACGAGCATTTTAACACGTGGTATGACACGCATCGTTGGGACCTATCAAGATAACGAGAGTTTTGGTTTCGTTTTGCCCGACTCAGAAAAACATCAAGATGATATCTTTATCCCGAAAGAGAACAATCTTGGTGCGGTGACTGGCCATAAAGTGCTAGTAGAAATTACGAAGTTCCCGGATAACGGTGATAATCCTGAAGGGCATATCATTCAAATTCTTGGTCACAAAAATGACCCAGGCGTCGATATTTTATCGATTATTTATGCTCATGGTATCGAGATTGAATTTCCAAAAGAAGTGCTAGATCATGCGGAAAGCATCCCTGAAACGATTCAAGAAGATGAAATACAAGGTCGCAGAGACTTAAGAGATGAATTCACAATTACGATTGATGGTGCAGATGCCAAAGACTTGGATGATGCGGTTGCTGTGAAAAAGTTAGATAATGGGAACTATGAGTTAACGGTAAGCATCGCGGATGTTTCTCACTATGTCACGAAAGATTCACCGATGGACAAGGAAGCATATGAACGTGCGACAAGTGTATATTTAGTCGACCGCGTCATCCCGATGATTCCACATCGACTATCCAATGGAATATGTTCATTAAATCCACAAGTCGATCGGCTCGCACTGAGCTGTCAAATGGAAGTGAATTCAGAAGGTGAAGTGGTGAATCATGATATTTTTGAATCTGTGATCCACTCAGATCGAAGAATGACCTATGAAGAAGTCAATAAAATGCTAGATGACAATGACGAGGCATTAATTCAGGAATACAACGACGTTTATCCGATGTTGCAAGATGCTGAAGCACTTGCACAAATCTTTAGAAATAAGCGCACCCGTCGTGGCGCAATTGACTTTGATTTCAACGAAGCAAAAGTTATCGTCGAAGATGACGGCACACCATCAGAGATTGCACTGCGTGTGCGTTCTGTTGGAGAGAAGATGATTGAGGAGTTCATGCTAGCTGCAAACGAAACAGTTGCAGAACATTTCCACTGGATGGATGTCCCATTCTTGTATCGTGTCCACGAAGATCCAAAAGAAGAGAAGTTACAGCGTTTCTATGAATTTCTAACAAACTTTGGAATCATGGTGAAAGGTAAATCGAATGATGTTCACCCGCGCGCATTGCAACAAATCATCGATCAAGTAAAAGACATGCCAGAAGAACTTGTTATTAATACGTTAATGTTACGTTCAATGCAACAGGCAAGATATTCAGAAGAAAGCCTCGGTCACTTCGGATTATCGACAGAGTTCTATACACATTTCACATCTCCAATTAGACGTTATCCGGACTTAGTCGTGCATCGCTTAATCCGAACTTATTTAATCGATGGTAAAACAGATGCAAAAACGACATCTAGAATCGATAACGAACTGCCAGATATTGCAGATCATACATCGAAGAGAGAACGACGCGCACAAGATGCAGAACGCGATACGGATGATCTGAAAAAAGCGGAATATATGAAACAGCATATCGGAGAAGTATTCGAAGGTGTAATATCAGGCGTGATGAACTTCGGTGTGTTCGTTGAACTACCGAATACGATTGAAGGACTTGTGCATGTGTCGAACATGACCGACGATCATTATCAGTTCAATGAACGTGCTATGGCGATGATTGGTGACAACGCAGGTGCAGTTTATCGAATTGGTGATCCAGTTGAAGTTGAAGTACTCGATGCGAATACAGACGATCGTTCCATCGACTTTAAATTCGTTGGTATGCCGAAACGAGAAGAACGTTCAAGAGTGAGAAAGCCAATTAATATTAAATCAAAAGACACATCAAACAAAAAACAAAAGACACGTTCAAGAAAGAAAATGAACAGTGGTCCAACTGTAACAAATGAAAAAGGACGTGCCCCTTTTTATACGAAAGTAGCAAAAAAGGGCCAAAAACGTAAGAAAAAGTAAGAGGAAGATAAGCCTATGAATCAACAAAAAGATAAACCATTAGCGCAAAATAGAAAAGCAAGATATGACTATACAATCGATGACACGATAGAAGCAGGACTCGTGCTGACCGGAACAGAGATAAAATCCATCCGACGCGGTTCAGCGAATATCGCAGATGCGTACGCGCGCGTGTACAAAGGTGAAATGTATGTGTACAACATGCACATCGCCCCGTACGAGGAAGGGAATCGCTACAATACCGATCCCCTCCGCACACGCAAATTGTTATTGCATCGTAAGGAAATCGATCGACTATATGGGATTTTAAAAGACCCAGGAACAGCGATCGTTCCATTAAAAATGTACATTAAAAATGGCGTGTGTAAAATGTTGCTTGGCATTGCGACGGGTAAGAAAAAACACGATAAACGCCAAGCAATTAAAGAAAAACAAGTAAAACGCGATATGGCAAGAGCAATCAAGTCATATAACCAATAATAAAAGCGTAGGAGTGATTAGAAATGATGTATTTACTTGCAGTCATCGCACCACCTATTGCTGTACTATTTTCAGGCAAACCATTCCAAGCAATATTAAATGTATTTCTAACATTAATCGTTTGGTTGCCAGGCGCCATCCACGCAGTACTTGTTGTCAAGGAACGAAAAGACGACGCACGTATGCGAAAATATTTTAATGAACGCCGCTGATACAATAATTTGAGATAAAATGCTCAGTTTGGTATAATAAATAACGCACCATTTTTATATACAAGGGGACGTTTTGGATTCGACAGGGGATGGTCGAGCATTTTAAGCGTGTCGAAGGCGTCGGCTTCGTAAAAACGACATCAGTTATAATAACTGGCAAACAAAACAATTTAGTAGCAGCCTAAGCTAGCTACATCATCCCATGTGCTCACCTGCGGCTCATGACGATGATCCAATTTAGCAGGATACGTACACTTTCTTTCGTCTAGAGAACAGTGTAAAGAGATCAATTAGACTAGCATAGATTTCGGTTTGTTCCGTGCCACTTTCTATGTGAAATCTAAACGAGAACTACACACGTAGAAAGAAATGTAACGAGTTCCTTGGACGCGGGTTCAACTCCCGCCGTCTCCATGCATAAGGCCACAATCGTTTATTGAAACGACGCAGTGGCCTTATTTTATTGATTAAATTCAGATTCATACATATAATCTAATTAATGCACAAATTATTATAAGTCTATGGACAAAGTGTAGCTTTGGATAGACAATAGCAGAAAGGAGATGTTAAACATGGAATATTTAATGATATTCGGTGCTATGGCAATCATCTTAATTGCTTCAATGGGTGTAGGTACTATTTTAGAATCGTTTGAAGCGCGTAAGAAAACGAATTAGCAGTTAGAAGAATATTATATTCACTAACGCTCAAAAATAATGCCACCTCTGTATGAGGTGGTTTTTTTGTGCTTAATTTCGACTATTTTTGACAATGAAAGTTATTAATTTGACAATAATAATTGTCAAAAAGAAAATGATGTGTTACATTTATTTCGAAAGGGTGATGAGATGAAATGAAAACAAGACTTAAAGAACTTCGTGCACGTGATGGCATGAACCAGACGGAACTCGCTAAAAAAGCTAAGGTTTCTAGACAAACAATCAGCCTGATCGAACGCGAGGATTACATGCCATCATTACTAATTGCTTTACGTCTATCGAAAATTTTCAACGAACCCATAGAAAGCATTTTTATATTTGAGGAAGGTGAACTTTAATGAAAAACAACGTTACGAGATTATTAGTTTCAGCAATATTCGGTTTCATATTCGGTATTCTAGGGATTTTATTGTTTATGAATGACACAGTTCAAGAGTATGTACTCGGACCGAAATTAATTGAAGACTACTTTATTTACGTCTATGTGGTCGTTTGGATGCTAGGTTTCATCACAACAGTGGCAGGATTAATGATGATTAGGAAGATTTTTAATAAAGCAAACCATAATAATCTAGATCCAGATGAACTCGATGTATGGATAAATAGAACATATTATAGAGCACAAGATTTCACAACAGGTGGATTACTTTTAAGTCTATTGACTTTAGTCGTTACTGTGACAGGCATTATATTGATTGAAGAAACGAATACAACGCTGATGCTTACCTTAATCATTCTTTCGATTGTACTCCTGATCTTTTCAACGTATGCCGTATTTTATCAAGCGCAAGCATTACCAAAGATCAATCCTGAGCGAGACATCCCATCAGTAGACGATAAGGACTACTCTGATAAACTTCTGAAAGTATCAGATGAGGGTGAAAGACACTTAATATTGACAGGATTGTATAAATCCAATCAGACGGCACAAATGAGTATTTTAGTAGGGGTAGTGTTCTTAACAATTGTCAGTATAGCGACAGAGACGAATCAACTGTTAGCAATCATTGTACTGCTCGCAATATTTGCACTAAACGCATTTAAATATACGCAAGTGTTAAAGAAAGAAATGTAAAAAGTATGGATGGCAAAATTTCTGTCATCCCTTTTAATTTTATATGTAAGTCAAAGTGGCTTGTTTCTGTTATAATCTAATATGTTATTTTATCGTCTGGTTAGGTATTCGGACGAGAGAGGATTGAACGAAACATTATGGAAGAGAATTTTTGGCAAGAATTGAAACGTCCATTTTTCGTGCTTGCGCCGATGGAAGATGTGACTGACGTCGTCTTTAGACATGTCGTCGCAGCAGCAGGTGCACCGGACGTTTATTTTACAGAGTTCACAAACTCGGACAGTTACTGTCATCCGGACGGTCAAGATAGCGTGCGCGGGAGACTGACTTTTACTGAAGATGAGCAACCGATCGTGGCACATATTTGGGGAGATAATCCAGAGTACTTTAGACAGATGAGCATCGGAATGGCAGAAGCGGGATTTAAAGGGATCGACTTAAACATGGGGTGCCCCGTACCGAATGTTGTCGGTAACGGTAAAGGCTGTGGATTGATAAAAAGACCAGATGTAGCTGCGGAATTAATCGAAGCCGCAAAAACAGGTGGCTTACCAGTCAGTGTGAAAACACGACTCGGCATGCATAAAGTAGAAGAATGGCGAGATTGGTTAACGCATATTTTGAAACAAGATATCGCAAATCTTTCCATTCATTTGAGAACGAAAAAAGAAATGAGTAAAGTCGACGCACACTGGGAACTGATTCCAGATATCAAGCAGTTGCGCGATGAGATTGCACCGAATACGTTGTTGACAATCAATGGAGATATTCCAGATAGACAGACAGGGTTGGAATTGGTAGAAAAATATGGCGTCGATGGTGTGATGATCGGACGCGGTATATTTAAAAACCCATTTGCATTTGAAGTCGATGCGAAAGAGCATTCAAGTAAAGAACACTTAGAATTATTATTGATGCATTTGGATTTATTTGATCAGTATGTAGAAGATACAGGGAGAAAGTATAAGACATTGCACCGTTTCTTTAAAATCTATGTGAAGGGATTTAGAGGTGCAGCAGAATTGCGTAATGAACTGATGAGCACTTCATCAACAGATGATGCAAGAGCAATGATCGATCGGTTTATGACCGAGTTCGCAGCAGAATTGGTGTAAATTTGATTTTTGATTGGTGGCCGTGCTACTTCGAGCTTGAGAAAGGCTGTGAGGTAGCGCGGTTTTTTGTGTAGTGGGACTCCCGAGGTGAAGACGGTGTGCTGAGGAACACTTTGGGTCGTCAACTGTTCCTCAAGAGGAAAAAATCGATGATGAGGAACACTTTGGTATGTAAAGTGTTCCTCATGAGGAAAAAATCGGTGCTGAGTAACACTTAGGTAAGTAAAGTGTTACTCCCGAGGTTAAAACGGTGTGCTGAGTAACACCTTGGATCGTTTACTGTTCCTCACGTGGAAATAATCAGTGTTGTGTAACACTTTAGATCGTCAACTGTTCCTCATGAGGAAAAAATCGGTGCTGAGTAACACTTTGGAACGTCAACTGTTACTCACGAGGAAAAAATCGGTGCTGAGTAACACTTTGGAACGTCAACT
>DYYI01000011.1:0-14471 GCA_020741755.1 Aliicoccus persicus | reverse complement strand
CTCATAAAGTACATAAGTATTCCTCCTTTTTATTGATTGATTATATAATACCATAAATCTGTTTATTTATGAAAAGTAGGGGGTATTTTTATTAATCTATATTTCTTCATTCACTGCTTTCAGTTCCGCATCAACTTGTGAATTCAAATCTGCTGCACGTTTAATAACGGCGGATCTCATCGTCAACAAGACGACCAGGATGAATGCTGCACCACTGACAATATTTACAGCTGCATACATGCCTGTATCATAAAGCACACCATATAATATCGTACCGAGCGGACTTAAACTCATTGCAAACATGCTGTATGCACTCAGCGCACGTCCTTTAATATGTTGAGGTATGCATTTTTGAAGGAATATACCAGCCGGGACATTGATAAACTGCACCGTCATGATAATCGTAAAACCGACAATTGCAATGTAGACAAAGCTCATCCATGTTTGCATATCAATATATATTGGTAGGGCATAGATGAAGTACAACGTACCTAAAATAATGATACCGAATTTGACTTGTTGTAGGGGATTCTTGAAACTTTTCATGTTTGCGATCGTTACGCCCGCGACGAGCACACCAATACCAGCAAGTGCATTCACAAAGCCTAGTGTTTCTGGTTCAAATCCAAGTTCTACAATCATCATTATTTCAGGAAATAATGTAATCGGACCAACTAAGAGGTTGATTAATGATACCGAAATTAACATTGAGCGAAAGACATCACTTTTGAACAAAAATGAAAATCCTTGACCTACATCTCTCTTGAATTTATTTAATGCACCATCTACTGATTCATCCTCTGTTTCGTAAAGTGATTTATCATAGTATAAATCGAATTTTATCAATATATTGACAGATGCAGAGAGAATCGTCGCGATCATGAAAACGATGACGATACCTTCAAAGCCTAATAGTCCGAATAATACACCACCGAGCACGGGGCCCAAAATAGGTACTGCCGATAGAATGCTCTGTGTATATCCCATGACTTTTTGTATGCGTTCTTTATGGAACATTTCTGTTATGGCTGCTTGGAACGTATTGGAAACAAATGGACTGATTAAACTCGTTAATAACGTCGTGATATAAATTGCAATGAGAGATACACCTACGATTTGTGTGTATGCGAAAAGCCCGATAATAACACCTGCAAACAACCATTCACCTGTAATAATCGTCTTTCTTTTATTTCCTAAATCACTAATCAAACCGGCAAAGGGTAGTAGTATAAGAGAGACGACAACTGAAATCGCTAAGTTTATTGAGAAGTAAAATGCAGAACCCGTTTCATACAATATAAAATATGAAACGGCGAATAGGTAAATATAGTTACCCGCTGTTAAAATAAAACGACTCAATATGTAGAATAGGAAGTTAACACGTTCTTGTACAGGAACATTTTTGTCAAAAATCATTTTTCCACCTCTTTTGTTTGATACAATCAAACTTTCTAGTTGTTAGTATGACAAAGGGGGATTTGGATGTCAAGCAAAAGTTTGATATAATCAAACTAACAAGGATGGAGATGAACGAATGTCACTCGGAAATCGTATAAAAGCATTAAGAAAACAACAGAAAATGACACAATCTGAATTAATTGATGGTTATCTCACAAAAGGGACATTAAGTTTAATCGAAAACGATAAAACATTCCCATCAATAGAAACATTGCAAAAAATCGCAAACAAATTAGGTGTTTCTGTATTCTATTTAACACAAGAAGGGGATGAAGCATGGACTGAGGAGATGGCTGAGCATTTCAAAGATTATCACTTAAACTTTCCTTTTGATGAAGTAAAAGAAAAAATATTACCAAACAAAGATCGCATCTTTACAAATGACAAAGGCATATATTTATTAACGATGCTCAGATACTACTATAGATTTAATCAACAGCATGATGAAGCAGACGCTTTGCACCAAACGATTTACAATCGTATGATCGAGAATGGATTGAAACACCTCGCTATGAGAGAACTGATTGACCATGCATCCTCAAAATTATACTCATTGGAATATAATGAAGCATTAAAAACGTTACAACAAAATAAAGAGCAGATTCTGTCATTTACACAGTATGATTCTAAAATTAAACTCTCATATTATTTTATTGAATCTATTCTAGCGTCAGCTGTTGAAGATCATCCATTATTCGTAGAGAGTTCAAAAAAAGTGGAATCTTTATCTTTTGAGACGTTACAATTCCAATATTATTTCGATATACTCCGCTTCATGGTGCTCTATTATACGTATGTCGAAAAAGATATTAAAAAACAAGAGTATGTCGATAAAGTAAAACGATTCCTTGAATTTTCGCCAGATCTAACGAAAGAAATAGAATTTAGATTTGATGATATTTTATACTCAAAGTATGCACTCATCAATCAACCTGAAGATATTGTTGAAAAACTGATTTCATATAAAGAAAAAGTAATGCATACTTTAAATTTAGTTCGAACTGAGAAAAGAGAATATATGCAAATAAACTTAAAGAGCTTAGATTCAGAAATCGCATTCTTACAGGGTAAGTATGAATTTGTCATAAAAAACTTTGATAGAAGTCTTTATGAATTCAAACTTGCTTCACACCCGATAGATCGTATTACCCTAAAAGTAAGAAGTCTAGTCTATGCGTTATCCTTATATAATGTCGGTCGAAAAGAAGAAGCGAAACAAGAAATTGCGATGGTAGAAAAAGATTTAGGCCCATTAATCAATTCTATTTATGCAATCGAAATACGTAAGATAAAAGAGATAATATATAATTGATGAATTGTCTTTTCTAAACGTTTATAACAAGTAACAGCATTGTAATGATAGACAATACAACGTTATAATGATGAATTTTAATAAAAAGGTAGGGGAATTAACAATGAGCTATGAAAATTACAAAGAAAGAGTTATTGATTATCGCCGATATTTACACCAGCACCCGGAGTTGTCTTTTAAAGAATATGAAACGATTAAGTATATTAAAAGTATTCTTGAACAAATGGAGAACTGTACGATTGAGTCGATTACCGAAACGAGTGCAGTTGCTATTTTTAACAAGGGTAAAGGCAAGAAAATTGGACTGCGTGCAGATATCGATGCATTACCTGTAGAAGAAGAAGCTGATGTTGAATTCAAATCAAAAAATGATGGGGTAATGCATGCATGTGGTCATGATGGACATACAGCATCATTGCTCGGTGCGCTTTGGTATATCAACGATCATATTGAAGAATTCGACAATGAAATCGTCGGTATATTCCAACATGCTGAAGAACTAATTCCAGGTGGCGCACGTGAGATGGTCGCAACGGGATACTTTGATGATTTTGACTTTATCTATGGGCATCATTATTGGACGTTAACTGAATTTGGTGATATTGATGTGAAGTATAATCATGCGAGCGCAAATTCGGATTTATATCATATAGAGATAATCGGGAATGGGGGACATGCGAGTACGCCGCAATTAAATCTTGATCCGATAATTGCAGGTACACAATTCATCAACAACATTCAGACAATTGTCTCTCGTCATGTGGATCCTTTTAATCCCGTTGTCGTATCAAACACGGTATTTCATGCAGGTAATGTCGGTTCAGAAAATGTAATACCTAGCAAAGTGTTGCTCGGCGGTTCTGTCAGAACACTGCGTCAAGAAGATCGTCAGTTAGTTAAAGAACTACTCGAGAAAAACTTAGAACAACTCAAATCACTCGGTTATGACTATACGTTAAAATACACAGATGGTTATGACTCTATCATGAATAATGAACAGGTCACTGACTATGTCCGGTCTATTGTAGAAGAATATTTCCCGGGAGAACTCGTCAGTGAGCGACCAATGATGGGTGGGGAAGACTTTAGTGCATTTAGCAATAGAGTGCCGTCATGCTATGCATTTATTGGTGCAAAAGCGCCTGGTTATGACTATAACCATCATCATCCTAAATTCAAGTTGCTCGAGGATGTATTTGAGAAAGGTTTTAAAATGTTTATAGAAGTGGCAAGAAACGGAAGTAAAGTACAATTGAATTAAATAATACAAATAATAAGCACAGACTTTGAAAATCAAAGCCTGTGCTTATTTGCTTTAGAATGGACCATAATCAATGAAGAACGCGATAACCAACGTCACTGCACCAATCAAGTACCAGAATATTAAGAGTGGCCAAATAAATTTCAACCAATCCGTATATTTAATTTTAGCGATAACTAGTGCTGCCATGAAGTAACCTGATGTTGGATAGAATATGTTCGAGAATCCATCACCATATAAGAATGCGAGCACTGAAGTTTGACGTGTCATATCTGCAAGGTCAACAACACCGATCATAATCGGCATCGTCGCAGCAGCCTGACCACTTCCTGATGGGATGAAGAAGTTAATAATACCTTGAACAACCATCATCGCAACCGGCACTAGCCATTCCGGCATTAATGTAACGAGCATACTTAAACCGTTGACGACAGTATCCATGATCAAACCGTCTTCTAACATGATAGAAATCGCACGTGCGAGACCGACGATCAAAGCACCAAGCAGTATCGTTTTGACACCATCATTCATTGCTTCTGCAATTTTTGAAGGTCCCATACCAGCTATAAAACCAATGATAATACCTGTAAAGATGTAGAATCCTGCAAGTTCGATAAAATACCAGTTATACTGGAAAATTCCGAACAACATGAATCCTAATAACAGAACAAACACTATTGTTGCAATCATCGCACGCGTATTCATCGGATTTCCTTCGACCATGCTTTGTTTAATGAACTCATTGTTATCAACATTGTCAGAAATCAATGACTTACTCGGATCGTTCTTAACTTTTCTCGCATAATACATAACGAACAAAATACCCACTGTTGTCATGACTGCAAGGACGATTGCACGATAACCGATACCTGAAAATAGTGGAAGTTCAGCAATCGTTTGTGCTGTACCTAAGTTCGCTGGTGCAGTCAATGCTACAGTGAAACCGACAACTGTGGCGATAAGAATCGCACCAGTCGCTGCCATTCTGTCATATCCTAATCTTAAGAATAGTGGCAGTAGGGCAGGTATAAATATTAATGAAGACTCAATGTTACCCGTCAGTGATACAAATAATGCGAGTGGTACGATAACAACAGGGAATATCAACATCCCTTTGTTACCAAAGTTCTTGATTAAAAAACTGATTATGTAACTAATAACGCCAGCTTTCTCAAGAATTTTGAACATTGCACCGATTGCCATGATACCAAAGATAATGATGACCGTTTCTTGTACACCACGTGGAATCGCAGTCATAAAGTTAAGAATACCAACTGGACTTTGTGTCACATACTCAAATGTGCCAGGAATAATGACCTCACGGCCATCAACTGTTTCCCTTTCAAATTGACCTGCAGGAATGATATATGTCGCAATCGCTGCAAGTGCTGTTAATGTAAAGAGTATGACGTAAATGTGAGGAAGTTCAAACTTCTTTGTCTTCTGTACGTTCTCTTCTGATGAAACTGGTTCTTTTACCATAAGTCGCAACTCCTTTTTAATCCATTTTTAATCTGTCTTATAAAAGACTATCATATCGATGGTTTGTAAAAAATAAAACCCTTTTTGGACAAAATTTAAAAGTTTAACAAATAATTAAAAATAACATATATATTATTTCTTATTGTAATTATAATCACATCGTTATAGTCTCTCGTACTTTAGTATGAGAAGTAGGACATATTATACATTTCATAAGTTAAAGATTTCATAGAAAGGAGGGGGAGCAATGAACACAAAAATTATCTTTGGTTTACTTAGTTTTCTTATCAGCAAGCGTTTGATGAGAGATTCGAAACTTATATCAGTCAAAGACTAATTGTCGACTACATCATCGAAGACTTAGAAGAGATGTTTCTTCAACAGTTCCCTGAAGCACGAGACCAAGAAGTTGCAATTGAAGCGGGAAAAGAATATCAACAATTACTCGCTGATGAACGATCAGAGCATAAAATTCGCATATTTAACGATTATGAACAGTAGACATTATTACAACAGACGCGTTATAAACGTCTGTTGTTTTTTAATTGTTTATAGGCGTGTTGAGCAATAATAGAGAAATCTGACATTTTATGGCTTGTTTATCATATAAATGAAGTGGGAATAGAACAACTACCAGTTTAGAAAATGGAGGAGTAGTAATTATGAAACTTTTAAAAACAGGTATAGGTTTATCACTCATGTCAGTACTCGCGCTTAACGTCAATGGAGAAAACGTAGCATTTGCACAAGACGATGATGACAACGGTGATACAGACACAGAAGAAGTAGAAGAAGATGAAACTGAAACTGAAGATGTAGAAGAAGACACTGAAGAAGACACTGAAACAGAGGAATCAGAAGAAACTGAAGAAGAATCGAGCGAAGTAAATACAGATGAAGCGATTGATTATGAAACATTAATTGAAAATGGTTATGCAGCACAAGAGGAAATCGAGAATCTTTATCTTGAAACAGCGATTTCAGTATCAGTTGCAGATACTGAAAATGAATCTGTTACACGTGAATGGTATAAAAACGATGGGGACGTCGTCCTTTCTAGAACAGAAATGGAGAACCCTGATGGATCATTAACAATCATGGTGAACAACGGTGAGGAAATGCTCACGTATACTGAAGGACAAGAACAAGCATTTAGAATTCCAATGACCGAATCTAACGGTGAGGAAGATGCAGCTGAGGGTGAAGAAGAAGATACTGAAACAGAAGATGAGAGTGGTATTGCAGCACCGGAAGTAGAATTTGAGACTCAAGCAATCACTGCATCTCAGTATTTAGAATCACTTGAAGCAACGTATGATATTACAGTTGAAGGTACTGAACAAGTTGGAGATCGTGATGCATACAAAGTTAACTTAGAACCAATTGAAGGTGCCGAAGGCGCTGAGTTTGCTTCACCAACAACGATGTGGATCGATTCAGAGTACTACATCATCTTAAAGCAAGAAATTGATGATGGTACAGATTCAGTCATCGGTTCTGAATATGTAACGCTTGAAATGAACGAAGAAGAATTCGAAGAATCATTATTCGAACTCGAATTACCTGAAGGTGTAGAAATTCAAGATGGTTTAGAATCAATCGCACCTGGTGATGGAGAAGGTACAGAAGAAGGTACGGAAGTAGAAGATAGTGAAGATACTGAAGAATCAGATGAAGATGCAGAGTAATTAATACGCATTACCCTTTGGGTCCTTTGACTCAAAGGGTTTTTTAAGTTTCTCTAAATAGAAGGTGCTATACTAGATGTACCATAGAATAAGTTGGAGGGATTCTTCATGGCAAGTTATGAAATTGATAAAGAAACACGTCAATTCACGTTTGACAAGTCGCATGAACCAGCTTTACGCGTCTCACCAGGAGAAACTGTAAAATTTAATACGGTTGACTGTTTCTCTGAACAGATTAAATCCAGTGATGATCTTATCGGTGGTATTGATTTTGATCAGGTGAACCCGGGAACAGGCCCGCTATATGTAGAAGGTGCAGAACCTGGTGATGTTTTGAAAGTATATATTGATGACGTCACAGTCGCAGACAAAGGTGTTGCTGTAACATATGGTGTTGGACCATTAAAAGACAACTCGGAAATTCGTACGAAGATTATTGAGATTGATAATGAACGAGAAGTGGCATTCTTTAATGATGTTGAGATTCCACTACGAAAAATGATTGGTGTTATCGGTGTTGCACCAAGTGGTGACGCAATCGGTTGCGGCCGCATCGGTGACCATGGTGGTAATATGGATAACCGTCTGATTAAAAAAGGTGCTACTTTATACTTCCCAGTCAATGTAGCCGGTGGGTTGTTACAAATCGGAGATTTGCACGGTGCGATGGGCGACGGTGAGTTAGACGGTGCTGGATTAGAATGTAGTGGATCCGCAACAGTAACAGTGGATGTTATTAAAAATGTAGAACTCGACCGTCCTGTTTTGGAAACTGAAGATCGTTGGTATACGACAGCTGCACGTGATAGTTATGAAGAAGCGTTGTCGTTATCGATGAAAGATATGCAACGACTCATGAGAGAACCATACGGTTGGGATAATACAGACATAGACTTATATTTAAGTCTTGATGGTCATGTTGAAATCAACCAAGGGGCTGACTTAGATGCAATGCAAATCAGCTTGCGCGTTGGTATTCCTAAGCAAGAGAATAAAGACTTACTATAAAACAAAAAGAGCCTACAAAGGCTCTTTTTCTTTTCTACTGCTGATACCACGCCGGTATAACGCTATTAAAATCATTGTATTGCCTATATAACGACTCTGTTTGATGTTTTATCGTCGTTATTTCATCATCACCGAATCGTAACGCCCACGGTAATGACGACAGTGCGTTCGTAGCTGTGTACAAACATACCATCTCCCAAAATCTATGTGGAATCTCGTTGTTGAAGTAGGCATCTACAAGACCAGATGCAAATGCAGGACTGACATCGTAACTAAATGGTAGACGATTAAATTCATCCCAACCATCACCAACATCATGTCGATCAAAATCGATGATGTGAATAACATGATTTTTATCTATTAACATATTGCCTAAATGATAATCTCCGTGATGTACAACTTGCGGTGTTGCTGATAACTTTTTACGATACGTTTGAACCGCTTCAATCAATTCCCGATCCCTATCATATTTCAAGGGACAATTTTCATACATCTCGAGTTTCTTATCTATCTTGCGATTAAATAACACATCCCAATCAAGTCCAGTGGAGTAAGTGGTAGAGAATTGGTGAATCTTTTGCAGATGCTGACCTGCTGTTCTTCCTAAATTGTATTGTACATCTTCAGAGTAGCTTAAAATTTTATCGAGTAACGGTTCCGCTTCAATCCATTTGAGTAAGATAAAGTACTTCTCATCATCCAAACATGTTCCATGATCCACTACAATTTGTGTTGGAATATTTGCAGCGATTGCTTGCTCAATAATTTTCACTTGCCGCTGTGCACGCGATGCTTTGTCCATGTTAGAAAGTCTGAGCAAATACTTACCACCTGACTTTGTCTCCACAATAAACTTATCATCATCTGACCAACCTTCATTAAAAGTGTAGATAGCAGTCGGTTCATACTTTTCTAACTGTCGATGTAACGCCTCTATAATGCTCTCCATATTGACCTCCAAAGAAAAAATAACCATCTTTTATAAGATGGTTAGAGCTGTTTTTCTGTGATACTTTGTACTTGCTGCATTGCTTGTGCTAAAGCATGCGTTTCTTGTACGAGTCGCTTGATGCGAATCTTTACATTCTCATTAATGATTTCATACTGATAAAAATCTTTCTCTTCAATAAATACATACGCGTTTACAACATGTGCTTTCATGAATGAAAGAATTGGTTTTAATTGTTGTTCAGCAACTAAATAATGTTTTGAAGAACCTGCTGTAACGAGAATACCGACGACTTTGTTTGATAGTGCTTGTTGTGGTAACAGATCAAATACATTTTTTAATGCAGCTGGAATTGAAGCTTGGAAAACAGGAGTACCAATAATGACTGCATCTGCATCGATAATTATATCGATGATGTGTTTTGTGTCACCTTCGTAGTCCGTGTAGTTTCTACCATCGCAAAACTGCATCGATAGGTTTGCTAAATCTAATATTTCTGATTCTACTGTTTCATGTTGTGTTTTAAATTCTTCAGCAACATACTCTACAGCTTTTAATGTCTTCGTTCCGATATTCGATCCCGACAAAAATACGACCTTCATCTATAATCAATCCTTAGTTAATAATAGTAACATTCCTTTTTAAGGGTACACGAGTCCATTTTATTAGACAAATGAATTGTTTGTCTTTCATGAAAAATTAGACTTAGGTATTACGAAATTGATTACTATTTAAGAGAATTAATCCATTCTACTATTTTTTGACTCGCTTCTGTCGCATCGATATGTGTGACATCTAACTTCATGTAGTTTTTCTCTATAATTTCACCATCCAATGAATTCATACGATGTTTATCCATAGAACGTACTAATTCATTGTGGGAATGCTCAAGGTTACGCTTCGATGGTTTTTTCTCCAATCGATAAGCTGACGTATTTCTTTTAATTCTCTCCTCTAAATCAGCTGCCAATTCGACAAAGTACAGTTCATGATGTTGTGCGCTAAATATTTGTTTCATTTCACCTACCGCATCCCAATCACTTTCTAAATTAAATGCCCACACAAACGTAAACACGATACCACGATGTGTTTCATCTTTTGCGATATGTTTAAATATGCCCATCCTTAAATCATGGGACAATTTAAATGTATCTTCATTCCATCCGATATATGGCCATATCACGTCCAATGTCACGTGGTTATGCAAGAGTGGGATATTCAATGCTTCTCCAACTTTTTCTCCAATTGTCATCTTTCCAACAGCCTGGGGACCGAATATGAGTACAATTTTCATAGACTACCTCGAGATCTTATTTTTTGTCGAGTGCAATTTTGATATGCGCTAAATGATGGTTTGGATGCCATGCGAGTTTAGCGAACTTTGTCGCTACCGAGATTTCTTTTTCATTTTCCAGTGTGAATGTTCTTAACAGCTGATCCTCATTGATTCTCTCACCCATCTCAACGATTCGTGCATTGAGCCCTGCCAAGATGAGGAGGGATGGTTTTATCGGCATATTACTATCTGCAAGATTGATAAATTCATCCTGATTAAATCTCGGTACATTCGGACGATCATCCGTTAACGCGAGCTTTAAACGATGAAACATTCCAATCTGAGAGTCTGCAATATGATGAACGAGCTCCCGCACTGTCCATGCATCGTCACGATAACGTTTCTCTAACTCTTTCTCACTCAATCCATCAACGACTTCATTTAAGCGTACAGTATAGCATTCGATATCTTTTAACCAAGACTTCAAGTCTTCCATCGTCACTGTATCAGGTACTTCTAATTGACCAATCGGAAATTTTACATCCATCTTAATCATCCTTTTTAATATTATACTTCCATTATCCCTTATCTATACGCACATTTAAAGCTGAGCACTTTATCTTCACACACAAAAATAACCAGAACCTCACAACGAATTGTGTGTCCTGGCTACTTAATTAAACGCGAATAACAACGTCTCGTGTATAAACATAATTTAGAATTACTAAGATGATCACATATATTGTGGTTACAATTAACATACCTACACCATTACTCGTATTTAAGATATCAACGATATATGGGTCCAGCATATCTGGCGACATATTAAATACCACTGTAATAAGAATCGCAAGTGTACCTGCCCAACTATTACGATAGAAGCCCATACCGATTAATGTCCCAGCGAGATACGCTAAATACGTCTGGATAAAGACTGTAATAATGTTTAAGACCGGATGCATTTGTAATGATTCAATGATATCCTCTGTTCCCGTAAATGGTAGTAGATTTACTAATAATCCCACCAAAAGTATTGCTGCTACCAATATAGCCGATATGATTAAACCAGAAAGGAGATTGGCTTTGTAGAATTGTTTTCTTGTAATCGCTAAGCTAAATGCCCACGATATATAGCCACCTCCGACAATGATTCCCATGACAAACATAAACACTCGGTTTGCATTAAGCCCAGTTGACGTATATGACATTGAATCTAGCTCTGCTGCGTCAAAAATTAGAAATAATGCAATATATATAAGTGTGAAAATCGCGACATACCAAGCCATCCCGAAAAATCCAGCCCAATTTAAATGGTTCGTTGCAAGTCTTAGTCTATTATTCTTCATACTGCTCTCCTTCCTATTTATCTTCCGTCATATTGATAAATAAATCTTGTAATTTTATTGGTGAAAAACTGATATCTAATTCATCCATTTGTTGCATTTCATCTTCTGTAATTTGTCCTAAAATTGAAACTGCTCTCGTCGTGCCAAGTGTGCGTGAATGCAGGACATTTTTATCTGCAGAGAATTGCTTGATTGCTTCAATGTGTCCTGTCGCTTCATAACCACTTTCTAGGAAAGTATCAACTGCTTCATTGACTAGAACTTCTCCATGATGAATGATCGTAATTTCATCAAACAAGTAATCCATCTCAGACACCATATGTGTTGATATTACGATTACACGGTTTTCACGGTTCTTTGCATTCAACACTTGCTTATAGAAAATTTCTCTAGATGGTGCGTCCATACCATTCGTTACTTCATCAAACAGCACGACCGGCGCCATCGTTGCAAGTCCCATAATTGCCTCTACCACTGATGATTGACCTTGTGATAGGGCACTCATCTTTTTGTCTCTACTGAGTTTGTATTCAGCAAGCAAGTCCTCTGCATAGCTCATATTGAAATCCGGATAATACAGTTGACGTAACTCAAAAAATGCTTTTATTGAATCTGTATCGTCGTTATAATTCGATTGGTGAAAGAAGTTCACAAGCGGTAGAACTCTTTCATTCTCATACGGATTCTCACCAGCCACTGTCAATTCACCACTCGTAACTTTTTGATACGTTGCAATAAGAGAAAGCAACGTCGTCTTACCTGCACCGTTACGTCCAAGCAATCCGTAAATTTTACCAGGCTCAAAATTAAGGTTAATATTTTTCAAAATTTGTTCCTTCTTAATGTTAAAGTTAACATTTTTAAACTCTACGCTGACCATATTCATCCTCCTTCACACGTTCGATTAATTGGTTGAGTTCTTTTTCGTTTAATCCAAGTACATACATTTCATTGACCATTGGCTTTACGTATTCTTCTTTAAACTTCTCTTTACGCTCTGCAATTAAAGTTTCTCTAGCTCCATCAGCGACAAACATGCCGACACCTCTCTTTTTATAAATTGCGCCTTGATCTACAAGTTGATTGACACCCTTAGCGACCGTTAAATGATTCACTTTAAAGAAGGTAACCATATCATTTGTTGATGGTACTCGATCATGTGGCATGAGTGACTCATCAATAATTTGATCGCTAATCCAATCTTTAATCTGTTCAAAGATTGGCTTTCTCTCATTCAACATTCCATTCAAAATTGTACCTCCTCACTTAGTTATATAGTTATGTATATAACTGTAACAGTATATATCTACCTTGTAAAGAGTTTTGAACAAAAAAATTTCCCTAATCGAAATTAGGGAATAAAAATCTCGTTATTATTTTACTGTTGTACCTTGGTGGAAAAGTAACTTCCAATCACCCGAAACCCTTACCCAGACTGAACTACGGTTACTTTCGTTACCGGTTGTTTTGTTCAATAATGTGTATGTACACAGGCGATTATCCTCTGATAATTCTTTTACAAAAAACTTTGAAATTTCGTACTCACTGGCATCTTTTAGTGGTATACCCTTAAAGTCAGCGAGGTGATATATAGCACCTGATTGTCCATATTCTTTAAAATCAGGATGGAGCACTTCGACGTATTTACCGCTTTTACGATTCTCTTTATCCAGATGATAACCTTCTAATTGAAGCATTGTTAACTTCAATATATATTTATCTGATTCAGAGCGATTTTTAAAAACTATTATTTCTTTATGTTTATTTTCTTCTAGTAACTCCAAAATCTTTGGACGCGATTCTATATGAAATGTTTTTATAAATTCAATAAACTCCGGATCAGTCTCCGTTTCAATCCATGGCATGTCTGCACGCGGCTGTCCTTTACGTGATTGAACACCACTCAGACATGTTTCCAAGTCATAATCTAAAAAGAAGACTGTATCTGCATCCTTCATACGAGATGCCATCGTACCTAAGTAATTTCCATCGATGATCCAAGTTTCTGTTTCTAACACTTTGTTCAATCGCTCGATGAAAACTTCTTTTTCTACCACTGTCTTATCACTATTCCAGTTCAACATGTCGAGATGGTGGAGGGGGATGCTCGTAATTTTATGTAGTTTTCTTGCAAACGTACTTTTACCACTTCCAGGACAACCGATGATGAGCACACGTTTCATAATTTTCCCTCCAGATATTATAGTGACATTCATTTTATATGATTTAGTGATGAATAGAAATTAAAACGGTATTCGAAATATAACTAATTAATTGTCATTGAATTGACTGCAAAATGCTCATATGTTAATGTTTGGTTAATCAATCAGTTAAATAATTGATTGACCAATCAGAATATATATTTTCTTAAAAAAATGGAGGATATAACTAGTGAAGAACGAAACCGTACTGGGTTTAACTACAGGTGAAAAAGTTTTACTCAGCATTATTCCACCGATTCTAGGGGCTCTTCTCGGTTGGTTTATACCTACAATTGCCGACTGGGCGACGAATATACCGCTAATTCCTTTTGAAGCCGCTCTTGAATGGATTGCATCATTGGAAAGCCAATGGGTTTCAGTCATCGCAGCTTTTATAGGTGTGCTTGCTGGAGTATTCTTTGTATTTTATGCCTTTAGTGAGTCTCTTAAAATAACGATCACTGATGAAGAAGTGAAACTGTACGTCAAC
>DYYI01000010.1:0-47277 GCA_020741755.1 Aliicoccus persicus | reverse complement strand
ATACATGAATGATGAAGATATCAGTATGTTAGAAAAAGCATATGAACTGGCTGAAAAGGCACATGAGGGCCAATTGCGTAAAAATGGATTGCCTTTTATTCTTCATCCTGTTCAAGTCGCAGGGATACTTGCGGAGTTAAAGCTCGATGCAGCGACGATTGTTGCCGGGTTTCTTCATGATGTCGTTGAAGATACGACGTATACACATGATGATTTAGTCAGTATGTTTAATGAAGAAGTCGCGGTCATCGTTGATGGTGTGACGAAACTCGACCGTGTGAAGTTCCGTTCGAAGCAAGAGGAACAAGCGGAGAATCATCGTAAATTGTTCATTGCAATCGCAAAAGATATCCGAGTAATCCTTGTGAAACTCGCAGACCGATTGCACAACATGCGCACGCTTAAAGCGATGCCAGAAGATAAACAGTTGCGTATATCACAAGAGACGCTTGAAATTTATGCACCTCTTGCACATCGTCTCGGTATCTCGAGCATCAAATGGGAGCTAGAAGATATTTCACTGCGCTATATTGATCCGCCGAACTATTTTAAAATCGTCAATCTAATGAAAAAGAAGCGCAGTGATCGTGAAGCAATTGTCAACGAAGCGATAGAGAAGATTCAGACAGAAATAGAGAGTACAAATATTAAAGGTGAGCTATCAGGCCGACCGAAAAATATTTATTCAATCTATAAGAAAATGATGAAACAAGGCAAGCAGTTTGATCAAATATTTGATTTACTTGCCGTACGTTTACTCGTTGACAACGTGAAAGATTGTTATGCATCACTCGGTGTCATTCATACCATTTGGAGACCGATGCCTGGGCGATTTAAAGATTATATCGCAATGCCGAAACCGAACATGTATCAATCACTTCATACGACGGTCGTTGGACCTAATGGCGACCCGTTAGAGATTCAAATTAGAACATATGAGATGCATGAGATTGCAGAAAATGGTGTTGCCGCACACTGGGCATATAAAGAAGGCAAATCTGTAAAACCAAAATCGCTTGAAAGTCGTTTATCTTGGTTTAAAGATTTAGTCGATAACCAAGCATCAACACCAGATGCGGAAGAATTTATGGATGCACTGAAGATGGATTTACTCAGTGACAAAGTCTATGTGTTCACACCAGAAGGTGACGTCGTTGAGTTGCCACAAGGTGCGGTTGCAATCGACTTTGCGTATCAAGTACACAGTGAAGTTGGAAATCGCATGATTGGTGCGAAAGTCAATGGTAAAATCGTGCCGATTGATCATGAGCTTACGACAGGTGAAATTGTTGAGATTAGAACGAGTAAACAATCATATGGTCCGAGTCGGGATTGGTTAAAACTCGTAAAATCATCCAGTGCAAAAAATAAAATCAAATCATTCTTTAAAAAGCAAGATCGTGACAGCAATATTGAAAAGGGACGCTTTGCAATTGAAGCAGAGCTCAAAGCACGAGACTTTAAAGTCGAAGATGCATTTAGAAGTACGAATATGAAACCGGTCCTTGAGCGCTATAATTTAGATAGTGAAGATGATCTATTTGCAATGGTCGGCTTTGGTGGCACGACGGAAGCACAAGTCGTCAATCGATTGACTGAGAAGTTAAAACGCGATGAACCGAAGACGAATAACGTTCAAGAAATCGACCGCACGATGTACTACAAGGACATCAGCACCGAATCTGGCGTGTATGTCGAAGGCATGGATAACTTACTCATCACGTTGTCTAAATGTTGTCATCCAGTGCCAGGCGATGATATTAAGGGATACATTACGAAAGGGCATGGGGTAAAAGTGCATGTCAGTACGTGTCCAAATATACGTAATGAACAAGAAAGATTGATCGACGTCGAATGGGTACGCAATACGGATAAGGACCGTAAATACCAACTTGACTTAGAAATATCCGGTTATGATAGAGTTGGTCTTGTTAATGAAATATTAAACGTCGTTTCAAGTGCTAAATTCCCAATCACGAGTGTTCATGGGAAAACGACAGAAGATGCATATGCGATTGTGAATTTATCTGTGATGATTAATAATGTATCTGACATTTACAAACTCGTTGAAAAAATTAAACAGATTCCTGAAATCTATAGTGTTGAGAGAATTTTTAAGTGAGGATAAAACATGAGAGTCGTACTACAAAAAGTATCAGAAGCTTCAGTTGAATCAGATGGTATCATTCGCAGTATCGGGAGAGGATACTGCCTTCTTGTGGGTGTCAGTGTAGACTCAAGCAAAAAAGATGCTACAAAGTTAGCTGAAAAAATTGCTGCCTCCCGTAACTTCGAAGATGAGGATGGAAAAATTAATCTTTCAATCAAACAGGTGTGTGGGGAGATACTGAGTATATCTCAATTCACGCTGATTGCAGATACGAGAAAAGGAAATCGCCCGTCGTTTTCAAAATCAGCAAAAAGAGAACAGGCAATGGAACTTTATGATCACTTTAATCAAGTGTTAAAAGAACAGGGACTTGATGTGACGACAGGATTTTTTGGAGAGATGATGAATGTCTCACTGACAAATGAGGGACCGATAACTATCATCTATGAATCGCAAAATGGGAGTATTGTTTAATGGATAATTTTACAGAGCAACTAAAAAAAGTGTTATCGGCTATTTGGAAATTTATTCAATTCATACTTAAATATTTACTGATTGGTGCGCGTCATGTTTTGAAATTTCTCAACGATAAAAAGCACCTGTACGCGATACCACTTTTTTATTTATTAATCACAAGCTTAATTATATTTGTTGCGGTTCAAGTGTATCAAAACTATATTTATGAAGATGTTGAAGATACGTATACGATGGATTTTTCGAACTTAGATGATGTTGAAGAAGAGCCTGAATATGATTTCGCAAGTTACGATTTTGATGGTGTACATGTCGTGATTGACCCAGGACATGGTGGCTATGATCCAGGTGCAGTCAGTCAAAGTGGTTTGCTCGAAGAAAATATCGTTTTCGAATATGCAGATGCACTGAGAGATCGATTACTCGAAAGCAATGCAGAAGTCACGTTAACGCGCGAGTTAGAAGAATCTAGCGAACTGGATGAACGTGGAATTGAAGGTGACTTGTTTATAAGCTTGCATAGTGACACGTTCGAAGACCCTGGCATACATGGATATACCGTACACTATGCGCACGACTTTCAAATAGAATTTGCAGAAGCGATTACAGATGGAATGGCGGTGCATTCTCCGATGTATGAACGAGGGATACGAGAAAATGGGTATCAAGTCATCTGGCAAATTGATTATCCAGGTGTCCTTGTTGAACTGGGTTACTTAAGCAATCCAATCGATGACTACATATTATCATCATACGAGTATAAGCATGAAATTGTCGAAGGCCTTATGCTTGGTATTTCAAATTATATAGATTAGAGACTTGACGGACTGAAAAATCGAGACTATAGTTAGATTACTAAATATTATTCATGCAATGAACTATGAGCGTTCGCTTTTTAGAGAGTCTTACGTGTGGTGAAAGTAAGATAAGTAAACTGATAGAGACACATTGCTTACAGTGAATCGGTGACAACCGTTAAGATGTTGAGTGCGTTTTTAAACGTGAACTAGGGTGGTACCACGATATCCATATCGTCCCTTATGTCTATTTAGGCATAAGGGATTTTTTTTATAGAAAATAGGAGGGGTTAACATGATTCAAATTCCAAAAGGTACACAGGACATATTACCAAGTGAGATTTACAAGTGGCACTACATTGAGGAAAAATTACGAAAAATATCAACAGCATTTAACTATACAGAAATCCGTACACCAATGTTTGAAGATACTGACCTTTTTGTTAGAGGTGTCGGTGGTTCAACGGATATCGTCAATAAGGAAATGTATACATTCACTGATAAGGGTGATCGCAGCATCACTTTAAAGCCAGAAGGTACGGCACCAGTTGTTAGAAGTTACATAGAAAATAAAATGCAGCATGACTTAGAACAACCGGTAAAAGTATATTATATTACACCGATGTTCCGCTACGAAAGAAAGCAAAAAGGGCGTTATCGTCAATTCGTTCAATATGGTGTTGAGGCAATCGGTGTTGAAAATCCACTCGTTGACGTTGAAGTAATCAGCATTGCGATGCATTTTTATCAGTCGATTGGACTTAAAGATATCAAACTTTACATCAACAGTATCGGGGATATGGACTCAAGAAAAGAGTATAACGAAGCACTCGTCAATCACTTCAAACCATCTATCAATGAGTTTTGTTCAGATTGTCAGTCACGTATCGATACGAATCCGATGCGTATTCTAGACTGTAAAGTAGACCGTGACCACGCGCTCGTAAAAAGTGCGCCAAGTATTCATGACTTTTTAAATGATGACTCAAAAGAATACTTTGAGAAAGTAAAGAAAGGATTAGAACAACTAAACATTCCATATGAGATAGATTATAATCTCGTCCGTGGTTTGGATTATTACACGCATACTGCTTTTGAAATCATGAGTGAAGCAGATGGCTTTGGTGCAATTACAACATTGTGTGGTGGCGGTCGATACAACGGCTTGCTTGAGATGCTCGACGGTCCGAGTGAGACAGGAATAGGATTTGGACTGAGCATTGAACGTGCACTCTTAGCACTAGAAGCAGAGAGGATTGAAATTCCACAACCAGAAGGGCTTGATTTATATATCTGTACACTTGATGATGCAGCACGAGAGAAAGCAGCAGAATTGCTCTTTGAGTTAAGAAAGCAAAACATTGCAGTAGATACAGATTATAAAGAAAGAAAACTAAAAGCACAGATGAAAGACGCCGATCGTCGAGGTGCGTCATATACAATTGTTATCGGTGAAAATGAGATTGAATCAAATCAAGTCGAAATTAAAAATCAAACAACACGTGAAGTTGAAACAGTGAAATTAGACGCGATTGCAAACTACTTATTGGAGGGGAAATAGATGAGAGCATATGCAGCTACAATGACGAAAGACAAAGTAAATGAAACTGTTGAATTAAAAGGATGGGTACAAAAACGTCGTGATTTAGGCGGACTCATCTTCATCGACCTCCGAGACAAGACTGGAATCGTTCAAGTTGTATTTAATCCAGAGCATTCAAAAGAAGCGCTTGATATTGCCGATAAAGTACGCTCGGAATATGTGATTAGTGTAAGTGGAAAAGTTGTATTAAGAGAAGAAGGGCAAATTAACAAAAACATCAGCAGTGGTGAAATTGAAATTGAAGCAACGGGTATTAAAATCTTATCAAAAGCAGCAACACCACCGATTTCACCAAACGACAAAGACGTGTCTGAAGAGAATCGATTAAAGTATAGATATCTAGATTTACGTACGAAGAAATTACAAGAAATCTTACGTCTGCGTCATAAGATTACACGTGCATTCCGCTCGTTCTTGGATGAAGGAGACTTTGTTGACATAGAAACGCCGGTACTATCTAAATCAACACCAGAAGGTGCACGAGACTACTTAGTACCTTCACGTATCCATGGCGGATCGTTCTATGCATTGCCACAGTCACCACAGCTCTATAAGCAGTTGCTGATGGTGTCAGGATTTGAGCAATACTACCAAATCGTCAAATGTTTTAGAGATGAAGACTTACGTGCAGACCGTCAACCGGAATTTACACAAGTTGATATTGAGATGTCATTTGTTGATCAAGAAGATGTCATCGCAATGAACGAAAAACTCATTCAACACATTATGAAAACAGTAAAAGGTGTTGATGTGACGTTACCGATTCCACGCATGACATATGAAGAAGCGATGAACAGCTATGGTGTTGACAAACCAGATACACGCTTCGATCTAAAACTACAAGACATTTCAGAGTTTGCTTCAACCGTTGACTTTAAAGTATTTAAATCAACAGTAGAAAATGGTGGTGTCGTAAAATCAATCGTCATCAAAGGAGAAGCGGATAACTATTCGAGAAAAGATATCGATAAGTTAGAAGCATTCACAAAGACATATGGTGCTAAGGGACTTGCTTGGATGAAGTTTAAAGAAGGGGCTTTATCTGGCCCAATTGCCAAATTCTTTAATGAAGAAGAGCAAGCAGAGCTACAAAGTACTTTAAACATCGAAGAAAATGACCTTGTCGTATTTGTGGCAGACAAAGCAGACGTCGTCCATGCATCACTCGGTAACTTGCGTGTGAAACTCGGTAAAGACTTAAATCTCACAGATAAAGACACGTATAACTTCGTGTGGATCGTCGACTGGCCACTCTTTGAATATGACGAAGAAGAAGGGCGTTACTTTGCAGCACACCACCCATTCACATCACCACAAGATGATGATTTAGAGAAATTAGAAAGTGCACCAAGTGAAGTCAAAGCAAAAGCATATGACATCGTCTTAAATGGTTACGAACTCGGTGGTGGATCGATTAGAATTCACAACAATGATGTGCAAGAGCAAATGTTCAAAGCACTCGGATTTACAGAAGAAGAAGTTCAAGCACAGTTTGGATTCTTCACAGAAGCATTAAAATATGGCACACCACCACACGGCGGTATTGCATATGGATTAGATCGCTTCGTCATGTTACTTGCCCAAACAGACAATATTAGAGACGTGATTGCATTCCCGAAAACATCATCAGCGATGGATTTGATGAACCAATCACCGTCAGCAGTAGCAGAAACACAGCTAGAAGAATTGAGTTTGACTGTAAACAAAAAAGAAAAGTAATTGATGATGCCCGAACACATCCGTTGTTCGGGTTTTATCATCAATCAGATAATTTGTTCATTTAATTGTCGTTCAGTTAAAATTGAAATAACGATTATGGATGAAGGAGAGAACGATATGAAAGTAGAGATTTGGTCGGATATTAACTGTCCGTTTTGCTATATTGGTAAACGTAAATTTGAAAATGCTGTAAAAGAATTCGATGGAGAAGTGGAAGTAGAGTTTAAGAGCTTCCAACTCGATCCGACATTACCTAAAGATACAGTTGAGAAAACAGTAGACGTGCTGGCGAAGAAATATAATATGACAATCGATAGAGCACGAGAAATGAACCAACAAGTTGCAGATACCGCTACAGAAGTCGGGCTAGCCTTTAATGCTGAGAAAGTGTATACCTTAAATACTTTAGATGCACACCGAGTGACACATTTGGCGAAAGAACATGGTAAGATGCAAGAAGTCGTTGAAAATATGTTCGAGTCACACTTTGTAAAAGGTGAGCTTGTCAATGATCGTGAAATTTTAGTTAAGAATGCTGTTGACGCTGGCATTGAACAGGCAGAAGTAGAGGCCTTATTAGATAGTGACAAGTATGAAGATATCGTTGTGGCCAACCAAGAAGAAGCAGGCCAACTAGGCGTCCAAGGCGTGCCGTTCTTTATCTTTGATCGTAAGTATGCAGTGTCCGGTGCACAACCGACAGAAGTGTTTGCAGATGTGTTGAAGAAAGTGAAAGAAGAAGCTGGTAACTAGATATATAGCGGTAGCGGTGTTGGATCTTTAATAAGATTCCAATGCCGTTTTTTAGTGGATTTAATGTGGCATGGTAACTCACCATATTTTTTGAGTCTGAATTAGCACGAACCCAGAAACCGTGGTATTTCTCTCAATGAAATTTTATATAAAATTTTAGTCGCTACTTCACAACGAATTTTTACTCTGAAGTAGCGATAAACTTCAAACGTCGCTACTTCACACAAATTTTTCGGTCTGAAGTAGCGAATACCATATTACTTAAACTTTTTTTCTAAAATAAACGATTAGCATTGAAATAGTCAGGGACAATAGTGCACCAATAGATGTAACAATCAATCCCATGGTGTATGTTAGATCTGGGTTATCCGAAATATATGATGGACCATTGTTTCCAACAACGTAAAATGCTTCTCCATACGAAAAAGGGATGAAATGGTAAGTAGCGTTTAAAAATTCAATGTTAGTAAGAATATTTGTATAAGGTAAAAAGATTAATAATACTATAATAACGATATTAATAATTAAGTTATCGGTCAGTACTTTAAGTAAAAACGAAAAGAATATTAGAAATAATAAATACGTCGTAGATAAACCAACACCTAACAAGAAAAACTGAAGTGTGGAGATGATATTTGTCTCACCTAGATCATTTACAACTTGTACAGGATAATTCAAATCTCCAAAGCCATGCATGAATGTGTTTACTACTAATGCAATTCCAAAGGTGAGTGAAAATCCTAGAAAAATATATATTAATGTTACAGTTAATTTTTTAAAGTAAAATGTGACTAAAGAGTGTGGTGCTGTATTGATAATTTGGTATGTATTATTATAGCGTTCAAAATTAAAAGTATTCATTGCAATTAAAGTAAATACTAAGAACAACGCCGTTGGTGGGAATAATAATGTAAATAATCCAGACAATAAATTTGATGTAGGTAATTTAAAATTAGAATTAACATATTCAATATCGTGATTAACTAGATATTCGAGTAACTCAACTTTTTTATTATCAATATTAGGAATGTTATTGGGTCCTTGTTTAGACATATCTAATTGATTCTGATTCACTGTCTCCAAGTATTCTAGTTCTGCATATAATAGCCTGTCTGCATCACCACTGTTTAGTGAATCCATATAATCCCTGGCAATTATGAGTTCTTCTTTAGAATTCTCTATAATTTTTCTGTGTACATCATTTGTAGGGGTATCTCTTACCGTTAGTTCAAGTGAATCAATCTTTGATTGAAGCATCATTGTCTCAATGTAATTATCGTCTTGATTACTATAAAAAAGTATAGGTATGAGCATAAGGATTAAAGAAAAAAGTAACAGAATGTAGGACGATTTTATTTTTAGTATTTTCTTAAGTTCATATTTCACATTTTCACCTCATCTAGAATATTCTTTGAGTTGAGATCCAGATTATGAATGCGTAGAGAAATGTTGTTTAAAGATAATCTCGAGTTCGTGATTGGTTTTTGAATGATATTCGACTAACTTATGGTCGTGAAGAAATAAAGTTTTGTCACATATTTCTGCACATTTATTTAAATCATGTGATGAAAATATGATAAGTTTACCTTCTTTCTTCAAGTCTCTTAAAATTTGTATCCAATGCTCTTGTTTCATAGGATCTAGTCCATTGAAAGGTTCATCAAGAATTATAACTTTTGATTGACTGGCAATTGCGCAGGCAAGTAAAACACTTTGTTTCATACCTAGTGATAGTTTCTTAATCTTTTTATATTTAAACGAAGAAATCTGAAGTTTCTTAATAATATTGTCTACATCCGAATTAGATTTCCACAAGTACTTTATATAGTTAATCATTTCTATAGAAGAAAAATCATTATATAAATTTGATGATGATTCAAGGAAGAAAATATTTTTTAAATAAGATGACCGGTCTTCACCTATAGTCTTCTGATTAATTTTTATGTACCCATTAGATGGCTTTTTTAAATCCACAATAGAATTAAAAAGTGTTGTTTTCCCGTATCCATTAGGTGCGATAACTCCGATTATATTACTTTTATCAAAGTGATATGTACATTCTTTCAATATAATATTCTTGTTGTATCTGAGAGTCACAGAATGTAAATCAATCATAAATTTTCTCTCCTTTTGGAAAGTTGAAAAAAGTAAATATTCTGACATTTCCTATTGTATAAATAATACCATTATCTTATAATAAAAGGAATATTTTGTAAAGGAGATATATGTATGAAAAAAAGTTTAATTAACATGGTTGCTGCGATTTTGTTGATTGGTGGTTACGCATTTTTACACAATGTAACTGAAGCAGATTCTGACGCATCTTCTAACTCGGTCGTAGAAGAAACCGAATTTAGCCCAAATGCTATCCCTGTTACTTTAGTAAACACATTTAGACAGTATAAGCATATTACTTATTACTCTCCATTATTTGACTTTACTTATACTACCTATTATGTCAACCAAGGATATCGAGAAGCGGGATATACTTTGTTGGATGAGTGGCGTGTAGGTCTTTTTGAAATTCATTGGCTCTTTAGACAGGATTATAATTTTTGGTAAAACTCTTATTAGGCTTAGATTATAAAAAATATTACAAAGATAAAAACTGTCATCATTTTGGTGGCAGTTTTTATCATTCCCATTTTCCAATCTCTAGATTATAATATACTTGTAATCATCGTACGAAAAAGGGCGTGAAGCATTGGCGAAATATGGTGACTATATCACGCTGTTTGGACCTGACCATTTAATTTACATCGCAGGCATGATACTTATAGCCGTTCTATTATTTACAAATGTTTCATTTGTTAAAAGAAATCGAACCATTATTACAGTTGTGATACTCATTTTAAGCATCCTTCAGCAGATAGTTCTATATGGATCTTATTTAGTTTTGTACGATTTTGACCTTGCTGAATCATTGCCGCTTCATGTCAGCCGCATAAATTCTATACTTGGTATTATTTATTTGATCACGAAAAATAAAAAAGTATTTACAGTGTTAGCGTTGTTTAGTGTCTTTGCTTATCTAAGCTTTTTGTACCCGAGTCGTGTCTATGGCATCACGCACCCGATCGGTATTAGTTTTTACGTGAACCACGCAATTACGATTCTTCTGCCGTTTTACGGCATCATTGCATACAACGAAACAATTAAAAAGTGGGATAGTTTACGTGTATTTCCGTGGTTTGTACTGTATGTAATTATTGCCTACATAACGAATATATTTACTGATGGTAATTACTTTTATTTGAAGGAAAAACCAGTATTCCCAGATCTTGCAGACATTTATTATATTCCTGCATCACTTGTGTTTTCTCTCGTCCTTTTTAAACTATATGAAATAGTATTTAGAAGATTTCAACGAAATTAAAAGGGGATGGGACATAATACCTAGACCTTTAAGAGAACCGGCTTTGAAATCATAAATTTAAGATTTCAAAGCCGGTACTGATGTTAATGGTTCATCTGACTCAGGTTCAATTTCTGGAATGACACAGATATTAAGCAAGGCGTCATATTTCGCTTTGGACTTTTCAAAAAGCGCTGCCTCATGCCAATCGACATTCTTTCTGAACACAAATGTATACTTATTGGCACTCGCTTCAAAAGCAAGTGTGCTTTTTATTTAAGTGATTGACTTATGTCCTAGCCCCTGAAGCAAAACTGGTTCTCATATTTTATTTATAATTAACTATAAATATCCATCATCGAATACAAAGTTTAAAAGTATAAAATAAATAAATGTCGATAAAGGCAAGCATAGAATAAACAATATTCTTATCCAAATAGAAGGTATATTATACTTTTCACTAATCCCACCACAGACACCAAATAATACCTTGTTTGTACTTGATGTTCTAATTTTATTTCCCATAAAGAATCACCTCACTATTAAATAGTATCGTTAGGAATATAATTACATGATAACATATGATAAGCACTACAATTAAAGTATTCTAATATTAGTGCTTATATCCTGCTAATAAAAATTGTTTTACATCATTTAAAGATAAGCTTGTATCATATTCATTATTACGCACACTGAAAAAACATTGGTGTTCATCTACCAGTTACTATTGAAAAATTAAAAGATAATCTTGATTAAGCTTTGTGCGTAGATGTTTCTGTCGCTCGCTGAACACTTAAACCAACATCACTATCTGAACAAAAGAATATTTCTGCATTTTTCTGGTGCTCAGGTTCTGACATTTTACTATTAGGTATAATTGCTAATACTACATTATATTGATCTGGAGAAGTTTTTGCCAATCTCTCATTTGATGTCGAAACCATTTTTGAGAACTTGAAAGCGGTCAACTTAAGGAAGTATATCAGCTAAACAATTCACTTTATACTTAAATCTACAAAAACCGGCTTTGAAATCTTAAATTCAAGATTTCAAAGCCGGTTCTCTTAAGTTCTAGGAATTATATCCTAGCCTTTTTTTATTCTATTTTTTACCAAAGTTTAAATCCTTTAGCACCAACTGTATGTTCTGTTAGCATCTGATAAATCGGAACAGTGTAAGCAACAAGTACTAAGAACACTGTTACTAATACTAAGAACTTCCAGTTTTCAACAAATCGTGTTACTGGTGCGTTTTCATCCATGAATGTTGCAACAGGGAATTCTTCGACGATTCCAGTTTTCTCTGATGTCATCAATCGGATGAATAGCACGATACCGATCATGATACCAATGAATAAGAACGTACCACCGACGGCTTGTACAATTTGATACGTTTGCCACGTTTCTGCGATTGGGTGTCCACCATACTCTGAGAAGTTAGAGCGTCGTGGTGCACCTGTTAAACCGATAAAGTGCATCGCAGCTGACATGATGGTCATACCGAGTGCCCATGTATAAGCAAAAAATAGACCCATTTTATTCAGCGCTGGTGTTAATTGTCGACCTGTAATATGCGGTAATAAGAACATCATTGCACCGAAGTAAGTTAAGACAACTGGTGTACCGATAGTGATGTGGAAGTGCCCAACAATCCAGATCGTGTTATGTACCATTTGGTTCATTTGACCTGAAGCGTTGATGATACCACCAATACCACCTGGAATGAAGAATAACATTCCGATAAACGGTAAGACGAATCTTGAATCTGTCCATGGCAATTTCTTAAACCAATCGACAAGTCCTTTTGCACCTTGCTGACGACCATATGTTTCAAATACTGCAAACATACTGAATGCTGTCATTAATGACGGGATAACTACCATGAATGTTAATACAATCTGAACACTCTTCCAGAATGCATCGATCCCTGGTTCTGTTAACTGGTGGTGGATACCAACCGGAATTGAGAAGAACAGGAATAACATAAACGACATTCTTGCTAAGTTATCTGAGAATCCAAGTGTACCGATAACTTTTGGTAATACCGCATACCAAACCATGTAAGCAGGTAGTAACCAGAAGTATACAAGCGCGTGTCCGAAGTACCAGAATAGTGTACGTGAAAGTGAAACGTTAACTGTTTCAACCCAACCGACTGACCAAGGGATCAGCATGAAAAGTACGAGTGTCGCAACACCAATTGTACAGATGTACCACATGACGTTGTTGATCGCGACCATATATGAAAGTAAAGGAGATTTTTGTCCTTTATGCTGTCTCTTCCATCTGAAGTAACCCATGAGTTGTGCTGTCGCAGAAACCCACGTACCAACGACGAGTACTGCTAATGCGATATAGTAAATAACATGTGCTTGTAATGGCGCATAAAACGTATATAATACTGTTGCTTCGTTTAGTAAAATCATGATTGCTGCGACAACTGTTGCAGTTGCGTACATGAAGAATCCAACCCAACCAATCTTTCTTTCAGTGTTCGTTAAACCACCACAAACACGAGAAATTGCAGCGAACTGAAAGCCCATGATGAAGAATGTTGTCAATACAAGCGCCAACACAACACCATGTAATGTTAATACTTGATAATAACTGATCCAGCTCGGTAACTCAAAGTAACCAGAACGTTCAAGCACTTGAATTAAACCAGCTGTACCACCAATTGCTAGAGCAATGATGACAAATATCATGTGTGCTAAAACTAATTTTGAATCCTTAGCGTTAACCGCACCAATTTTTTCTTTTACTGTTTCTGCCATCTTACTCCACCACCTTAACGATTGATGTCATATCCGTGTGACCAATACCACAATATTCATTACACAGTACTAAGTACTCACCAGGATGGTTAAATGTGTATGTATAGTTAGAAACTAAACTCGGTTCAACCATGAAGTTCACGTTCGTACCAGTAATTTGAAAACCGTGTATTACATCTGTTGTTGCGACTGAAACTTTAACGCGTGATCCAGCAGGAATTTCTACTTCAGCTGGCTCATATCTGAATGCAGATGCAACATAATATAAATCATAATCATAGTCCGGGTCATCTGATTCATGTAGACCAGGATTCGCAAATCTTTCATCATCTAAAACGTGTTCTGGGTGAATTGTTTCAATACCACTAGCAGCAGGTGAATGTCCACCATGAAGTGCCGATACTAGTAAAATAAGTAAGAAAACAGCAAGTGAAACCGTACCGAAACTCAACCAAATCTTTTCATATTTATGCATGTTTAACATTCCTTTCTATAATAATCATTACATGCGACTCATAAATAATAGAAACGCCAATACCCAACTTACAACAATTGTTCCGCCAAGAGCCATTACCATTAGGAAAGTTCCCTTAAGATTCAAACTATCATGGTCATGGTCTTCATGAGTTTCTACTTGTGAATCATCTTCATGAATTTCATGGTTCTTGTTCTCAGTCATTGTTACGCCTCCTTAAAATATTTTTTAATATGTATTAATCATATTGTATTATCGCCTGTGAAAAAGTGATAAAAATCACATAATATGATATAATTTGACCATAAATGAGGTGATTCCATGATAGGTGAGACAATATTTAAACCGAAAAGCATTATCAAGTTAATTAGGCAGCATGGTGAGCGACTCAATTTCCAAAAAAATGAATATATTTTTTTACCAGATGATGAAGAAAATATGATTTATCTTGTTGACACTGGTGAAGTTTTTATAAGCAAGATGCAAGAAGAAGGTAAGGAATTGATACTTAAATTACTAAGTAAAGATTCGATTTTTGGTGCGACAAGAATGTACATGAAGACAACTGAATACGGTACATATGCAAAAGCAAAAACATATACAGTGATTCATGGATTAAACTGGCAACAATTTAAATCACATTTGGACAATAGAATAGATCTAAAAAATGAATTGATTCAATTTCAAGAGATTGAAACAGAACGCTACGCAGCAAAGATTAGAGATATGTTAATGCATGGCAAACATGGTGCATTAGCAGGCATTTTAATCCGTCTCTCTAATTCATATGGTGCAAAAATAGATGGTGATGTTTTGATTAAGACAAAGCTGACCAATCAGGAACTCGCAAACATGTCGGGTACGACACGAGAAGGAATCAATCGTGCATTGAATGAATTGAAAGAAAGTAGCATCATTAGTATAGATAACAAGCATATTATCATTCACGATATGATATCTTTAAGAAAAATCATCCATTGTGAGCGATGTAGCATCGAATTTTGCCAAGCTTTTTAGTGCATGATAATAACAGTTGTGTTATAATAATTCTAATAAGATGTCTGAGCGGTTCGTGATGCGCTGATTATATTTTGACCTAACACCTTTTAAATCGGGAATTCAGTAGTTTTCTTGTTATGAACACGCCTATTTCGGTAGGACGTTCGGATCAAGAAACAGAATACCCACCTGCAAATAGCAGGCCAAATTAATCGGCAACTGCACACGGCTATTCTCGGATATCTATTATAAATAAGTATCGAATTTTATTCGGTACTTATTTTCTTTTTGTGTTAAGATATCAACATATTAATTACGAAGAGGTATTTTAATGAAACATCAATTTTCAAGAAACCAACTTCTTATCGGAGAAGAAGGACTAGAGAAATTAAAAGAGAGTAAAGTATTAATCCTCGGTATCGGTGGTGTTGGTACTTTTTCAGCAGAAACACTTGCCCGCAGTGGGGTAGGTACGCTCATCCTTGTCGATAAGGATGATATAGACATCACAAATGTCAATCGCCAAATTCATGCGACAACAGAAACGGTTGGTGAATCAAAAGTCGAGATGATGGCTGAACGTATTAAAGCAATTAATCCAGAATGTAAAATCATTAAACACCATATGTTCTATACAGAGGAAACATATGATGAAATTTTAAATGATGACATTGACTATATCGTTGATGCATCCGATACGATTCAATATAAAATTCATATTATTGAAGAAGCGATTAACAGAGATATTAAAATTATTTCAGTCATGGGTGCTGCGAACAAAACAGATCCAACACGATTTATTGTAACTGATATTATGAAAACTCATACAGATCCAATCGCACGTGTCATCCGCAATCGATTGAAACAGTCGAAAATTAAAGCACGTGTCCCAGTCGTATTTAGTGATGAGAGTCCAGTCGTACAGCGACCGGAGGAAGTAGCAAAGATTGCAGATCCATCGAGTGCTGTGAGAAAATCACAATTGCCACCGACTTCAAATGCGTTTACACCTTCGGTTGCAGGTATTATCGCCGGCAGTTGGGTGTATGAACAAATTTTAAAAGATATTGAAGTAAAGCATATTAAAGATAAATAACTTGAAAATCTAGCCCAACTAAAAAATTACACAAGATTCGCCGGGGCGTAGCGAGAGCCTGTAGCTCGCGAAGACGCTTCTCGAATCTACTGAAAAAGTTGCATGCTGGAATATACCAATACCAGGCGGCGATGGTTTACTTACTAACAATCACGCTGGTGTGGAACAACAAATTGTTTGATGTGAAATAGAATAACAGATTGGAAAAGGATTATTTTTGAGGGGCGTACCACTTGTTGTTGGTGTGGCTTTTTCATTTCATGCTTACTCGAACTCAAAAAGTAGTGTGAGTGAGCACGGTTTATGATTTCATGCTTACTCGAACTCGAAAAGTAGTGTGAGTGAGCACGATCAAAGTATCTCCTGCCAATTCAGACCGATAAAATGACTTGAATTGGCAGCTTTTTCTTTTTCGTGCCAATTCGAGATCAAAAATTGACTTGAATTGGCATTATTTTGATTTCCCTGCCAATTCAAGCTCGAAACTCGTAGTGAATTGGCAGGGAAAGATTTTCATTAATCATACGCTTTTCCCCTAGGAGTCAAGTGTGATTTTTTATAGTTTATTCAAATTGCAGTGATTTTAACTTTTCATACACTTCTTGAAGCTGGCGTTCATACTTACTGTTATCTGAAGTTTCAAAGTATCGTTCTTTTTGAAGAGTATCGGGCAAATACTGTTGCTTCACAACATGGTTTGGATAGTTGTGTGGATATTTGTAACCTATGGCATTTCCAAGTTTCTTTGCACTGCTATAGTGTCCATCTCTTAAATGTTTCGGAACTGCACCTGTTTTCCCTTTTCGTATCGGTGATAGGGCAGCATCAATACTTGAAATCGCACTGTTCGATTTTGGTGATAAACAGAGTTCGATAACTGCAAGTGAGAGTGGTATACGTGCTTCTGGAAATCCAAGTCGCTCTGCAGAGATGATTGCATCGAGCGTGCGGCTTGGTAATTGAGGATTCGCCAGACCGATATCCTCGTAACTGATGACGAGCAATCGCCTTGCGATTGTGACAAGGTCACCTGCTTCAATGAGACGACCGAGATAGTGCAGGGCTGCATCGACATCACTGCCTCGAATACTTTTTTGGAATGCGCTCATGACATCGTAGTGTTGGTCGCCATCTTTATCGTGTAAGAAACTTGATTTATGCAATGACTCTCTTGCATCTTCTGCTGTAATGACAATTTGACCATCATCGTTTGGTGGTGTACTCAGTGCAGCGAGTTCAAGTGCGTTCAGTGCGCTTCTTACATCACCGTTGGCACTTTGTACGAAATGTTGTTTTGCATTGTCTTCAAGCACGATATCCATTTTTCCTAAGCCTTTTTCTTCATCTTCAAGTGCGCGTTCCACTGCAATTTTTATATCTGCTTCCGCGAGTGGATTGAGTTCAAAAATTTGTGTTCTAGAACGAATGGCAGGGTTGATTGCATGATACGGATTTGATGTCGTTGCACCAATCAGTATGATTGTGCCATTTTCTAAATGCGGGAGGAGAAAGTCTTGCTTTGCCTTATCTAACCGATGAATCTCATCGAGGAGTAATATGACTGAGCCACTCATCTTTCCCTCTTCCGCGACGATTTGCATATCTTTTTTCGTATCTGTCACGGCATTTAAACTGCGGAAATGATACTTCGTGCTGTTTGCAATGGCGCTGGCAATGCTCGTTTTACCGATGCCAGGTGGACCATATAAAATCATTGAAGATAATCGACGCGCATCCACCATACGTCTGATTATTTTTCCTGGTCCGACGAGATGGGTTTGCCCGATGATTTCATCCAAGTGTGTTGGGCGCATACGATAACTTAATGGACGATCCATAAGAACACCTCTTTATATTTACTGTTCTATATTTTACATCAATCATCTTAATGATGACAGTAATTAAAAAAAGCCGAGCTACAATCGCCCGGACTTTAAAATGGATATAAACATACCGATAAATAATAACGCTGCAATGACGGTTCCGATTTCTATTACTGGAATTTGCCAGATGACTGAATCATGTCCACTCATTGCGGAACTGATAATCAACCCGACCATAATGATGCTAAACGATAATAAAATGATACTAAATGACAGTCGGTTGGCGAGCTTATCAAATCGTTTGAGCATCTTATCGGCTGTTTCTAGTTCTAGTGTAATCGGTAGTTTTTTATGTTTTAATCCCTTTGTAAATTCATGAATATTTGAACTGATATCTTCAATGTTATCGCTAACTCGGTACAGTCTTCTAGTTGCAGATGATTTTATGTTATCGAACTGTAATCGTTCCCTTAGTAGTAACTTACCAAATGGTTCTGCGAAATCTAAAATGCTAAATGTTGGCTCCAACTTTGTAACGATTGTTTCTAACGAAAGTACGGCTTTACCAAGTATCGTTAGATCAGTCGGTAAAATGATTTTATGTTTATGTGCAATGTCAAAAATTTCTTGAATTGCCTGACCTAAATCAATTTGAGAAACTGGCACATCAATATACTTGTCTTTTAACTGTTCTGCATCTCGTCTTAAGTCTTTTATATTGACGGTATCAGGTACAGCACCCATTCGCGTGATGCCACGTACGACACCATCGACATCTTGTCGCATCAATGCAATGATTAAAAATCCCAAGTTGCCTTTCATCTCTTGGCTCAAACGGCCAACCATTCCAAAATCAATGAGGGCGACCGTTTCATCAGGTAAGACTTTTATGTTTCCAGGATGAGGGTCGCCATGGAAAAAGCCTTCGATGAGTATTTGATGAAACAATGCATTCGTCAAATTTTCAGCAATTTGATGCGTGTCATAACCTTCGTTAGTCAACAGATCGATTTCATTAATGTTGATGCCATCAATGAACTCCATCACAAGTACTTCTTTAGTTGTCAGTTCCCAATATACTTCGGGAACTTTTATGGTTGGTTCATCGATAAACTGCTTGCGGATTTTGTCTTGGTTCCGTCCTTCTATCGTATAATCGAGTTCATCGATAATCGCTTTTGAAAACTCATCAATGACCGAAGTCACATTGATATGCTTAGCAATTTCTAAACGATTATCAGCAAGTACTGCGATATGATTTAATATTTCTAAGTCATTGCGAATCGTGCGTTCGATGTTTGGTCGCTGCACTTTGACAGCGACATGTTCTCCTGTTTTAAGCGTTGCTTTATGCACTTGTCCAATCGAGGCAGAACCAACAGGGAATTCGTCAAACTCGAGAAAAATATCATCCATAGAAGCATCGAGTGATAACTCTATTTGTTTTTTAACGACAGATGTCTCCATCGCATGGACATTGCCTTGTAATGACTCGAGCGATTTAACGATGTCCTGTGGTAAGATATCCGGTCGCGTACTTGCCAATTGTCCAATTTTAACGAAAGTGGGGCCGAGCGATTCAAGCAACTCGACGATGCGCTCACCATTCGATTTTTCCTTCGTATCTGACTCTTTTTGTCTGAGCAAAATACGCTTTGGTAGGGAAAACACTTCATCAAGACCAATCTCTTCTATTATAAATCCGAATCCAGACTTTGATAAAGCAATCGCAATTTCTCGATAGCGATTGATGTATTGGATGCGTTTCTCAAATAACATTGTTTTCCCTCCATTCTTATTGTTTGTTTATATCATTTACTATTTTAGCAAATAAGTCATACGATTGCTTTTGTTTATCGACGTCATAGATGTAAGAGACCACCATGATCTCGTCGACTGGGTATTGCGTTAAAAATGCACGTAACTGTTCTTTTGCGACTTCTTCATCTCCCATAATTGCAAGAGGGAAACGTGATTCAACGACACTCTTTTCATACGGACTCCATAGCTCATCCATATTATCAATTGGTGGTTGTAATTTCTTTCTACCATGACGCACGACGTTTAACACGAATTGTTTCATCGTCGTCGATAAATGCTCTGCATCTTCAGTCGTATCAGAGATGATAACATTTAAACATGCGATTTTGTATGGTTTATTGAGCTGTGGACTCGGTTCGAATTCTCGTTCATATATTTCAAATGCATCTCTCATTTGCTGTGGTGCAAAATGCGCGGCAAAGGCATAGGGTAAACCGAGTTTCGCTGCAACAAATGCAGAGTCTGTCGATGACCCTAACACATAGAGTGGTATTTCTGATCCTTGGCCAGGGAATGCAATAACACCATCATGATCATCTTTTAAATAATCACGTAGTTGCGATATCTCTTGATCAAAATTAAACACACCATCATGAATGTTGCGACGGATTGCACGGGCAGTTTTCATATCTGTACCTGGTGCACGACCGAGCCCGATGTCGATTCTGTCACCGTAAATTGCATGCAATGTCCCAAACTCTTCTGCCACGATTAACGGCGAATGGTTCGGTAACATCACACCACCAGAACCGACGCGGATATTTTCTGTATGTTGTAGCACATAATGTATGAGCTGTCTTGTTGCAGAAGACGCAATAGTCGTAGTATTATGATGTTCTGCAATCCAATAGCGTTCATACGAGCTGTGGTCTAAATGTTGCGCGAGCGATACCATATCTTCTACTGCTTCTTTAACACCGCCACCTTCTCTTACGGGTACTAAGTTTAACGCTGATATATTTAAATGTTTCATTCACAATGCCTCCATTCCTCATCAATTATAAAAGTTCGTTTGTGAAGATACCATTATTCTGATTAACGTGTAATTTTTATTTAAAGATGATAAAATTTGATTAGAATTTTATTTGGAGGTATGAATGTAATGGCTATATATTTAGATTATGCAGCATCGACACCATTTGATAGAGATATTTTATCTGCAGTATTTGAATCAACGGATACGTACGGTAACCCATCAAGTACACACAAACTCGGCAAAGAAGCGAAATCGATGCTCGAGACAAATCGTGCAAAAATAGCAAAATATATCAATGCATCACCTCAGGAGATCATCATTACGAGTGGTGCGACTGAAGCGAATAATTTAGCAATTAAGGGCATCGTCAATCAGCATGACCGCCCACATGTCATTACAACAAATGTTGAGCATTCATCTGTAAAGTCTACATACGAACTGTTAGAATCTCAATGTGATGTGACATACTTACAAGTAAAAAAAAATGGTCGAATCGATGTTGAAGATTTAAAACATGCATTGAGAGAAGATACAGTGCTCGTGTCGATTATTTTAGTCAACAATGAGACAGGTGTCATACAACCTGTATATGAAATTGCTGAAGTATTAAAAGATCGAGACACGTTACTACATTTAGACGCTGTCCAGTCATTTGGACATGTCGACGTGGATGTTGAAGCACTCGGTGCGGATTTACTATCACTCAGTGCACATAAGATATATGGACCGAAAGGTGTCGGGATTTTATATTGTAAGAAAAACACGAAGCTCAATTCTTTAATTACTGGTGGGCTACATGAAGCGGGTCGCCGTGCAGGCACGGAAAACAATATGTGGACCGGTGCAATGGCACTCGCAATGGAGAAAGTTGTTGAGAATAAGACAGAACGCAACATTAAAGAAATGCAGTTGAAAGAACTATTTTTAAATGAATTGCAAGTGAACGCAATTCCATTTGACGTCAACGGTGACGTGAACCATGCATCACCACACATCCTCAATGTGTATTTCCCGTGGGTGGATGTACAGGTGTTATTAACAGCACTTGATTTACGTGATGTCTATATTTCAGGTGGTTCAGCATGCAATTCAGGATCTGTGAAACCATCTCACGTCATCACAGCAATGTATGACGACGCGCGCGCAAGTCATTCAGTAAGATTTAGCTTTTCTTACTTAAATACAGAAGAAGAAATTAAAGAGACTGTCGAAGTCTTGAAAAACATTTATGAGTCGTTAAAAGCGACTGCTTAAGGGAAGATTGAAAGGAAGTTATTTTATGGAAACAAAAACACCAACTGTCGTCGTCGGAATGAGCGGTGGTGTCGACTCATCAGTGACAGCAAAACTGTTAAAAGATGAAGGTTATCGTGTCATCGGTATATTTATGAAAAACTGGGATGATACGGATGAGTTCGGTGTATGTACTGCGACTGAAGATTATGAAGATGTAAGACTTGTCGCAGAGCAAATTGGTATCGATTATTATTCAGTGAACTTTGAAAAAGAATATTATGACCGCGTATTTCGCTATTTTCTTGATGAATACGAAAGAGGACGCACGCCGAATCCTGACGTGATGTGTAACAAAGAGATTAAATTCAAAGCGTTTTTAAACCATGCGATGGCACTCGGTGCGGATTATGTCGCAACGGGTCACTATGCGCGTGTTGAACATACAGAAGATGGAACGAAGTTGCTTCGCGGTGTGGATAACAACAAGGATCAAACATACTTTTTAAATCAGTTATCACAAAAGCAATTATCAAAAACGATGTTTCCACTCGGTCATTTAGAAAAAAGCGAAGTGCGCAAGCTTGCGCATAAATACGACTTAGCGACAAAAGATAAAAAAGATTCAACAGGTATTTGTTTTATCGGTGAGAAAGACTTTAAAACATTCTTACAAAGTTATTTACCTGCAAAGCCGGGTCGCATGATTGATATGAATACTGGTGAAGATAAAGGCAGCCATGACGGCTTGATGTATTACACGATCGGTCAGCGTCAAGGTCTTGGAATCGGTGGATCAGGTGGTCCATATTTTGTTGCAGGTAAAGATTTAAAAGAGAACATTTTGTATGTCGTTTCTGGCTATGATAATGAGAAATTATATTCGACACACCTCGTTGCAAGCGATGTGAATTTTATCGTGGATATGCCGGACCGTTTTAAATGTACTGCGAAGTTTAGATATCGTCAAACGGATTCGGGTGTTACAGTTGAGAAACTCGCTGATGGAGATATCAAAGTGATCTTTGATGAACCAAACCGTTCGATTACGCCCGGTCAAGCGGTTGTGCTCTACGATGGTGAAACAGTTATCGGTGGCGCGACAATTGATGACGTATTCTTTGAAGATAAAAGATTGGACTACCTCGGATGAAGTATAGTTATCAAACATTAATTGAAAATAGAGATTACGAAGCAGCGCTCAAGTCTGTATTCGAACATATTGAAATTGCACCGGATAATGTAGATCACTACATTAATGGTGCAATTTTGTTACAAAAATTTTCTGAAATAGAAAAGGCAGAAGTGTTTTTACAGCGGGCAATCACAATCGATGAAAATTCATTTTTAGCACTGTACACACTCGGAAATTTATATTACGAAAATGATAGATTTGAAGAAGCGATAAAAATATACTTACGTGCTTATTCATCCAATCCAACGGACAGCGATTTAAACTACATGATTGCGATGTGTTATATCAATATGAATCAACAAAAAATGGCACTCCCATTTTTTGAAACGGCCTATCAGTCTAGTCGTCACGACATAGATATTATGATGCAGTACGGTTTGGCATGTTGTCATCTAGAATTGTACGCACAAGGTGAAGTGCTGTTCACTGCAATCAATGACATTGAAGAAAATGCAGATGCTTACTACAATTTGGGACTGATTTCCATGATGGAAGATGATAATCAGACAGCACAAAGTCATTTTGAACATGCTGTAAAGATACAACCGGACCATTATCTCGCGTTAAATGGACTTAAGAATTTGCAAGATAAGGAGTAATGAATATGAGCCAGTCAACGATTTTTGATCAATTGTATATCATTGGTGAAATTGACCGTGTAATTTATATGAATCAGGATAATCATTTTGGTGTCATGCGCGTCATCGTCACTGAAACGAATACAGATTTTCAAGATGAAACAATCGTGACTGGTTTTTTTCATGAAATCGTTGAAGGTGAAACATATCAGTTTGAAGGCGAAGTCACATCGCACCCTAAATATGGTGAACAGTTCAAAAGTGAACGCTACAAAAAAACCGTCGTTAAAACTTTGAATAGTGTGATTTCATACTTATCTGGAGATAACTTCCCTGGCATCGGTAAAAAGACTGCAACGAATATCGCCAATGAACTCGGTGTCAATGCGATTGAAAAAATTGCAGATGACATCAATGTGTTAAAAGATATTAAAGGGTTACCAAAGAGTAAAATTAACATGATTCATTCGCATATTGTGGAGAATTATGAAAGTGAAAATGTGTTGCTTACGCTAAATAGTTTAGGATTCGGTAGTCGTTTAGCCGTTAAAATTATGGCAACCTATGGACCGAAAACACAAAACATGTTGGATACTGATCCGTATAGAATGGTGAAAGATATCCGAGGTATCGGTTTTAAGAAAGCTGATTTTATTGCCCAGAAGAATGGTTTGCCTGCAGATTCTATTGAGCGTCTGCACGCCGGTATTACGCATACGATCGATGAATATGTCATGAGTGAGGGGCATACATATATCGATATGATTCAACTCTCAGGTGCGGTCATGCACCTGCTTAATTCATCACAACAGTGGTTTACTGAGGATGACATTGAAGAAGCGGTAGACGCAATGATGCTAGATGAACAACTCGTAAAAAAAGACAATCGAGTGTATATTCCATCATTATATTTCTCTGAAAAGAAAACAGCAGAGCAGCTATTAGATATGAAATCTAATCCACTCGATACAGATTTTACTGAAGAAGACATTAATGAAACAATCGCTGAGATTGAATCAGACATTGGTATTACATATAATCAACTTCAAAAAGAAGCGATTCAAAATGCGTTGACAGAGCGGGTTTCGATTATCACAGGCGGTCCTGGGACTGGGAAGACAACGCTTGTCAGAGGGGTCATTGAAGCATTCTCTCGACTGAATCACTACGAAGATATTGAAGAATATGACCCGGACGATTATCCGATTAAACTGCTAGCACCGACAGGTCGTGCAGCTAAACGACTCAGTGATTTGACGGGGCTCCGAGGGACGACGATTCACCGTTCGATTGGTTGGGGGCGTGATATTGAAGAGGAAGAATGGGCAGATGTATTCAATGAAATTGAAGCGGATGTCGTCATCATCGATGAGATGTCCATGGTGGATATGTGGCTCTTTTATCAGCTGATGCGCAATATTTCGTACCATACTTCAATTATTTTTGTTGGAGATAAAGACCAGTTACCATCAGTCGGACCTGGAAATGTATACTATGATCTCATTCATTCGAATGCGCTCGCACTGACTGAACTGACTGAAGTTTATCGTCAAGGCGAAGGGTCTGGTATCGTAAAACTTGCGCATGCGATTAATAATGAAGTGCCAGTCGATTTATCACAGAAGATGAACAACGTTTCATTCTTACCGTCTTCAATTAGTAATATCCCAAACTATGTACATGAAATTACGATGCGTGCTGTTAAAAAGGGATATACGATGCGAGATATTCAAGTGTTGGCACCGATTTATAGAGGTGCTGCGGGTATCAATAACTTAAACAAAGTGTTGCAAGAGATACTGAACCCAAAAGACGATGATAAGTATGAACTTGAGTTTTCTGACGTCATCTTTCGCGAAGGCGATAAAGTGCTACAGCTTGTCAATCGACTTGAAGACAATGTGTTCAATGGGGATGCCGGGATTATTAAAGAAATTAAACTAAAAGATGTTCACTTAACAGATGGTGACGTCATCACGGTTGATTTTGAGGGACAGCTTATTTCATACGAAAGAAAAGAAATGATTGAGCTTGCACATGCATATTGTACGAGTATTCATAAAGCACAAGGTAGTGAGTACTCAATTGTCATCATGCCAGTCGTTTCTGCCTATCATTCAATGTTATATAAAAACATCATCTATACCGGCATCACACGCGCAAAAGAATCGCTTGTACTCTGTGGTGATAGTCAAGCATTTTACAATGCACTATCCAAACATGTACCCGTTCGTCATACGTCGCTCATGGATTATTTAACGCTAGCAGATGAAGAGACGAGTGATGGATTACCGGAACATTTAACGAAGGAAAATATTCATACGATTCCAGCACTCATTGGCATGGATGGAATTTCTCCTTATGATTTTATTGACAGTGTTGAATCAGATTCATATAATGAAAATGTATAATGCTATGAGACAAACGTACATATTGAATATTTAAAGAGACATTGTGGTTGGTGAGAACAATGAGATTCGTATATGCGTGCTACTCAATAGTTAGACAGAATATGTTAAAGTGATACTTTGTATAACTTGGGTGGTACCGCGGAATAATTTCGTCCCTTTCTTTTCGAAAGGGGCTTTTTTTGTACAATTTTTAATGAGGTGAGCAAAATGAAACAGTTAACAGGTAATGAAATAAGAGGTTTATTTTTAGACTACTTTAAAGAGAAAGATCACATGGTAGAGCCGAGTGCGCCACTCGTTCCAATCGATGATGATTCATTGCTATGGATCAACTCAGGTGTCGCGACGCTTAAGAAATATTTTGATGGACGCGTCATTCCGAGTAATCCGAAAATTGTCAATGCACAAAAATCAATTCGTACGAATGATATTGAAAATGTTGGATTTACTGCACGTCACCAAACATTTTTTGAGATGTTAGGAAACTTTTCCATCGGTGACTATTTCAAGAAAGAGTCCATTGAATTTGCTTGGGAATTTCTCACGAGTGAACAATGGATTGGATTTGATCCAGATTTACTCTATGTAACGATTCATCCAGAAGATGAAGAAGCATACCAAATTTGGCAAGATGTCATTGGATTATCTCCAGAACGCATCATTAGAATTGAAGGTAACTTCTGGGATATCGGTGAAGGACCATGTGGGCCAAATAGTGAAATTTTCTATGATCGTGGTCCTTCATATGGTACTGAAGATCCAGAAGAAGAGATGTATCCGGGTGGGGAGAACGAGCGCTATTTAGAGATTTGGAACCTAGTATTTAGTGAGTTTAACCATAACTCTGATGGTACATATACACCACTGCCAAAGAAAAATATAGATACGGGTATGGGACTTGAACGTGTAACGAGTGTTATCCAAGATGTTAGAACGAACTTTGACACAGATTTATTTATGCCGATTATTCGTGAATTGGAACAATTAAGCAAGCAGAAATATGATGAGAATAAAGTACACGACACTGCATTTAAAGTAATCAGTGATCATATTCGTACGGTGTCATTCGCAATTGCTGATGGAGCACTGCCATCAAATGAAGGACGCGGTTACGTATTAAGACGCCTGATTCGTCGTGCAGTGAGATTCAGTAAAGACCTTGGATTAAATGAAGCATTCATGTATAAGCTCGTCGATGTCGTTGCTGAAAATATGAAAGAATTTTATCCTGTTGTCAGTGAGAAATCTGATTTTGTTAAAGAGGTTATCAAAAAAGAAGAAGAGCGATTTTTATCGACACTTGATGAAGGGCTAAAGATTTACGAAGAGATTAAGTCACGAGCAGAAGTCGGTAACAGTGTGATCGGTGGTAAAGATGCGTTTATGCTCTATGATACGTACGGATTCCCGTATGAACTCACAGTTGAATATGCAGAGGCTGACGGCTTAACTGTGGATGAAACTGGATTTAAATTGGCGATGGAAGAGCAGCGCGAACGTGCGAGAAAATCGCGTAAATCATCTGAATCGATGCAAGTGCAGTCAGAAACGCTGTCGAACATTACTGACGAATCAACGTTTGTTGGTTATGGAACGACACAAGCGACTGGAAAGTTATTACACATCGTTCACAATGATCATACACATCAATCATTTGATGGTACAGAAGAAATTGAACTGATCTTTGATCAGACGCCATTTTATGCAACGAGCGGTGGACAAGTCGCAGATAAAGGCCTTATCCAAAGCGACTCTGGTACATTTGAAGTAAACCGTGTCTACAAAGCACCTCACAATCAGCATGTACATGTCGGTCAAATTAAAGCGGGCACACTTTCTGTTGGAGACACATACGAATTGACTGTTGAAGCGGATGCACGTAAAAATATTACGAAGAACCATACTGCAACACATCTGCTTCACCAAGCATTAAAAGATGTACTTGGATCACATGTCAATCAGGCGGGATCACTTGTTGAGAAAGACCGCTTGCGCTTTGACTTTTCACATCTGTCAGGACTGAGCCAAGAAGAACTCAAAACGATAGAGTCAATCGTCAACGAGAAAATCTTTGATAATTTAGATGTTGTCATTGAAGAAATGCCAATTGACCAAGCGAAAGAAAAAGGTGCGATGGCACTGTTTGGTGAGAAGTATGGTGACGTTGTTCGCGTGGTTGATATCGACACATACTCAATTGAGCTGTGTGGTGGTATCCATGTATCAAACACTGCAGAAATCGGTTTGTTTAAAATACTTTCTGAATCTGGTATCGGTGCAGGTATCAGACGTATTGAAGCTGTAACGAGTCAAAAGGCAGTTCAATACTATCAGGAAAAAGAAACGAAACTGAATGAAGTTGCAGATAAATTAAATGTTAGAGAAGAAAATGTACTGAAGCGCATTGAACAGCTTAACAAAGATAAAAAAACATTAGAGCAAGAAGTGAAGCAGTTAAAACAAGGCTTACAAAATATGAATAACAGCAATATCGGTGATTCAATTGAAGAAATCGAGAACATTCAGTTCTTACCAGTGACAGTGGATGGTGTCTCTGCAAAAGATTTAAGAGAGATGATGGATGATATTAAATCTAAGTATCAATCATCAGTGATTGCACTCGTGTCAGTAGTGGATGACAAAGTCAGTATGATCGTGACTGTACCGAAGTCATTGACAAATACTGTAAAAGCCGGAGATATCATTAAAACGATGGCTGAAGCACTTGGTGGAAAAGGTGGCGGTCGTCCGGATATGGCTCAAGGTGGTGGAACGGATATCGATAAGGTTCCAGATGCGATTAATAATGCAAGAAACCATATAAAATATTCGCAAAAGGGCGAGTAGTAGTGCTATAATGATGTGAAAGCTTAATGCGAATAGAGGTGTATATTGTGAATCATATTGATGAGACGAGACAGTTTGATGTTGAGGAACTGACAGTTGAAGATATCAACCAAATTCTTTCGAAAGTTTATCACACATTAAACGAGCGCGGTTATAACCCGATCAACCAAATCGTTGGTTATTTACAGAGTGGAGACCCAGCTTATATACCGAGACACAATGAAGCGAGGAATTTAATTCGTCATGTGGATCGCGATGAAATCATGGAAGTATTAGTTCGCACATATATTGAACAGGTTATCAATGACTAGAGTATTAGGTTTGGACCTCGGTACAAAAACGCTCGGTGTCGCACTTAGTGATTTATATGGATGGACGGCACAAGGCTTAACGACGATTAAGATTGATGTGCCAAATGACGACTATGGCATCGATGCGATTAAACAACTTGTCGATGAACATAATGTGAGTGAAATTGTTGTTGGATTACCTAAACATATGAACAACTCAATTGGTGAGAGTGGACAGCGGTCCATTGATTTTAGTAAAATGCTTGAAGCTGAGCTTCCAAGTGTTAAAATAACATTGTGGGATGAACGACTAAGCACTGTTGCCGCTGAACGCGCGTTGCTGGAAGGCGATGTATCTCGCAAAAAACGTAAACAAGTGATTGATAAGATGGCGGCTGTGTTCATTTTACAAGGTTATCTAGACCAACCAAAAAAGGAGATTCAACATGACAAATGAAGAATTAGAATTCAACAATGATGAAGAAGTATTAACACTTTATGATAATGAAGGCAACGAGGTACTCTACCGTAAGTTGTTACAATTTTATCATCCAGAATTTAAGAAAGAGTATTTAATACTTGCGGAAGAATCAAACTTTTCTGATGAAGATGGTGACATCGAACTCATCCCAATGATTAGTACGGATGATGAAGAAGGTCAATTATTACCCGTTGAAACAGATGAAGAGTGGGATATGATTGAAGAAGTCGTAAACACACAAATGGACGAGCCTGAAGAATAAAATGGAAATTAAGAATAGCTTCCGCTAGGAGGCTATTTTTAGGAATGGAGTAATGAATGAGTAGACAAGATGACATTAAGTTCTCAAAAAATGTGTCTTCATACTTATCATTGTTTGTGATTGGTATTTTAGTTGTCGTCATGATCGCACTCGCAATTTTTGCTTACATATATTTTGTAAATCAAACGAGTCCGGTTGATGTGAATGATACAGAAACACAAACAGTCGAGATAGAAGTAGGTACAGTAAGAGCTGATCTCGCAGATCAATTGGAAGATGCGGGTATTATCAATAATGCATTCTTCTTTAAGTATTTTTTACAGTTAAATAACTATTCGAACTATCAAGCGGGTGAGTATGAATTATCACCATCGATGGATTTTGAAACAATCGCACAAACGATATCTACAGGTACGGTTTATGAAGAGGTATTATTTAGAGTGACGATACCTGAAGGTTTCACGCTTGAACAGATTGCAGATACGTGGGCAAATGAATTGCCAATGACAGCGTCTGAATTTATTGAGCAAACAGAAGATGAAGAGTATCTGATGGAATTGATTGATGATTATCCAGACATGTTAACGACAGAAATTTTAGATGAAAATGTAAAATTCCCGTTAGAAGGGTACTTATTCCCTGCAACATATGACGTCGTAGAAGAAGATCCTTCTGCTGACACATTGATTCGTCAAATGTTAGATGCAACATATAACAACAGTTTCTCTATCTTTGCATCAAGCAATACGTATACGTTAACAATTGATGGACAGAGTGAGGAGCGTTCATTCCATGAATTCTTAACATTAGCATCGATCATTGAACGTGAAGCAACATCGCTTGCTGACCGCTCTCAAATTGCAAGTGTATTTATTAACCGTATGGCACTTAATCCGAGCATGCCATTACAAACAGACCCAACTGTTTTATACGCACTCGGAGAACATAGAGATCAAGTCCTTTATGAAGACTTAGAAGTCGATGATCCATATAATACGTATCAGAATACAGGATTACCGCCAGGACCGATTTCAAACCCAGGTGTTGAATCGATTCAAAGTACAATGAATCCGTCAAATACGGATTACTATTACTTCTTAGCAGATTCTGATGGGGTCAACCACTTCGCTGAAACGTACGAACAACACTTAGAAAACCGCGCGCTATATATTGATTAGTAAAAACTCTTTTAAAAGATGCTTACTTATGTTAATATACTTTTTAATGATTGAAACAACTGATAACTATTGTTATCAGTTGTATTTTTTGTATAGGTGATTGAGTTGTCAATTTTAAATTATTGTGCAAAATTAAACGAACAGAATGAAATGTTTCCAAGTGTGTTTGACTATGCACAAGAGCACAAGGTACCGATTATTGATGCCGATTCTCTAAATGTGCTAAAACATCAATTGCGTCTAATGAATCGCAAGAGAATTTTAGAAATAGGCACAGCAATTGGCTACAGTGGACTCCACATGCTAAGTGTGGCTGATGATATACATTTAACAACAATTGAAAAAGATAAAACACTGCATGATATTGCTGTAGAAAACTTTAAGACACATGGGGCCCTATCCCGTGTCAATGCAATATGTATGGATGCAAAAGAAATCGACCCTGATGCGCTCGGTCATTTTGACATGTTATTTATTGATGCTTCTAAAGCAAACAATCAATTTTTCTTTGAGAAGTTTGAACCATTACTAGATGAATCTGGAATAATTATTGTCGATAATATACTCGCGCGCGGACTGGTTATTGAAGATGAAATCACCAACAAAAACTTAAACAAAATGGTTAAAAAAGTAGATGCATTTAATCAATTTGTTGCAACGTCCGAATTCCACGCGTCATTTTTACCAGTGGGGGACGGACTTTTAATTATAAGTAGATAATTTAAGGAGATAGGATTATGAACAACACTAAAGAATTTCCAATGACGCAAGAAGGATTTAACAAGTTAGAAGAAGAGTTAGAGTATTTAAAAACGATTAAGCGACCAGAAGTCGTAGAAAAGATCAAAGTTGCGAGAAGTTTCGGTGACTTATCTGAGAACTCTGAGTACGATGCAGCAAAAGACGAGCAAGGTTTCGTTGAACAGGAAATTTCTAAAATTGAAGATATGATTCGTCATGCAAAAATCATTACAGAAAATGGCGATAATAACTCAGTAAATATCGGTAAAACAGTTACTTTTGAAGAGATTCCAGACGGAGACAAAGAAGTTTACACAATTGTTGGTTCTGCTGAAGCGGATCCATTTGAGGGCAAGATTTCAAATGAATCACCAATTGCAAAAGCTTTGATGGGTAAAAAACTAAACGATACAGTAACTGTGCCGCTACCAAATGGTAATGATATGAAAGTGAAAATCGTAAGCATTGACTAAGAAAACGATAGGAATCATCGGTGCGATGGCACCAGAAGTAGAAATACTTCTTGGAGATATGAAAGTTACGCGTGAAACGAAAATTGCACATGCGTCATTTTATGAAGGTATGCTGAATAATCAATCGATTGTCTTAGTAGAGTCTGGTATCGGTAAAGTGAACGCAAGTATAATCACGACATTGTTAATCCATCACTTTAATGTGGATTATGTGATTAATACGGGTGTTGCAGGTAGCTTACATGCTGAAGTGAGTGTGACAGACATAGTTGTAAGCAGTCATGTGATTCATCATGACGTCGATGCGGTGAACTTCAACTATCAATATGGTCAAGTTCCCGGTATGCCACTCAGTTATAAAACGGATACTGAGCTCCTCGATAAAGTGACTCAAATCATCGACAACCATGTAGATGTAAAGATGAAAAAAGGACTTATCGTCAGTGGTGACTCATTTATAGGTGATGTTGAGATGAAGGCATCTATCGTCGAAAAATTTAGTGATTCACTTGCCGTTGATATGGAATCTGCACCGATTGCGCAAGTCTGTTATCAGTTTGACGTACCGTTCATTATTATCCGTTCGATATCGGATGATGCGAATGATCGTGCTGAAATGAAATACGATGAGTTTCTCGAGATCGCTTGTATTAACTCGTCTAACGTTGTAAAATTATTATTGAATCAAATGTAACGGAGGAATCTATATATGGTTTTCTTAATGATTGCATCTATTATGATTACAGTCGTAATTGGTTATTTAATTTACGCAGATACAGAAACAGAAGAGCTAGACATTACAGAATAAGCACCTTTTATAAGGGTGCTTTTATTGTGTTAAAATTAGGTTAGATATGAGGTATATATGAAAATTTTAGAAGATTTATTTTTACCCACTTATTTCGTCAATCATTTTTCTGACATTACACCTGAAGTATTAAAGGAAAAGGGTTATAAAGCAGTGATGATTGATTTAGATAACACGTTAGTTGCCTATGACGAAGCAAACTCAAATGAAGTTGTGAATACATGGTTTAATGCACTTGATGAATCAGAAATTAAGATCATGATCGTATCAAACGGAAAATATGACCGCGTATCTGCATTTTCAGAGCCTGAAGAATTTATCTACATAGACTCTGCAAGAAAACCATTTAGTAAAGGATTTACGAAAGCCATGCGCGCATTCGGTGTTTATCCGCATGAGACATTGATGATTGGGGACCAAGTGATGACGGATGTACTGGGCTCACGACGCGTCGGTGTAGATAGTGCGTTAGTGCGTCCGATAAAAGATAAGGATGCGCTTGCGACGAAGTTGAACCGTTTTATTGAATCGTTAATTTTGAAACAGTTTAATAGAAAAGGTCTAGTGAATTGGAGGGAGACGATTGAGTAACGCAAAATGTATCGGTTGTGGTGCAACACTGCAAACGGTTGATGAAAATGCGCCAGGATTCATTCCGAAGAGTGGGATGGATAATGAAAATGCAATTTGTAAGCGTTGTTTTAGATTAAAAAATTATAACGAAGTCATGGATATCAATGTAAACTCTGGGGACTATTTAACGATGTTAAACGCACTGTACGAGGCAGACGGTTTAATCGTTAAAGTCTTTGATATCTTTGATTTTGATAGTAGTATTATCCCATCGTTTAACCGCATCGTCGGTGATAAGAATGTCATCGTTGTATTAAATAAAATGGATATATTACCTAAATCTGTAAATATCGGGCGCTTGATTCATCAAGTGAAGTTTTTGCTGAGTAAAGAGGGCATTAAACTCGTTGATGCGGTGGCTATTAGTGCAAAGAAAAATCATGGAATTGACCAATTATTAAAGACAATCAATCGATACCGCACGAATGAGGATGTCTATGTCGTCGGTACGACAAACGTCGGGAAATCAACATTGATCAACCGGTTGATTGAGAATACGAGCGGTGAAAAAGAAATTATTACGACGAGTCGTTTTCCAGGGACGACGCTTGATTTGATCGATATACCACTCGGTGATGGCAGTTTTATCTTTGATACGCCAGGTATTGTTGTTGAATCACAGATGACGCGAAACGTTGCGCCAGAAGATTTGAAATATATTATGCCAACAAAAGAATTAAAACCGAAAACTTTCCAGCTGAATGCGGGACAAACACTATTTCTAGGACCACTTGCTGCTGTTTCATATGTCGGTGGCCAGGACAATAGTTTTACGATTTATGTGAGTGACAGGATTAAGATTCATAGAACAAAATATGAAAATCATGAATCGTTTTACGATAACCATTTTAATGGATTACTTGCTCCACCAACATTAGAAGAACCGGTACTTGACCATTCGCGTGTCAAAACTTTCGAAGTAGAAGGCGGAACCGATGTATTAATCAGCGGTCTTGGATTTGTTGCAATTCGCGATAGTGCAACGATTGAAGTTAAGGTACCAGAACACGTAGAGGTGTATACGCGACCGTCAATGTTTAAAGGAATGAACTAAATGACAAATTTTGCTGTAATTGGAGATCCAATTAAACATACGTTATCACCGAACATTCATAACCATAACTTTGAGTTAAACGGTGATGACCATACGTATGTGGCGCTGCATATTACACCAGAGCAGTTACCAAATATTAGACAAACGATAGAAGATAAACATCTGCTTGGGCTCAATGTGACGATTCCACATAAACAAACGATTATGAAATACTTGGATAAAATATCGCCTGAAGCAACATCGATCGGTGCAGTGAATACTGTTCATGTGAATGACGGTCGATTAATCGGCTATAATACAGATGTATCCGGTTATAAAAAAATGTTACTCGAACATTTTGATATTGCTAAAGATATGAAAGTTCTCATACTCGGTGGTGGCGGTGCAGCGAAAGCGGTGCACTATGTCCATCATCAGTTAGGTGGAACTGTAACCGTTGCTGTGCGAAATGTTGAGAAAATGAAAAAGTTTTCGGAATTACCTTATGAAGTGCTTCATTTTGGTAATGTTGATCTGTCTCAATATGACTGCATCATCAATGCAACACCGATCGGTTTAAACGGAGAAGATGTCATTGAAACACTCGGTATTGAACCAAACTTTAAAAATGATGCGATTGGCATCGATTTAATCTATCATACGAAAACACCGTTTTTGTCATACTTTAATGGCAATAGTATCGGTGGTTTAAATATGCTCGTCCATCAAGCAATGGACGCATACGCTATTTGGACTGGCAAAGTGGGTCAGACGAATGCAGTGAAAGAAATGCTTAAAACGATTATTTAAGGAGGTTGTCAAATGACGTTGACATCAAAACAAGTGAGTCAATTAAAGAAAGAAGCGCATCATTTAAATCCATTGTTTCAAATTGGAAAAAATGGAATCAATGATAACTTCATCTCTCAAATCGATGATTTGTTAGAAAAACGTGAACTCATAAAAATCTCAGTATTACAAAATGCTGAAGAAGATAAAAAAGATTTAGCTGACCAAATTTCCATGCAAACGAATAGTGAAATCGTTACTGTGATTGGGAATACAATCATTCTGTATAGAGAATCTACGAACAATAAACGAATTGAACTCGTATGAAGATAGGTATATTTGGAGGAACTTTCGATCCGATACATGTCGGCCATGTGAATGTTGTTGAAGAGGTTAAGTTTGCGCTAGGGTTAGATAAAATAATCGTTGTGCCAGCTTTTTTATCGCCGCATAAAACATCATCAACATTGGGAGCAGATGCACGAATGAAGTGTGTTTCACTCGCTGTAGAAGCGTATGATGATGTTGAGGTTACAGATTTTGAGATTTCCCAAGGGAAGAGTATTTATTCGTATAATACGCTTCAATACTTTAATGAATTATATCCTGATGATGAAATCATTTTTATTATCGGAACAGATCAGTATGAGAATTTTGATAAGTGGTACAAGTCTAAGGATATACTCGAGATATATAAAGTTGTTGTCGTCAGTCGAAATCATGAAGATATCACAATTCAATCACCATTTGAGAAAGTAGAAATACCAATTTTTGATGTCTCATCCACTTTAATTCGAGAGCGGATGGTGAACAATGAACCATTTCAACACTTGGTACCGCATACGGTCTATCAGTATTTAAAGGAGAATCATTGACATGGACATAGAAAAAGCTTTGGAAATCGTACGTCATAAATTACCAAAAAAACGCTTTGAACATAGCGTGCGTGTTGCTGAGACAGCAGTTAAGCTTGCTGAAATGTTTAACGGCGATAAATATAACTGTGAACTCGCAGGCATTTTACATGACTATTGTAAGTATGATGAACTCAGTGAGATGTATCAGATTGTAATTCGTGAAAAGCTGGATCCTGCACTGCTCGGTTTCAATAAAGAATTGTTACATGGTCCAGTTGCGGCAATTAAAATGCGAGATGATTATGGTATTAAAAATGATGAAATATTATTGGCAATTTCCAACCACACTTCAGGTCGTGACCACATGACATTGAATGAAAAAATCATTTATGTGGCAGACTATATTGAACCTGAACGAGATCAAAAGAACGTTGATGACATTCGGAAGATTGTTTACGAAGACAAACACTTGGATTTGGCAGTGTATGAAATAACAAAAGCAACGATTAAACATTTGCTTAAATCAGACAAAACCATTTACCCGCGAACAATCGAATGCTTGAATTATTATAATATGGTGAAGGAATGATTTTTTGACAAGTAAAGAACTATTAAATATTTTAGTTGAAGCATGTGATGATAAACGTGCGGATGATATTGCAACATTTAATGTGAAAGAATCGAGCTCTGTAACAGATTACTATATCATTTGTCATGCAGGTTCAGATCGACAAGTTCAAGCAATTTCAGAACACGTGATTGAAATTGCAAGAGAACAAGGCAAAGATGTACTTGTAGAAGGTATGAAAGAAGGTAAATGGGTACTCGTTGATGCAGAAGACGTCATCGTTCATATCTTCTTAAAACCAGAAAGAAGTTACTATAATTTAGAACGATTGTTTACGTCAGGTGAGAAGCTTGACTAACCATTTTGCAAGCATGTATGATGCCTTGACCTATGATGTGCCGGATAATCTTTGGGTAGACATCATCTCACCATATTTGGAACATAAGCATTCTGTTTTAGATATAGGCTGTGGTACAGGTCGCATTTTATCAGCACTTGATATCGAGGAAAAGTTTGGTTTTGATGCGTCACGAGAGATGATTTCGATTGCAAAAGAAAACGATTCATCATTGCAACTTTCTGTACAAAATATGCAGTCATTTGACTACGATCGTACATTTGATGTCATCACAGCGAATAGTGATGTCATTAACTATCTAGATGACTTAAACGAAGTCAGCATGTTCATCGAACGTGTATCAAAACATTTGGATCCTGGTGGCGTATTTATTTTCGATAGTCATAGCATGTATAAAATGATGACGGAATTTAATGATCAGACATATGCCGATGATTTAGAAACAATCAGTTACATTTGGTTTGCACACCGTGGAGAATCACCGTATTCTGTTGATCACGAGCTGATTTTTTTCAATCAAGCAGAGAATGGTACATATGTTAAGACGACAGAGTCATTTTCACAACGGACATATCCACACGAAGATATCGTGAACATGATTAAAGAAAGTACTTTAGAACTTATCCATACATTTAGTGATTTTGATTCGAGCAATAAAGTGACGACAGAATGCGAAAGAATTTTTTATATTTTGCAAAAATCATAAAAAATATTAACAAATTTTATAAGTTAAAAAAATAACTCACCTTTTTTAAGCATATATAGATAGAGGGTTAAAAAAGGAGAGATAAAATGATTGTATTTTTACAAAATAATAAACATTTGTTAATTGGTGTCGGTGTTGTTGCTGTTGTTCTGTTTTTCGTGTATAAAAATTGGCAACCAGCTGCAACCGAAGTCGTTGCGATTGAGTCGTATGAACCTGTTGAAATTGAGGAGATTGAAGAACCTGTTGAAAACTATACCTTACCAGATATGATTTTTGTCGAAGTAAAGGGTGCAGTGCTTTATCCGGGTGTGTATGAGTTGCCAGCAGATGCACGGGTCAAAAATGTGCTTGAAAAAGCCGTTGTACAACCGGAAGGTGATTTACTCCACGTAAACCAATCCATGAAGCTAAAGGATGAACAGGTGGTCTACGTTCCATTTGAAGATGAAGCAGATTTGATTCCAAACACGTATGTGAATGAATACGATTCAGCACACGAAGTAGATAATGATTTGATCAATATCAACACTGCATCCATTGAAGTACTGATGAGATTGAATGGTGTTGGTGAGAAAACAGCACAATCGATTATAGAATATCGAGAGCAAAATGGTTTGTTTATGAATACAGCTGATCTAATGCAAGTGAGTGGCATCGGAGAGAAGAAATTTCAAAATTTAGAGCAACACATCGTTGTTGAGTAGGGAGTTAGTATAAATGCGAATAAATTGGCACGATTACTTCATGGCACAAACACAATTGTTGAGCTTACGTTCAACATGTTCTCGTTTAAAAGTTGGCGCAACAATCGTTAAAGATAACCGTGTCATTTCTAGTGGATACAACGGCTCTGTTTCAGGAGAAGAGCATTGTATCGATGTCGGTTGTTTGATGGAAGATGGACATTGTATTCGTACCATTCATGCAGAAATCAATTCGATTTTACAGTGTTCTAAATTTGGTGTGTCGACTGAAGGTGCTTCAATATATGTTACACATTTCCCTTGTGTGCACTGTAGTAAGTCAATCATTCAAGCCGGTATAAAAAACATATTCTATAGAGAAGACTATAAAAATCATCCGTATGCAGAATATTTATTTGAACAAAATAACGTCCATGTTGAACGCATACCATTTGAGCCATCACAAATTATTGAATATTTGAGTGAATAGATGATTGCATTCGTATGTTTTCTTACGATAGTCGTTGCTGTCGTGTTGGTAGAAAATGCGTTTATTGGTTTCTTTTTATGTGCAGCAATGTTGTTTATCCTATGGCAACAAACAAGGCAATTTTGGCGTTTAATATATTGTATCCTCTTAACAGCGATCATGACGATGGCTGTTATTTTTATGCCCAAAATGACCCCTATAGAATCTTTATCAGAAGTCACAGTTGTTGGTTACAAATATTATACTGATGATATCATTTATATCGTGGATTCAAATCGAGAAACCTATGAGATGTACTCCGATGAACACTATGAAATCGGCATGCGCTGTTATGGTAACTACGAAATATTTCAAGGTAACTCACAGCGCAACATGATCAAAGAAGACGATTCACTCCGCATGGTCATGAATGGTATTAACGGAAGGATTTATGATGACACATCGACACTGTGTGAACATGGACCACTTACAATCGGTATGCAGATCAACGCGTTTAGAGATAAATACATTCAAAGGATTCTCAATGCGACCGAGCATGATTATAAATTCGATATGCTGACACTTTCGATCGGCATTAAGAGCTATATTGATTCAGAACTTTTTGATGGATTGCAAAAGTTAGGCATATACCATCTATACGTCATTTCTGGCACCCATGTCGCCTTTTTAACTGGTGTCTTATATTATGTGCTCAAACGTATGAGAATCCCTCTAGAATGGATAAAAATCATATTGATCATTATGTTGCTATGTTTCTTATTATTAAATCTATTCAGCCCGAGTGTCGTTCGTGCTGTGTTAATGGCTGTACTATTGCTCATCACATCATTTTTTAGAACACGACCATACATGACGATTATATCATTGACCGCCATATTTCAATTTTTATATCATCCAAACATTATTTATAATGCGGGATTTCAACTCTCATATATAACGACTTATTTTATCCTCTTAACCAGACACTATATTTTGAACCGAGGCCCATTCGTCCAGCTGTTCATGATCACTGTCATTTCAGAAATCAGTACGCTGCTCATTCTACTCATCCATTTTAATGATCTCAGCATCAGTGGTATTTTAATGAACCTCATATTTGTACCACTTTTTTCCGTTGTCATTTTTCCATCCGTCATTATTTTCAACATCGCCAGTCTAATTGGAATCAATGGACTATTTGACTATTTATTTCATTTCATATTCTCAAATTTAAAACAAGTGATTTTATATTTATCTAATGCCTTTCAACACCGAATGTTTATGACGAACTTATCCAATGTTCCAATAATAATTTTGCTCATCACAACGGTGACATCGACGATGGCAATTTGTAAAAATAAAATTAATCATGCAATTATTTCACTTCTTATCTTCTTTGCTACCGTAATGTTCAATCAATATTATTCATCACATGATTTTAAAATTACGATGGTTGATGTGGGGCAAGGGGATGCTTTTCTAATCCAAGATATGCGACAAAACAAGACGATTCTCATCGATACAGGTGGTAGATTTTATATGGATACCCCACACATTCGACTGTCGGATCGTACGTTATTGCCATATTTAAAGCAGTCAGGGATCAATCAGATAGATATGGTTGTACTCAGTCATATCGATTTAGATCATGTTGGAGAGTTTGATCATATTGCAAACAAGGTGAATATTCATTATGTCATGGCAAATATGAGAGATCCTGCATTTAATGAATTTTGGGCATATGATATCCCACTTGTTGATCCTTTGGAAAACCAAAGTTTTGAGATTGGAAATATTAATATACGTGTACTTTCACCAATGGATGCTGAAATACAAGAAGGTTCAAACGGTAGCTCGATTGTTCTATATATTCAACTTGGAAAATTCTCAATACTTTTTACAGGCGATGCGGGTGTAGGTGAAGAGCAGTTATTAATGGAAAGCTATCAACCGGTTGAAGCAGATATATTAAAGGTCGGGCATCATGGGTCTGATACATCAAGTAGTTCTGAGTTTATAGAATGGTTGTCTCCAAATATTGCGTTAATATCTGCAGGCGTCGATAATCGCTACGGCCACCCACATGACAGTGTCTTAGATACACTCTCTGGCATGTTAATTCTTTCGACAAATGAGGTCGGGATGGTTGAGATGGTAATTGATGGTGATACATTATGTGTGGCGTCTAAACTGGGTAATGACACGCAGTGCATGATTAAGAAATAAAAAAACACTGCGAATTTTTCATCGCAGTGTTCTTTAATAAATTTAAATCTAAGGTTAGATTATAAGAGATTATCTCGAAACGATCTCAACAATGTGAGGAATAGCATAGATTACTGTTAATGCAAGAAAGCCAATAACAAAGCCTTTACCTGCATCAATTACGTCGTTACTTTTTGATTGCTTATGATGTTCGAACTTATTCATTAACATATCCTCCTATGTTTCTCTTGTCATATCATTAATAAGTATATATAAAAACGAAGAAAAAAGCTATAATATATCTATAATTTATTTGGAGTGTTTCCATGAACTTACTACAATTGATACACGGGACGAATATAAGACGCATCAATGAGATGTCGAATAAACTTGCAAAAGACTATCTCGATGAAATCGATGATTTCAATTTGGTAAAACTGAATTTAAAAGAGCATACGATTGAAGCATTGGTCGATGAAGCACAAATTTTACCGATGTTTTCTGAGCGCAAAGTCATTGTTGTTACCGATGCATTTGTGTTCACAGGACAAAAAGTACGCGCTGAAGTGAAGCATAACATAGACTTGCTTGTTGAGTATTTAGAAAATAAAAACGATGATACACTAATCATTTTTGAAGTTTACAGTGAAAAGTTAGATAAGCGAAAGAAAATCACAAAGTTGATGGGCAAGCACGGCATTGTACATGAAGTAAAACCGATGGGTGAAAACGAACTGAAGAAGTTTGCTTCTGAAGTGTTTTTAGAGAATGATATCCAAATTACACCTGATGCACTGAATCGTTTAATTGCGAAGACTGGTGTGGATTATGAAACGGTAATGAATGAAATCGACAAGCTCGTTCTTTACGGAGATCGTGAATTACATATTGATGATATTGAAGATGTCGTCAGCGATAGTTTAGATAGCAATGTATTTAAATTATCAGAACTGATTATAACAGGTAAAAAGTTAGAAGCGGTGCAACTCGTTCGTCATTTAATCTTACAAAAAGAAGAACCGATTAAATTGTTAGCACTTATTACGAGACAGTTCCGCTTGATGTACCAAGTGAAGTTGTTATCTAGCAAAGGCTTTGACCAAGCATATATTGCACGCACGATTAAATCCCATCCATATCCGGTACAACTTGCATCAAGAAGTGTCAGTGGTGTCAGTGTGGATAGTTTGTTTAAAAAGATTGTGAAGTGTCGCGACATCGATTATCAAATGAAATCGAGCTATCTTGATCACCAAACACTGTTTGAAACATTTATATTAGAAGTTTAAAAAAATAACCGATTATCTCGAAAATGAATCGAGACAATCGGTTATTTTAATACTCAATTATTTAGCCATCAATTGAGATTTCATACGAGAACCTTTGTTTTTGTGAATTAAATTCTTTTTAACTGCTTTATCAATGTGCTTTACTGCAGCAGAAGTAAGTTCTTCTCTGTTATCAGTATCTTCAGCTTTAGCAACCTGTGCTTTTTTAATCGCTGTACGCATTTCATTTTTCTGAGCAATGTTTTGAACACGTGCTTTTTCATTTGTTAATACACGTTTTTTAGATGATTTAATATTCGGCATAATGTCACCTCCAACAAAATTTACAACTTTTTATTGCAACAAAAAACATTTTACCAAAACTCGAGAGTCTTTGCAATCATAAGTTTTAAATCAATTGATACATCAACATGGAATTGTTATAATTATTACATTGCGAAAAAGAAAGTTGGTACCTCAGTATGAACAATGAAGACCGTTTAAAGAGACAGAAAAACATACGTAATTTCTCGATAATTGCACATATCGACCATGGGAAATCGACGTTAGCAGACCGTATTTTAGAAAATACGCAATCTGTAGCAACACGAGATATGAAAACTCAATTGCTCGATTCCATGGATTTAGAACGTGAGCGAGGAATTACGATTAAATTGAATGCTGTTCAACTAAAGTATACAGCAAAAGATGGAGAGGACTATACATTCCACCTTATAGATACCCCGGGACACGTCGATTTTACATACGAAGTGTCACGTTCGCTTGCTGCTTGTGAAGGGGCAATTCTTGTTGTCGATGCAGCGCAAGGTATTGAGGCACAAACACTCGCAAATGTTTATTTGGCACTCGATAATGATTTAGAACTTGTGCCTGTCATTAATAAGATTGACTTACCAGCAGCGGATCCAGACCGAATCGCTCAAGAAGTAGAAGACGTAATTGGATTGCCTGCAGAGGATGCAATTCCTGCTTCGGCTAAAGCAAATATCGGTATTGAAGAAATACTTGAGCGTATTGTTGAAGTCGTGCCACCACCAAGTGGTGATCCGGAAGCACCACTTAAAGCACTAATTTTTGACTCCGTATTCGATGCATATCGCGGTGTTATTTCATCGATAAGAATTATGGATGGAACGGTTAAAGCAGGCGACAAAATCAAAATGATGTCGACTGGTAAAACGTTTGAAGTGATTGAAGTGGGTATCAATACACCAAAACCGATGACAGTGGATGAACTGACGGTCGGTGATGTTGGATTTATTACAGCGTCGATCAAAAATGTTGCAGACTCAAATGTTGGGGATACAATTACGCTTGCGAACAATCCAGCAGCAGAACCATTACAAGGTTACAAGAAGATGAATCCGATGGTGTTCTGTGGTCTTTATCCGATTGATTCTGCAAAATATAATGATCTTAGAGAAGCTTTAGAAAAATTACAGTTGAACGACTCTTCTCTTGAATATGAACCAGAGACATCACAAGCATTAGGATTTGGCTACCGAACAGGTTTCTTAGGTTTACTTCATATGGAAATTATTCAAGAGCGCATCGAGCGTGAGTTTGGTATTGAATTAATCGCGACTGCACCATCTGTAATTTACGAAGTGCACATGACGGATGGTGAAACGATTGTCGTGGATAACCCATCAAAAATGCCAGACCCACAAAAGATAGAACAATTGAAAGAACCATATGTTAAAGCGACGATCATGGTGCCAAATGATTATGTCGGTTCTGTCATGGAGCTTTGTCAAAAACGTCGTGGTAACTTCTTAACGATGGACTATATCGATGATATTCGTGTGAATGTACAATATGAAATTCCATTATCAGAAATCGTGTTTGATTTCTTTGATCAATTGAAATCTAATACGAAAGGCTATGCATCATTTGATTATGAGTTTATCGGCAATAAGGAAAGTCGCTTAGTTAAGATGGACATTTTACTCAATCAAGAAAAAGTCGATGCATTATCTATCATCGTACATAGAGATTTCGCTCATGAACGTGGTAAAGTCATCGTTGAAAAATTAAAGACGCTTATTCCACGTCAGCAGTTCGAAGTACCTATTCAAGCAGCGATCGGTAATAAGATCGTGTCTCGTACGAATATAAAATCAATGGGTAAAAACGTCATTGCAAAATGTTACGGTGGAGATATTTCACGTAAGCGTAAGTTACTTGAGAAACAAAAAGAAGGTAAAAAGAAAATGAAAGCAGTGGGTAGTGTAGAAATACCACAAGAAGCTTTCCTTGCAGTGCTTAAAATGGATGATGATTAATTCAAAGGCTGAGACAAGTGTGTAATTGACTTGTCCAGCCTAATTTTTTGGAGGCATTCGTATGATAAAAAGCATCTATATGCATATTCCGTTTTGTAATCGAATCTGTACGTATTGTGACTTTACGAAAGTGTTGATTGATAATCAACCGGTAGATGAATACATCGATGCATTGATCAAAGAGATGGATACTGTAGAGACGAAGACATTCAAAACAATTTTTGTTGGTGGTGGTACACCGACAGCGTTATCGATGGAACAGTTAGAAACGTTGCTACAGGCAATTACGTCACGATTTGAATGTACGGATGAATTTACATTTGAAGCAAATCCAGATGAATTGACGACAGAAAAAATTGACTTATTACTATCGTATGGTGTCAATCGACTCAGCATCGGCGTGCAGTCATTTAATAATGATATTTTAAAAATATTAGGTCGCACACACAGCGTTCACCATGTTGAAAATCTAATTGAACATTTACAAAACATAGGCTTTGAGAATTACTCGCTTGATCTGATGTACAACTTACCTGGTGAAACGTTGAAAGATATTGAGACGAGTTTAAGTTACGTTAAAGCGTTTAAACCAAAACATATTTCATGGTACTCGTTGATCGTTGAACCGCATACTGTGTTTTATAACTTAGCAAGAGATGGGAAATTAAATATTGCCGACAGTGTAGGTGAAGCAAAAATTTATGAAGCCGTCATGAGTGGATTAGAGGGTCTCGGGTTTAGACAGTATGAGATTTCCAACTTTGCAATCGACGATTATGAGTCAGAACATAATAAAACATATTGGTTAAATGATGAGTATTATGGACTCGGTGCAGGCAGTCACGGTTATGTGAATAGCAAACGCGTATCAAACGTTCGGCCTGTGACACACTATATTGACTCAATGAACGACAAGGGTCATGCGGTACGTGAGAGTCATGATGTAACAATAAATGAAAAGTATGAAGAAGAGATGTTTTTAGGTTTAAGGTTGAATCAAGGTGTATCAAAATCACGTTTTAAAGAGAAGTTTAATGTACCAATTGAAACAATTTATGGTGAAGAAATCGAGCAGTTAGTCAATAGAAAATTACTGAAAGATGATGGTGAGTATATCACTTTAACTGAGGATGGACGCATGGTTGGGAATGATGTTTTTTCAGAATTTTTAACTTCATAAAAAAGTCTATTCAAAGTTGTTGACATTCTTTGACCTATTTGATAAATTTACATTAGCACTCGACAGCAAGGAGTGCTAATGAGGTGGTTATGTGTTATCAGAAAGGCTAGAGTTGATACTCATGTCGATTGTTGATGATTTTTTGAATCATATGACGCCACTCAGTTCCAATTATTTAATCGAGGCTTATGATCTTGATGTATCACCTGCAACTGTCCGCAACGAAATGGCAAAACTTGAAAATTTAGGATTGCTAAATAAACCACATACTTCAGCGGGTCGTGTACCAACGCGTGAAGCTGTGCGTTTTTATGTAAAGCGGCTTAATCAACAGTTTAAAGATAGTCAGGATACACTCGAATCCAATGAACAACTTGGAGAAACGATGACAAAGCTTTTGAATACGGGTGATATGCAACAAGTCGCAAACTATATCAGCGGCATTACGAAGCAACTCACACAAGTATTTTTGCTGAATCAAGATGACGATATTAGAGGTTTATACGTGACGTATCTCACACCGAAACTGGTGTTAGCAGTGATCGTTTTATCATCTAAAAAAGTTTTGAAAATCCCAGTTGAATGTAACATTGAGCTATCGTTAGGGGATATCGAGCAGTATACGAGTTACATCAATCAAATGGTCATAAATAAGCCGTTGACGGACTTACCGAAAATAATCAATGAGATGAAAGTACCAAAAGTATTGTTTACTTTAAAGAATAATTTGTACAATGCATTAGAAAACCATTTGGCATCGTTAACGATAACAAATGGTTCAGCAGGATTTGATCATATCATTGAAAGCATGGTTGGAGACGTCGATACATTGCAAAATTTGTACAGCGATGTACAAAACCAACGATTAGAAAAATTGATTGACGCGAATAATGATGGAGTCAATGTATTCTTTGGTGAAGAAATCGATGAGAAGTATCGTTCAATTTC
>DYYI01000009.1:0-51661 GCA_020741755.1 Aliicoccus persicus | reverse complement strand
CATCTCATAGTCCGTCAAATTCATTTGCAAGCCAGTGAGCACATCTCATAGTCCGTCAAATTCATTTGCAAGCCAGTGAGCACATCTCATAGTCCGTCAAATTCATTTGCAAGTCCGTGAGCACATCTCATAGTCCGTCAAATCCATTTGCGTGTCTGTGAGCAACTCTCATTGACACGTAAATCCAGTCAGAATGATCCGCTACCCAAAATTCAAACCAAAATCCATAAAATCAAAATAAAACCAACACAAAAAGCGTTCCCTCCACCAAACATCCGGAGGGAACGCTTCTCAATATTCAAAAATCTAAATTTACATCATGCCCGGCATACCCATGCCGCCGCCCATACCGCCTGCGCCACCGCCGTCGTCATCTTTACTTACGTCTGCAACGACTGCTTCCGTTGTTAGGAACATAGCTGAAACTGAGCCTGCGTTTTGCAATGCAGAGCGTGTTACTTTCGTCGGGTCAACAATACCCGCTTCGATCATGTTTACCCACTCATCTGTTGCTGCGTTGTAACCTTCGCCAATCGCTTTTCCTTTAAGTGTTTCTAAAATAACTGCACCTTCAACACCTGCGTTCTCAGCGATTTGTCTTACCGGCGCTTCCAATGCTTTCAGTACGATGTTAACACCTGTTTTCACATCGCCTTCTGCTTCGATTTCTGCAACTTTAGAATACACGTTTACAAATGCAGTACCACCACCTGAAACGATACCTTCTTCAACAGCTGCACGTGTAGAGTTCAATGCATCTTCAATACGTAATTTACGTTCTTTCAATTCAGTTTCACTTGCTGCACCAACGTTGATTACTGCAACACCGCCAGCTAATTTTGCTAAGCGTTCTTTTAATTTTTCAGTGTCAAATGAAGAATCACTTTCTTCTATTTGTGCTTTAATCAAGTCTACACGAGAAGCAATCAGGTTTGTATCGCCCTGACCTTCAACGATTGTCGTATCTTCTTTCGTCACGTTAACTTTCACAGCACGACCAAGCATATCCAATGTCGTCTCTTTTAACTCGAGACCTAACTCATCAGTAATTACTTGACCACCTGTTAAGATTGCTAAGTCTTCTAACATTGCTTTACGACGGTCACCAAATCCTGGTGCCTTCACAGCAATTGCTGTAAATGTACCACGCAATTTGTTGATGATCATGTTGCTGAGAGCATCGCCATCCACATCATCTGCTACGATTAAAATCGGTCGACTTGATTCAACGATTTGTTCAAGAAGTGGTAATAAGTCTTGGAAGTTTGAAATCTTTTTATCTGTGATTAAAATATATGGATTCTCTAAATCAGCAATCATTTTCTCTGAATCTGTCACCATATAAGGTGATAAGTAACCACGGTCAAACTGCATACCTTCTACTACTTCAAGTTCAGTTTTAAACCCTTTAGATTCTTCAATTGTAATAACACCGTCATTACCAACTTTCTCCATTGCTTCGGAGATAAACTCCCCAACTTCTGGATCATTTGCTGAAATCGAACCTACCTGTGCAATAGATTCTTTTGTATTCACAGCCTCTGAGATGAGTTAAAGTTCTGATACAGCAACTTCTATTGCTTGTGCCATACCTTGGCGGATACCAACAGGATTCGCACCACTTGTCACGTTCTTCAAACCTTCTTGAATCATTGCTTGAGCAAGGACAGTTGCCGTTGTTGTACCATCACCAGCAATTTCATTCGTTTTGTTTGCAACCTCTTGGACGAGTTTTGCCCCCATATTTTCATATGGATCTTCAAGTTCAATTTCTTTTGCAATTGTTACACCATCATTCGTGATAAGTGGTGCAGTAAAAGGTTTATCTAATACGACGTTGCGTCCTTTTGGACCGAGTGTGACTTTTACGGCGTTCGCAAGTTTATCGACACCTCTAAGCATTGATTGTCTAGCATCTTCACCAAATTTAATTTCTTTAGTCATGTTAAATATTCCCCCCTGATTATTGAATCACTGCTAAAATTTCATCTTCTGTAAGAATAAGATATGTTGTCTCTCCGTCTTTGACCTCAGTACCTGCATATTGAGCAAACACGACTGTGTCGCCTTCTTTAACTTCTGGCGCCACTCGACTACCATCATCAGTTAGACGACCTGGTCCAACTGCAACAACCGCACCTTGTGTAGGTTTTTCTTTTGCTGATTCAGTCAGAATAATACCACTTTTTGATACTTCTTCCTTTTCTGAAATGTCTAAAACGACACGATTACCTAATGGTTTTAACATAAACATTCCTCCATATAATTTTCTGTTATTTGCACGATAATTCGTGCAATGATAACCTGTTTTTATATTAATCAAAGTTGGTCAAATTTGCAAGAGAAAAGGCTAATAATTTTACTGTTTCATCTAGTGCTCAACATCAATCGTTATCACTTGATAAAGAAAATCTTTAATGTGAAAATAGCAATAGTATAATTTAGGAGGAAACACCTTTTGAGACGCGTTTACAGTGGGATTTTTATCGTTTTATTTATAGTAGTACAACTATCAAGTATACCCTTCGCAGTTTATTTTACATATCAAAATCCTGAGATAGGAATTGAAGAATTATTACTCAAAACTCTTCCTTATCAAGTCATTGCTTATGTGATCGCGACGATTATTTATTTCGTTTTAATGAATCGACATACCAATAAAAATCGCATTGAGCGTGGTGACCAAACGTCGATTGGGATTTCAACCGTATGGGTTATCGGTGGTGTGTTTTTAGCGATGTTCGCTCAAGCAATCATGAGTTTCATCAATATTAGTTTACTCAACCAACCCGTTGAAAGTGAAAATACGAGTGCAATTATGGATATTATTGGCCAAGCACCGTACATGATTTTAATCGTTGCAATATTCGGTCCGATCATCGAAGAGTTCGTCTTCAGACGCGCAATTTTCGGAGAAATTTATGAAATTATGCCCGGTCCAAAATGGGTGGCATTCTTTATTGCAGCGACGATTAGTGGGCTGATATTTGGATTAGCGCACTTAGATTTCACACATATGATTGTGTACCTTGGGATGAGTTATACATTTAGTTTTCTATATGTTATTACTGGACGCATTATGGTGCCTGTGTTGGTGCATATGTTGATGAACGCACTGGTCATCACCGTTCAAATGTTCGCCCCATCTCTTGAAGAACTTGAAGGTCAATTGCAGTTTATTCGTGCGATTATACATGTCGTATTATTCTAAACACCAAAAAGACCAATCACTTGGATTGGTCTTTTTTTAATATTCTTATTCAACGAACGACATGGATAGTCCGCGTTCGTTAATCACGACATCCCCGTCATTCAGTTCGACTAACAGTTGGTCTTCTTCCTCTTCATTTCCACCAAACAATCGTTCATAATCTTCTGGACTGAGCGTTTGTAAATCACCCATCGAAAACGGCACGACAAGGTTCGTTGCGGTATTCACAAACACTTGTGGTGTACCATCTGCACGCATTAACAATAATTCAAGTGATTCTAACGAATACGTACCACTCGGCAACGTATCGCCAATGATGTGATGCCCCTGCATCACGAATCCACCATCGTTTGTCATGCGGTCTGTTTCTTCAATCAACGGTCTGAACATGACCTCATTGCGACTTGAAACGACTTCCACAGTATAGCCTTCATTCAAATACAAATGGGCTTGCCCTTCGAGGTTTAACTCTAATATTTGCACGTCGTCATTATCCGTCACAATGATTGCAGCAGCCTCTGTCCCGTCTACAAAGTCCATAAAAGAAATATATCTTCCCGGATCAATATCTTCGCCGACGACATACTCCCCTGGCTCAAATGTAATGACTTTCATATCTTCGACTTCTGCTTCAGTAATTGAATTATCCACATCAGGTGCTAATAATATCTCTGTACTTTCCATGTAAGGATAACGCATTTCCTGATTATAGTTTGTGAGCTCACCTGTTTCATGAAACAGTGCATTGCCTTCCGGATTGTTGTTTATCGGAATACCATCATATGACTGTGGCCATATGCCGTAAAACTGACAACCTGTCAGAAATACACTAGAAACGAGTGTCAGAATCAGCAACTGATGTTTCTTCACGCCTGCGTGATTTACGCGTTCCACTTTCTTCTGCAGTATATCCTGTGACTGTTTCATCATCCTCATCTGTCTGACCTCCTTCACCATCAGATGTATCCGGCTCCAACGATTGCTCCCCTTTATAAATACGTAAGTAATGCTCCTGTGTACCAAGGACGCCAATCGAAACTTCTTCATCGCTCAGATTTCTGAGTAGCTCTACGACTTCAAAGCGGTCGTAGTCACGCTCAAAACCATCCAGCGGAATACAGATTCGATCTGTTTCTAAGTAGAGTGTATCGGCTGGCAATGGCTGCAGTGCCTCCAACTTGTCTTTTGACACATAACCCTTAATGAATTCCCGTGTGTTTGTCTTACGATCATAACTAAAATACACATCTTTGTTGTTTAAAAAGTAAATCTCATCTGAGTAATCATCCAAGTTACCAAGTAAGTGGCTGGCAACGATAATGATTTTACCTTCTTCTTTAATCTCCTGTAATACACGGCTGACGAGTTCGACATTCACTGGGTCAAGACCGTTCATAATCTCATCCATGAACATGATTTTCGTATTGGCTGCAATCATCATCGCAAAGCATAAACGCTGACGCATACCTAAAGAATATGTCTTTACTTTATCTCTGACGTAGCCGTCCATATTTAATCGATCGATAATTTTTTGGACATCTCTCTCTTCAGGGTTCCAAATATCGCGATACATTTGAATATGCTCAACACCAGTAAAATCTTCATATAGCTCTGCTTGATCTGGGAAGAATGTCACGAGTTTATGCAGTGCACGTACATCTCGCGTCGTATTTTTGTAAACTTTACCATCGACGATAATCTGACCCTTATTAATCGGGATAAAACGAATAATCGCATTGAATAACGTCGTCTTCCCCGTTCCGTTTGGAGCGACCAAACCGATGATCGTATTATCTTGAATCGTGAAGTTTATATCCTTTAATACAACGTTGCTACCATAACTGATTGTTAAATCTTTTACTTGTAATGACATTATTTTCTTCTCCTTTCAAGTTTACCCATACGTGTTGGAATTAGTGTAAATACATATAGGAATACGAGCTCAATTACAATAAATAGTACAGCAAAGCTAAGTAACATTTGCCACAACTGCGTATTCAGTGGATACCACCACTGTTCAAGTGCAGGTGAGATTTGTAAATATAAGAGCGGGTTTACATCCGACATCGGCGGTATGATTAAAAACGCATACGGGATAAAGAACACCATGAGTACGAGCGCGATCGTTAAGTAAATATTTCTAAAGATAAAACTCATACCAATCGCAAGTCTAAGTGCTAAGTAGCTGAGTATCATGACGAGAATTGTGACGATGACCGTGTACGTCAACACGCTGACATACGCGACGTTCTCCCCTTGATAAAGCGGCACTGGATAATTTAGTGCGGTTGAGTCTGCCCCGATTAAACTGATTAAGAAGGAGGTGACGATTCCGACTAAAATTACGATCCACATCAAGCTCCAATGAATCGCTGTTCGCGTATACCACTGACGATGCCACGTCACCGGCAGACCTTGCGTAATACTCCAATTACTTTCTTGGTCCCGACTAAAACTATCTGCACCGATTACCGCTGCAATGATTATGATGAACACGCCGGATAACAACTGAATTAAACTGTATAATGCCATGCCTGGTGATGCTTGGTTTGCATCGACTTGTATGCCGCGCTCTGCCATATAAGCATATAGCTCATATTGTTCTAAAGCCACTTCTCTCGGTGGCATGAGTCGAATCAGTGCATCATATTGCGGAAAGTCAGTTTGGTCATAGAAAAATAGCACATTTTCATTTAGCTCCATACTTTGTTCGACAAAGTCACCAACAACGCTTTCTAAATCGTGCACTGTATTACCTTCATCTTGCCCGATAATAAATGCCAGCATCCCACTGATCGTTTGGTTTCGTGCAAGTCGCCGATCGATTTCCTGACCTTGTTCTGTCGCTAAACTACTATCCGTCAATGCATTAAATGTATCCAAATAAATGTGACTTTCTGATAAATATTCATCCGATAAATCTAAAAACTCATTCTGCTGATAAAAATACGAAAATGATCCGATGAACAAAAACAACCCAATTAACAACACACGCGATTTTGAATCTCTTATAATCTTTAAAAAATCCCATTTAGCAAGCTTCATCGTTAACGCACCTGCCTTTCGAAACGCTGTCTGTTCATAATAAATGAAGTAACGAATAGCAACACTTCAACGACAAGTAACGTAAATGCCATCGCGATTAAACCATTAACGAATGTGAATTGATCAGTAAAAGCAATATAGTTCATTTCACCCATTAACACGCGTCCGATTTCAATATAGTTATGTGGCAAGTACCATGGATCAATGCCAAAAATACCAGCAGAACTATCCGCTAAATAAATCGATGACACTGTGACAAGTAAAATCGATAGAACAAGCACGATCATATCTTGTCTAAATATAAGAGAAAACAACATGGAAACTCGAATGAGCACATACATCATTACGAGAATGAACACCATCGAAAGTCCAACATAAATCCACGCATTTTGATAGCCAAAGAATGACATGTCACCCCTGTACGTGTTGATCAGCGTGTTTTCCTGCGGCGTCATTGCATAGCTTGTTATTTCGATACCTAACGGACCAAATCCAAACAACAACCCGTTCACCGCAGTGTATATCACCATCGTGCCGATCATGTACAGTCCACAGATGACAAATACAGCAACGGATTGGTAAAAGATATACATGCGCCAATCAATCGGTTTCCCTGCCTTTATCGTCGGATGTTTTCGGTCCGACACGAGCACTTCACTCGCTATAAACGCAGTGATGAGCAAAAATGCAAATGGCAAGTAACGTTCAACAAATCGATACAGTTGTTGAATTGCTGTTTTATCTTCTAACATGTGTGTGCTGACTTGATTCGTATTCAAGTCTTCTGTACTCGATGAAGCATAATAATACCCCTGTAATGCAAAATCACTCGATTCTCGTGCTGGAAATAAACTCGGTACATCACCTTCATCAGAGACAACACCACGTATACCGAGGTCTGTGAGCTGCATAATTCGCGCAAGGTCACCATCTTGAATGGCGTAGTGAAGCTGTGACAATTCTTCAAAATCTTTTTTTGCTTGTGAGTAAGTGTTCGAACTTGTGAATTGTGTAAATTGTACAGTACCCGAAGAGAGTTGATTCTCTTTCGTCCCGTAATGATTCTCGACTTGTGCTTCCGTCGCAGTCGCATCAAATATCGCATTCGTCGATGTTCTAGGTAAAACTAACATACAATAAACTAAAATCAAAAGAACCGTAAGCACGAACAATAGCCTTAATTTTCTGTTGCGCCAAGTTCGTTTCATCGTTTCAGTAAATACATAGCGGAACATGCCTTCCCCTCTTTCTATGTTAGTTTTCTAGAATGCTTAATACCTTCTCAACTATGACGACATCACCTTCAGATAAGTTCACGATGACTTCTAAATCTGATTCTGCCAGTTCATCCGGACGGTAATCATCTGTCATTGTGCGCTCCATGACATGCTCGTATGTGACGCCATAACTATTCCAAAACACTTCTGGTGCACCATCATTTCGCATCACCAGTAACTCTTCACTTTTCAGAGAATAATCACCAGCTTCAATATGCTCACCTACAATGTATATTCCTTGCGGAATAACAAGACCCTCTTCACCCGCTTCAACCATTTCAGATTCAATCGGTGTTACATTCAAAGTCCCAAACCGTGTTTTAAACTCTAAACGATATCCGTCATCGAGCATCACATGACTCGTCCCGTTTCGTCCGAGCAACGATGTCTCTAACACACGCACATCATCACTGTCATAGACGACGACTGCAGAAGAGCTCACATCACCACCAATTTCCAGCTGGTAAATACCAGGTTCAAAATCATCGGGCACCGTATATTCACCGGCTTCAATTACCTCAGTATCATCATCAGATCCTTCCACTTCAGCTAAACCAGTTAAATCATTACTTTCTATAAATGGATAACGGTCCGCATTTATATTTATTATCTGCCCGTCATTTACATATGCTTCAATTGCTTCACCATCACGCTCAAGCGGCTCACCATCATATTGTGTTGGCATGATACCGTGAAACGCACAACCACTTAACATAACTGCACTTGCTAACATACCAAACTTAAGTATTTTCATTAGTTTTTCCTCCTTTCAAGCTTCCCTGTTCGCGTAGGAATCAACTTGAAAATGAAGAAGAACAGCACTTCTATAATAATAAATATCAATGCGAACGCAACGATCATCCTTGGAATATTCACAAACATCGGATCCCAAAATCCATTGAGCACCGGTTCAATTTGTAAATACAACAATGGATTCATCCCGTTACCAGCCGGTAAAACTGTAAATATATACGGGATAAAGAACACGCCGACAACGATTGCAATCGTTAAGTAAATATTTCTAAATACCCAACTCAGTCCAACGGACAGTTTAATAATTAAATAACTTAAAACCATCACCAGCAATGTCACCACAATGGCGTAACTGAGTACGCTAATATGTTCAACATATGTCGGACCGTATAACTGAACTGGGTATAACAACGTCCCCGTATCCGCATAAGTCGTACTTACGAAATATGAAATCAAAATACCTAGAATGGAAACAATCCATATCAACATCCAGTTAATAAACGTCCGCATGCGCCACTGGAAATGCCACGACAATGGAATACCTTGTGTAATACTCCAGTTGCGTTCTTGGTCTAAACTGAACCGGTCTGCGCCCATGACAGCAGCAACAATGAACAAGAAAATACCCGCAACCGTATTGATTAACTCAAACAATACCAAACTTGGACTCATCGGATTCCAGTCAATGTCGACATCGTTCTCACTTAAATACGTTAAGAACTGCATCTCCGCTTCTGCTTCCTCCACAGAAGGTAAATTCTGTACGAGTAAATCATACGATTCAAAATCAGTCGCCGCATGGAGCGTCAATATATTTTCGTTGATCTGCATTCCTTGCTCAACATAATTTCCAACCAATTCTTCCATACCTTCTACAGTATTCCCATCACGCTGATTTAATATATAACGCTGCATACCGAGCAACCATTGATTCTCAGCAAGCAATTCATCCACGTACTGTCCGACTTCCGTCTCTAAGTGCGCTTCAGGAGTCGCGTAATATACATTTTCAACTTGTGAGTATTGCTCACGAATGTTTTCTAGTGGCAACGATACATTTTGGTTCTGATAAAAACTTGAAAACGTCGCTAAGAAAATCAACAATGCCAAAAGTAAAATTCTTACTTTCCAATCTCTTAAAATCTTCAACATTTCCCATTTGAAAATTCTCATCTAGCGCACCTCCCTTTCGAACTTCTGCCTATTCATCCAAATAGAGGCGATGTATAACAAGATTTCAACAACGATAATCGTACATACAATAACTATAGAACCTGTCACAAAGTTATACATATCCGTCGTAGCAAAATAGTTTCTCTCTCCACTGACAACACTACCCACTTCAAAGTAGTTTTGAGGGAAGAAGTAGCCTGGGAAACCTAAAATTTCACCAGAGCCATCTGTACCGTAAATAATCGTAACAAGTACAATAGCAAATCCGAGCACCATGACTAAAATTTCATTTCTGAAAATTAAACTAAATAGTGCGTTCAAGCGAATAAGTAAAAACATAATGAGTAAGACAAGACCGACCGCTTTTAATACAAACATCCAAGCATATTGTGTCTCAAAGTGTGATGGGTCCCCTCTAAAACTCGACAGACCACCTTCAGAATTGTAAATATAATGATTCACAAGAAGATCAGCTGGACCTGTGCCATATAGAATCCCGTTCACAAAGAAAAATAACGTCATAGCAATTGCTGCAAATATTGCGATAATAATATAAGTAGAAATGGATTGATATAAAATATAGTTCCACCAACTGATTGGAGGACCAGCTTTCAAAGTCTTATGTTTTCTATCCACAACTAATATTTCACTCGCAATAAAAATAGTAGCCAAAAATATGATTAATGGACCGTAACCTTTAAAAAAAGAGTAGAGTTGCTGAATCGAAGTTTTCTCCTGTACAGTATGCATGGAGATGTTATCGTGCAGAGCAATCAAAGAGATATTGCGCGTTAGTGTTGAACGTTCGTAGACAATCGCATTGAAATCAAGACCCGCACGATCGTACACATAATCATCTAAATTCTCTCGTAAATGATTCGGCCAAACGTTTGCAATATTATCTATAAATAGTTTTGCGTTTCCGTCTTCAATGGCTTGTAAATATGTATCGTAAGTTTCATAACGCTGTTTAGAGTATAAATACGTATCAACACCACTCATTCGGTTTACACCAATCGTCCCATCAATCAATCGCTCTTCTGCCATATTCATCTCGGTGCTCATCTGTAAATTAAAAGTCGACCGATCCACTTCCGTTGGATGCGTCTGACCGGGCATAATGATCAACGTATAAATAAAAATCGCTAAAATCGTTAAAACAACGAGCAACCTATTTTTCTTATTTCGTACAATCTTCTTTCTTGTTTCATTAAAAACAACGCGAAACATGTAAATCCTCCTCGTGCTTAAAGCTTGCAATAGTAGTGAAATAAATTTAATAAATATTTCATAAAAATTAATACACCAGTTTTATTATACACAAGAAATATGTTCCGATGTTCGAAGTTTCTAAAATAGTTTAATCTTTTGGTTTATAATTAAATCAAGCAAAAATCAGGGGGAAAACAAATGGATCCAAATCTTGGCGTAGTCATTTATTTGCTTGCAATAGGCGTAACATCAATGCTGTTAAATGCTGTTTTAATACAACTGCTTGTCTATACACCACTTCGGGGTATTCTCTTACGTGGAGATAAAAAAGAGATGATCGGCTTTTCTTTCATCATTAGCTACATCATCGTTCCTGCAATTCTTATGTTTACTTCTTCATTCATTCCGCCATTCCAATCGCTATTTTTCAATATGTTAGTACCTTTTTTAACGGAAGGTCCAGAAGCTAAAATAGCGTTTAATGTTCTATATTTTATACCTGGAATTTTTCTCATACTACTAAATACATTCATTGCATTTAAGAACCACAAAGAAAAAATCATCGAAGCCATCCTTGTCCTCATCGCGTTTGGTGTATATACCGGTGGCTACTTTATGCTTACGTATATGCAGACACTATAAAATATAATAAAATATTCTATAAAGTAACAAAAAAGAGGTACCACTAAACAATAACCGTTTAGAGGTACCTTTTAAATGTTCAACGCATTATTCTATTCTTGCTCAACAATAATTAAACCATCATCTGTGTTACGAATAACATAAGTGACTTGATCTCCGCCTTCTTGATCATCACCAAATTGGTATTCTCTGTCCATCAATACGCGGTATAAGTCTTCCTCAACTGTTTCAACATCTTGAACTTGCCAGTAAGTGATTAGGAAGTTTTCAAAATCACCTGATTCCTCATTTTCAACAATCGTGTTGTATAAATCACTCGTGTCGTTTTCAAGATAGTTAAATACATCTGCACTACCGCCATTATAATATGCACTTAGAGCTTCAAAGTAACCGTTCATGAGTGGCTCGATTTCCGTTAATGGATTATCGTCACCATTTCCTTCACCATCATCATCAGATTCAATGATATCAACAATTAACAACTCATCTTCAAAGTCTCTAATTGCAAATGTCATCTCATCACTAATCACTGTTTGATCTTCACCATATTGGTATTCTACATCAATTGTTACATTATATAGACCACCTTCAGGTGAAACGACGTCAGTCACTTGCCATGATGTGAATACTAAGTTGTCAAATTCTCCAGTTTCTTCATTCGTTGCTCTGTTTTCTAGAATAGCATCGTATAAGTCACCAGAGTTCGCTTCCAAGTATTCAAATACTGCTTCGTCACCTTCTTGATAATATAGAACAAGTGAATCAAAGAATCCGTTCATCGTTGGTTCAATCTCAGCTAATGGATCATCTTCTCCATTATCATCGTCATCATTACCCTCAGGTTCTTGATCGATGATTGCTAATTCACCATCTGTTTCACGGATCGCATACGTTACTTCATCGCTAATCGTTTCACCGTCACCATATTGATATTCTCTATCCATCGTTACCATATAAACACCTTGTTGTAGCGTGTCTACATTAGTTACTTGCCAATATGTGACGATAAAGTCTTCATATTCCCCAGACTCAGCATTCTCAACAATCTGATTGTATAAGTCACCAGAGTCACTTTCTAAGAAGTTAAATACGTCTTCGTTACCTTCATCGTAATATGCTCTTAAACCTTCAAAGTAACCATTCATTAAATCTTCAATATTCGCGAGTGGATTATCTGCGTCACCATTATCTGACCCATTGTCGTCACCGTCATCCGATCCGTTTCCGTCATCAGAACCGTTGTCATCATCTGACCAGTTGTCTGATCCATTACCATCGTCTGATTCAGAATCATCATCGTCATCCGGTGTACCGACTATTCCATTGTCACTATCCCCTGTATTGACATCACTTGATCCAGCTTGTCCAATACCGACTAATAGCATTAAAGCTGCTAATAGAGATATGAGTATTGCATTCATACTGCCACCACCTATTTTTAGTATGGTAAACGATACCCTGAACATGTCCAATTAATCAAAAATAACCGAATTATAGTAAAATCTTAATCTAAATTTAATTAAGTAATTTTATTTCAAGTTCCTTAAATCCTTTCAAAATAAGGGATACAAAATTCTTTGTTAAATTTCAAACAAATCAACACTTCAAAACCTATTAAATAAATAATTACATTTCATCATATAAAATGGTACTTCTAGTATTTTTGAAGTACCCGACTATGAATTTAATAACTAGTTTCCATGTGAAGTAAAATTATCGATGCGGAAACCATTTCAGTTTCACAAATTTCATACAGTTTTCTCTTATCAAAAGTCCATTCACTAACAGTAAGCCTTAGAATATATTTTTGTATATTCATGAGCATTGTTTGCTCCCATTAAGAAGCGAATCGTTAACTAATCTGGCGAAAGGCTAAATATCTAATTTACGAGCTCAAACTCTTAATCTTACATAGTGTTACGATATAATATTATATTGTATTTAACTTTAGGAGTTGATTAACGATGTCTAAATTAAAAGTTGCAGAACTTTTTGCAGGTGTTGGTGGATTTAGGCTAGGACTAGAAGACACTAATAATCATCTGTTTGAAGTTACATGGGCAAATCAATGGGAACCAGGTAAAAAGGTACAACATGCATTTGATTGTTACAACTCTAGATTTGATTCAGGGATTCATATAAATGAAGATATTGCAAAAGTTTCTGATAGCGATCTCGAAAAACTAAACGCTGATATGGTAGTCGGTGGCTTTCCTTGCCAAGATTATTCTGTAGCACGTTCTTTGAACGGCGAACTTGGAATACAAGGTATTAAAGGTGTGCTATTTTGGGAGATTATTAGAGTTATCCAAAATAATTTTCCTAAATATATTCTACTAGAAAATGTGGATCGACTACTTGAGTCTCCTTCTAAACAAAGAGGAAGAGATTTTGCGGTTATGTTAGCTACATTAAATGAGCTAGGATATGATATTGAATGGCGAGTAATAAATGCGGCTGAATATGGAAATGCTCAGAGACGTAGAAGAGTTTTTATTTTTGGGTATCGTCGCAACATGAAATATGCTAAAGACTTAGTAAAATTTGATTATGAGAAAATCATATATAAAGAAGGTTTATTTGCTAAAGCATTTCCAGTCGAAAATGAACCTAATAAGCCTGGGAGAATAAGTAGTATCGAATTGCCTTCTGATATTGTTGAAATCTCGGAATCCTTTTCATATAAATTCTGGAACTCAGGCATTATGAGAGATGGAAAAGTTACAACAATAGATACAAAACCAATTTTAGAACAACCTACAACATTAGGTGAAATTATAGAACCAGATTATGATTCAAAATATATTCTTAGTACTGAAAAGAAAGAGAAATTTGATTATTTAAGAGGAAGAAAAAAAATCGAAAGAACATCTTCGAATGGACATAAATACTACTTTTCAGAAGGTGGAATGAGCCCAACAGATTCATTAAGTTTACCTGGGAGAACGATGCTAACAAGTGAAGGAACAACAAATAGAAGTTCACATATAATCGAACAAGACGGCATTGTGAGACTTATTACTCCTGTCGAAGCTGAGAGATTAAACGGGTTTCCTGACAATTGGACAGATACGATGATAGATAGAATGCGTTATTTCTGTATGGGTAATGCATCAGTTGTTCCATTGATATCCTCCAACCTAAAAACCGACCTCAAATCACACCTCCCCCAACCAAAACTTAGTTTCATACTTATATAAAAAATCAGCAATCAGACCTAGTGTAATCTTTCACGCTATCTAGTATAATAGTAATTGTGAATAAGTATGTACTCTTATTTTTTATAAATGTTACATATTTACATATATACAAGGAGGGTTTCTTATGAAATCAATTAAAAGAAATTTTTCAGTTTTTGCACTTATGCTAGCTTCAAGTGCGTTACTCGTTGCGTGTAACGATGATGCTGACACAGAAGAAGCTGCAACTGATGATGCTGAAGACAGAATTGTTGTAGTACATGGCGATACTATAAATTCACATGAAGTTGTAGATGCAATTTGTGTGGTAAACAGTCGTTTTGAGCAGGGTTGGCGTATGGTATTTAGAGCGACTGTTAATGATCTAAATACTGGAGAGCTGATTGAAGATGCTGAAGTCAGAGTTGTGTTGGAAGATGGTCAGGAATTTGATATGGAGCTTGGTCCACACGGTGAAGAGACATTGCTTTACACTGTTGGCTGGACAATCCCTGAGGATTACGCAACAGGTACGCTTGAGTATGAAATTATCGCAACAGTTGACGGCGAGGAATACACTTATGAGCCATTTAATGTTGAGCCTTCTAAAATGACAATTATTGAACCAGAAGAAGAACAAGAAACGGTTGAAGGATAATAATGTTTAAAATTAAAAATTTATTGTATGTGTTGTTATTGTCTTTAATTTTAGTATTAGGTGCCTGCGGATCGGATGATACGGCTCAGGATTCTGAAAATAGTCCGACTGCGGATGAAACTGCAGAAAGTACAGAGGAAGAAGCTGAAGAAGATAGTACAACATCACTCTACGGTACATTAACGCTTGATAAAACAGAAGGTAGAATTGGTGACACCGTCCAGTTAACTGCTGAGGCGCTATTACCTGAAGAGGATTTAACAGTTGTTTACGTTGATATGGATGGGGACTTTGAATTGGGTGAAGACAACTATTCATTCATCGGTCCTGTTTATCAAGAGATCGAAAAAGAAGTTGGAGAAGGTACTGCTGACGAAGATGGAAATTGGAGTGGTGAGATCACTATCCCTGAAGGGTTTGGTGATGACCATGATATTATCATCTATCAAGGTGATACACGTGCTGCAAAAGCAAACTTCTTCGTGGAAACAGTTTTCTCGATATCTCCGGAATCTGGTCCAGTTGGCACAGAAATTGAGATTATCGGTGAAGGTTTAAGCTGGAAGATGTATGGCAGTACATGGCATGTAAACTATGATAATGCTTATATGGGCTTGCTCACAGCAATCTCTACAGACGGGACTTCAAAAGCAAATATCCGTGCTGCCGGTAAGGAAGGTTTGCATACTTTAACAATCGAAAGTGGCGCGTCTGGTGCACCTTACTTAAGCCGCGGTTCATCAGCAATCAACTATATCAGTACACAAAACTTCACGTTTGAAATAACTGATGGTGAACCAGAGGACGAGATGTATTATGTAGAAGAAACACCTGATGCTGCTTCAGGCGGCATCGATTTACCGGAACCTGAAAATCAAGATGGTGTTGAAATCTCTTTAGATAAAGAGACGGGTATCGTTGATGAAGCGGTCGTTCTATCAGGCAGTGGCTTACCGGAAAATGCTGAAGTAACGTTTGACTGGCATACAATGCGGGGTAACAGAGTTACAGCAGCTGGATTTGGTCCACACATCATTGATTTAGGCAGTGTGACGACAGATGAAAACGGTGAGTTTACATTTGATTTCGATGTGCCGGATGATTTAGGCGGACTCGAACATTTAATAGATATTAAAGTTGATGATGAAATTTATGGTCAAACATATTTTAGAATCTTACCATCAATCGTATCGATTGAACCTGCGGAAGGCCCGCCGGGAACACCTTTCACAATTACAATTAAAGGTTCCGGATGGACTGAGTTTGATAACGCACTCGGTGTAACTTATGATAATGCGTACGTTGGCTATGTGTGTGCATTTGAATCACAAGGTACACTCACAATTCCACTCGTTGCATCCGGAGACCCCGGCTATCATTTAGTTGATATCTATCCTTCGATTTACCAGGGACAGAGAGAACTTCCGGACATTTACAGAAAACCGCAATTGACGTATCAGGAAGACCATCCTGGAACAGGTGTTCCCGCAATCCGCACATTCTTTAAAGTAACAGAAGAATAATATTAAGCCCTTCTATTTTTATAATAGAGGGGCGTTTTTTTATTAATATTGGTCTAAGCTTCCGATACATTATTTCACCTAATTTAAATAATACAAACGCAAATACAATGGATAGTGGAATGTAAATGACATCAGGCAGGCTTGCAAAGACTGGCTTGTCCCGCAGATAAAAATAATTGCCGCCGGTTAACTCGTTCGTGAACCAGGCCACAGCGACGTAAAGAACGAACCACGGTAATGCACGCAGGCTGTCGTGGGGATTTATTTTCGTGTTATAAGCAATGATGCCGTAGAATGGTAAAAGTAATGTAATGATGTGATTGACAAAGAAGCTGATTCCAATCGGATGCGTAATGCCGTAGACCTGGCTTGGATAGATGAAGCTCAGTATGGCGAACAGACTGAACATCGTAAGGATGCTGAATACTTTTCTGTTCCTTGTTAATAGATATATGAGACCCAGTATGGAATTGATACGGCTCAAGTGAAGCGGCAGCGCTTCTGAGAGATCGAATCCCGAGCCATCGCCGGTTGCGAAATAATAGCCGCTGTAGAGCAGGATTTGCTGGGCAATGATGATGATTACTAAAAGTATTGTTATGACTGTTCTATGTTTTTTAACGAATGTGATATTCAAGAAAAATGCAGATGCAATCATGACCAGACCAATAATGTATATCAGATGATCAAAATGAAATAATGCTATGTAATCACCGTATTCCGCCAATGTATCTGCACCCCAGTCACATTATTATTTTGATATATTGAGTTTGATGATAATCGATACAATACAACGATTCCAGATAGGATTACAGCGATTTATATATCTAAATTCATTACATTGTAACTTCTACCATGAATTATGTGTTCTATTTCAGTCTACACTATCTTTGACAGCTAGTAATATGGCTAGTGGATCACTTTAAAAATTCTTGATGCTGCTTTAAATATTAAAAATAATTTCAAAGAAAGTAGGATATTCAATGACATTTTTCATTATCGCTGGTGCTGTCAATGCGATGCTTGCAGTTGTACTCGGCGCATTTGGGGCGCACGCATTGAAAGAGCGTTTATCAGAGCGGTATTTGGCTGTTTGGGAAACCGCGGTTCAATACCAGATGTTTCATGCGGCCGGATTGTTGGCAATAGGAATATTAATGAACTCTTCATTATTAGGATCATCGACTTCCCTAATCTGGGCCGGAGCTCTCATCTTGGCCGGTATTATCATTTTCTCAGGCAGCTTGTATGTACTCAGTCTGTCGAAAATCAAAATACTCGGCGCAGTCACTCCAATTGGCGGTGTCGCTTTTATCGTCGGCTGGATTATGCTCATCATCGCAGCCGTCAATTTTTAAATAAAGGGGGGTTGGATTGAACTGTAACCTATAAAATAGACAATTTAATAAAAGCGTTAGGCTGTGAGTAGGTGACCCCGGTATTGTGCCGGGGTCATCTTATTTATTCCCCATTGATAGCGCTCATTATTATACTTATTGATATATTCATTTGTTTGATGTTTAAGTTCCTCTAAAGATGCGCAAGATTTATGATCGACCCAATCTTTGAAAGTCCCAAAAAATGATTCCATTGAAGCATTGTCCCAGCAGTTACCCGGACGCGACATTGATTGTACCAATCCCATTTGTTTCACTTTAGATTGGAACTCAGGATGGGTATAGTGAAAGCCTTGATCGGAATGAATGAGTGCTTCTGGATGGAATTCATCCACGGTATCTGAGAGTTGTTTTAAAGTCCGGTACAAGATGTTCATTTTCAATGATGTGGTGACCACATGCGCAACAATCTCTCGAGTCGCACCATCTTTCACACAGGATAAATAGGCTTTCTGACCTTTACCGTAATACAGGTAGGTGATATCGGTTAACAGGACCTTCCCTGGCTCTCCTTGGTCAAACTCACGCTTCAATAAGTTTTTACACGTTTTATGTTCCTGCGTTGCTTTCATCATTAATTTATAAGGATTCGCTCTACGAATGCGTGCCACTAGATTATATTTTTTCATCAGTCGTCTAATCTTTTTGTGATTCATAATAATAGGGTAATCATTGTCTAAGATTATTTTAATTTGTAAGGCACCGACTTTACCTTTCTCAGCATCATAGATTTTCTTAATGAGTACAATGTCTGCTTCGTCATTGATTTGTCTAACGGATCTGTTTGCTTCATTCTTTTTCCAAGCATAATAGCCACTTCTCGACACCTCTCCCAGCATACAAAGGTAAGTAATCATGTTTTTGAGTTGATGATTCCGGCAAATCATTTCAATTAATTCATAAGTCTCACATGGTTTTAACTGCGATGGTTCTGTTTCACCTGCCTTTCTTTCATCTCGAGCATTTTTAGAAATTCATTTTCGGCTTCCAAATATTTAATCCGCGCTTCGGCTTTCTTTAATTTCTCATCACTGCTCAGTGCTTTATTCGTCGGACGACCTGTGGCACCTTGCCCACGCTGATCGCGTTCCAAACCACTTTGCCCGTATTGCGCATATGTTTGACGCCAGCGTGACAAGCATCGTTGCGGTTGTTCTTTACCCACGACAGACAAATCAAATCCATGATCGAGGAAGATTTGTGTGGGACTAAAGCCTTGTTCATGCGCTTCTACTGCGCGTATTTTAAATTCTGGATGATACGTAATAGATCGATCAGATACCCTCAATACATTTGGGTTTTGTTCCAGTTCTTTAATTTCAAAAGACATAAAATGTCTAGCCATGATAAGCCCTCCATACAGATAGTTTATTTAAGTATAAACAAGATAATCTTTAGGGCATAGAAAAACCCGAATAAGAGACGCTTTTTATAAGCTGTCTATTATTCGGGTTACAGTGCATTTTATCGTAGACTTGCTTTTTATCTTTCAAATATAGGTTTTACTGTTGGAATCTTCTTCTAGTGAAGAACAATACTAATCCACCTAATGCAAACAACACTAATGATGTTGTAGCTACAGAAGTTCCTAAAGCAATACCCGTCTCAGGTAATTCTGGTTCTGATGGTTCTTCTGGATCTTCAGGTTCACCCGGTTCTGATGGTTCTTCAGGCTCTTCAGGCTCTTCAGGTTCTCCTGGTTCACCTGGTTCTTCCGGCTCACCCGGACCTTCTGGTGTGTAACTATTCGTGATCATTAAGTTACCATGATCTTCATTGTTAACACTTACTTGGTACTCAGCAGGAACTTCAAGCTCTTCAACTGTGTAGCTGATCGCTTCTCCAGCAGAATTCAAGTCTAAACCAGTCCATGTGAATGTCCAGTCATCATCAGTCGTTACTTCTACTGGTTCACCATAAGCTTCACCATTCGCAAGAAGCTGTACGATTACAGAATCCGGACGATTTCCATCTTCATTATTACCGTCATCCCATACTTTAGTTACTGTTGCTGTTGTTTCTCCAGGTGTGTGCGTATTCGTTACTGTGTAGCTAACACCTTCATCTGTTTCTGTCGCTTCGATTGAAGTAGAATAATCTTCCACTGAGTTTTCAGTTACAGTGTAGTTAACTTCATTACCATTGTCATAGACTGGTAAGTCTGTGAATGTATACTGCCAATCATTCTCTTCGCTTAATACTACTGATTCTTCAATTACATAACCATTTAATAGGTTAACCGTCACAGCGTCTGGTCGAACGCCATCTTGGTTATCAGCGTCATCCCATATTTTAGAGACTAAAACTTCTGTTGTTTCTGGTGCGTAACTATTCGTGATCATTAGGTTACCATGATCATCATTGTTAACACTTACTTCATAATCCACAGGTACTTCTACTTCTTCAACTGTGTAAACAATTGCTTCGCCTGCTTCATTTAAGTCTAGGCCAGTCCAAGTGTAAGTCCAATTATCTTCTGCTGTGACTTCAACAGCCTCACCAAATGCTTCACCATCCGCTAACAATTGAACAACGACTGAGTCTGGACGATTACCATCTTGGTTATTACGATCGTTCCAAACTTTAGTTACTGTTGCAGATGTTTCTCCAGGTGTGTGCGTGTTCGTTACTGTGTAGCTGATACCTTCATCTGTTTCTGTTGATCCAATTGAAGTAGAGTAATCTTCAACTGAGTTTTCAGTGATAGTGTAGTTAATTTCATTACCGTTGTCATAGACTGGTAAATCCGTAAACGTATGCTCCCACTCATTCTCAGCATTTAATTCAACCGATTCTTCAATTGAGTTACCATTTAACAGGTTAACAGTTACAGAATCAGGTCTAACGCCATCTTGATTATCAGCGTCATCCCAATCTTTAGAAACTAGGACTTCTGTTGTTTCTGGTGTGTAACTATTCGTGATCATTAAGTTACCATGATCTTCGTTGTTAACACTTACTTCGTAATCCGCAGGTGCTTCTACTTCTTCAACTGTGTAAACAATTGCTTCGCCTGCTTCATTTAAGTCTAGGCCAGTCCAAGTGTAAGTCCAGTTGTCTTCTACTGTAACTTCAACAACTTCACCAAATGCTTCACCATTTGCAAACAGTTGAACAACGACTGAGTCTGGACGATTACCATCTTGGTTATTACCATCGTTCCAAACTTTAGTTACTGTTGCTGTTGTTTCTTCAGGTGTGTAAGTGTTTGTCACTACGCCAGCTAATCCTGCGTCTGTTGTAGTCGTCTCAATCGATGATGAGTATCCTGCGACCGTGTTTTCAGTCACGCTGTATGGAATTTCAACACCGTCAGCAAACTTAGGTAAGTCTGTGAATGTGTAACTCCAATCATTTGCTCCACTTAACACGATTGATTCTTCAATTGCACTGCCATTTAATAGGTTAACAGTGACATTGTTTGGTCTAACTCTATCTTGATCTTCTGCGTCATCCCAAACTTTAGAAACTTCAACCTCTATTGTTTCAGGCGTGTAGCTGTTCGTGATAATGATATTACCATGATTTGCATCATCTACTGATACATCATATTCTTCTGAGACGTTAACTTCTTCAACTGTGTAAACAATTGCTTCACCTTCAGAGTTCTCAGGTAAACCTGTCCAAGTATACGTCCAGTCATCAGTAGCAAATACCTCTACAGCATCGCCAACTGGTGTAACTTCTTCACCATCAACACTGTTCAATTGAACTAGGATTGAACCCGGTCTGTTACCGTCTTGGTTATTCGCATCGTCCCAAGATTTAGTGACAGTTACGCTTGTTTCATCAGGCGTACGAGAGTTTGTAATTTCTCTTACTCCAGTGTCTTCATTCAATTCAATACCTGTTAATGAATAACCTTCTACACTATTTTCGTTTAATGTATAAACGATTTCTTCACCTTGGTGACCGACTTGGAATCTAGGTAAGTCACTAAATACATGCTGCCAATCACTTGATTCAGTAATGAATGCTTCTCTAACTTTCTTACCATTAGCAAGTAAGTTAACAATTACTAAGTCTGGGCGAACACCATCTTGGTTATCTGCATCATCCCATACTTTTTGTACAGGGATTTCGATTAACTCCGGTGTGTAGCTGTTTGTAATAATGATGTTTCCATGATCTCTATCATTAATTGAAACAGTGTACTCTTCAGGAACATTTAACTCTGTTACTGAGTAATCAATCGCTTCACCGTCTTCATTTAAATCTAAACCAGACCATGTGTATGTCCAATCATCAGCTGCAGTAAGTTCAACAGGTTCTCCGAAATCTTCACCATCAGCAGTTAACTGTACTTCGATTGAAGCTGGTCGATTACCATCTTGGTTATTTGCATCGTTCCAACCCTTAGTCACAGTAACACTTGTCACATCAGGTGTTAGCGTGTTCGTAACAACATAACCATTTTCAACTTCAACATCTGCTTCAACAACTGTTGAGTAATCAGACACGAAGTTCTCAGTCACTCTGTACTGAATTTCTGAACCATCTTCAAACTTCGGTAAGTTTGTGAATGTGTAGTTCCACTCATTGCTATCTTGGTCTTCAACAACCGCTTGTCTTACAATTTCCCCACGGTCATTTAACAAGTTCAATGTAATGTTTGCAGGACGTTCTGCATCTTGATCATCTTCGTCATCCCAAACTTTAACAACTGGAACTTCTGTCGTTTCAGGTGTGTAATTGTTCGTGATGATGATGTTACCTTGATCTACGTCATTGATTGATACTCTGTAGTCTTCAGAAGCGTCAACCTCTTCAACTGTGTAAACAATTTGTTCTCCATCAGCATTTAAATCTAATCCTGTCCAAGTGTATCTCCAGTCATTCGTTGCAAGCACTTCTGCAGGTTCTCCAACTGGTGTTAATTCTTCTCCATCTACACTGTAAAGCTGAACTAGGATTGAATCTGGTCTGTTACCATCTTGGTTATTTGCATCGTTCCATCCTTTAGTCACTGTAACGCTAGTTTCTTCAGGTGTATACGTGTTCGTAACAACATAACCATTTTCTACTGTTGGATCAGTTTCAATTTCTGTTGAGTAATCAGAAACGAAACTTTCAGTCACTCTGTACTGAATCTCTGTACCATTCTCAAACTTCGGTAAATCTGTGAATGTGTAGTTCCACTCATTGCTATCTTGATCTTCTACAACCACTTGGTCAACGATTTGTCCACGGTCATTCAGTAAGTTCAATGTGATGTTCGATGGACGAACTGCGTCTTGATCATCTTCATCTTCCCAAACTTTAACGACAGGAACTTCTATTAATTCAGGTGTGTAGCTATTCGTAATAATAATATTTCCTTGATCAGCGTCATTGATAGAAACTGTGTAGTCTTCAGAAAGATTCACTTCTTCAACTGTATACACAATTGCTTCACCATCAGCATTTTCAGGTAATCCTGTCCAAGTGTACGTCCAATCATCTGTTGCAGGCACCTCTACAACATCTCCAACTGGAGTAACTTCTTCACCATCAACACTATAAAGTTGAACTTGAATTGAATCCGGTCTATTACCATCTTGGTTGTTTGCATCATCCCAAGCTTTAGTTACAGTCACGCTTGTTTCATCAGGTGTATGAGTATTCGTAAGTTCAACAGCACCTGTATCAGGATTAACTTCATTTCCTGTTAACGAGTATCCATCGACACTGTTTTCGTTTAATATATAAACGATTTCTACACCTTGTTCACCCGCTTTAAATCTTGGTAAGTTTGTGAATACATGCTCCCAATCATTAGACTCGGTAACAAATGCTTCTCCAACTTTCATACCATCTGCAAGTAAATTCACACTTACATATGAAGGTCGAACGCCGTCTTGGTTATCTGCATCATCCCATAATTTAAGGACAGGGATTTCGATTAATTCTGGATCATAGCTGTTCGTGATAATGATATTTCCGTGATTCGAATCGTTGATTGATGATGTATAACCTTCTGGTACATCAACTTCTTCAACTGAGTAGTCAATTGCAACGCCATCTGCATTCAAATCTAATCCAGACCATGTATAAGTCCAGTTATTATCTGCATTAAGCACTACAACATCTTCAATTGATTCACCATCAGCTGTTAATTGTACTTCGATTGAATCTGGTCTGATATTATCTTGGTTATTTGCATCGTTCCAACCTTTAGTAACTGTAACGCTAGTTACGTCAGGTGTTAACGAGTTCGTAACAATATAACCCTCTTCAACTTCTGGATCTTCTTCAACTGTTGTTGAGTAGTCAGAAACAAAGTTTTCAGTTACTGTGTACTGTATTTCTGAACCATTTTCAAACTTAGGTAAATCTGTGAATGTGTAGTTCCACTCATTGCTATCTTGGTCTGTAACAACCGCTGTTCTTACAATTTCACCACGGTCATTTAATAAGTTCAATGTAATGTTATTTGGACGTTCTGCATCTTGATTATCTGCATCATCCCAAACTTTAACTACTGGAACTTCTGTTAATTCTGGTGTGTAGCTGTTTGTAATAATGATATTACCTTGATTTGCGTCATTAATTGATACTGTGTAGTCATCAGATGCATCTACTTCCTCTACTGTGTATACAATTGGTTCGCCATCAGCATTTTCTGGTAAACCAGTCCATGTGTATGTCCAGTTATCAACTGAAAGTACCTCAACTGGGCTGTCAACTGGTGTTAAGTCTTCACCATCAACACTATAAAGTTGAACTTGTATTGAGTCTGGTCTGTTACCATCTTGGTTGTTTGCATCATCCCAAGCTTTAGTTACAGTTACACTTGTTTCATCTGGTGTACGTGTATTCTCTACGACGAAATCTTCTGGTGAATCTGGTTGTAGGCTAACATTTGTTGTATAACCAGGTACCGTGTTTTCAGTAACCGTGTAGTTAATTTCTACACCATCTTTGTAAACAGGTAATCCTGTAAATGTATGATCCCAATCCGTTTCTTCATTTACTACAGTCGTTCTTACTACTTCACCGTCTGCTAAAAGATTTAATGTAATATTTGCAGGACGAACACCATCCTGATCGTTAGCATCAGTCCATACTTTTTCTACAGAAATTTCTGTAACTTCTGGTGTGTAACTGTTTGTAATCATTAAGTTTCCATGATTATCGTTATTAACGCTTATTTCATAATCTGCAGGTACTTCAACTTCCTCTACTGTGTAGTCAATTGCAACTCCAGCTTCATTTAAATCTAATTCTGTCCATGTATATGTCCAGTTATTAGCTGATGTTACTTCTACTGGGTCGCCATATTCTACGCCATTAGCAAATAGTTGAACTAAAACCGAACCCGGGCGATTACCATCTTGGTTATTGCCATCATCCCATGCTTTAGTTACTGTCGCAGAAGTTTGGCCAGGCGTATGCGTGTTTGTTACTAGATCAAAAAAGATATTTTCATCAGCAATTGGAAGAGGTTCAATTGTTGTTGAATAATCCGCCACAGTATTTTCAGTTACACTGTATGCAACTTCAACACCATCTTCATATTTCGGTAAATCTTGAAAAACGTGGAACCATGAGTTCGCCTCATTTAATACAACTGACTCTAGAATCACACTACCATTTTTCAGTAAGTTGACTGTAACATTGTTTGGTCTAACACCATCCTGATTATCTGCATCATCCCAAACTTTTCCTACTCCGTATTCAACTACTTCAGGTTCATATGAGTTAGTAACTGTGATGTTATTGTCTTCATCAGTCACAACTTGTGATTCATAACCTTCAGGAACTTCTACTTCCACAACACTATAATCAATGAGACTACCATTAGATGTGTACTCATCTAATTCTTCCCAAGTGTAAGACCAGTCATTTGATTCATCTAAAGTAACAGATGATTCAACATTTTCTCCATTTGCAGTAAGTTGTACTTCAACAAAAGTAGAACGTACTCCATCTTGGTTGTCTGCGTCATCCCAAACTTTAGTTACAGAAACATCTGTCTTGATCTTCGTATTTTCAAATACTAAATCAAATACGACTTGACCTGTTCCATATGGTTCCGTAATTTCAATTACCTTATCCGCTTCATCAATTACATAACCAGCAGGTGATTCTACTTCTTCAATGTAATATGTTCTAAGCGGTAAGTTACCGATCGTAACCACACCGTCGTTATTCGTTACAACTCCATCAGTGAACAGAACGCGTTCTCCATTTAAGTCGTAATATAAGTCGAATGCTGCTGGGTTACTACTAATTTGTTCTCCAGTTTCTGAATCCACTTTAATAATTTGCAATGCACCACGGGCAGGATTAAACGTACCCGATGCCCAGCTGAACTGGTTAGCAGTTAATTCTTCTGTTTCTACTGTAATTGTTTCAACGTTTTCTCCACTTAAAGAGATTGTGTTATTTACTGTGTCTCCATCTTCAGCAGTTACTACTGTTGTGTAGTTAAGATGAACTTCTTGGTCTAAAGACTCAGTAAGAGCTACCCTAAGAATTGTTCTTCCATCTTCAGTTTTTGTACTTGTAAAGCTGTAATCTGGATCTTCTGATAATACAGTACCATCAGCTGTCGTAAGTGCAAACGAACCGACTAAGTACTCCATTCCAGCACTAATTGTATCTGTGATTACAGCGTTGTGAATTACTGATAAACTTTCGTTTACCGTAACATCCCATTCTACTTCATCACCGATATAGGCTGAGCCTTCATGATTTGGTGAAACTTTAGTTAAGAAATCATCGAATTCATCATAGCCTACTGAGCTAGTATACGGATATTCAACACCATCTACATTTACAGATGCATTATTCACATATACATTCTGTGAAAGATCTGGAACTGTTGTTAATAGTTCAACAACATATCTTTGATCTACTACTTCGTTAAAAGTAAGTGTGAATGAGTTATCAGTAATGCTTAACGTATAGGTACTAGGGTCTAAGACAGGACCAGTAATTGTTGTATCACCATTCGATGCAATATCATAAACTGATACTCTTACATCTTCAATTGTTCCAAAGTAATCAAGTGTATCTGTGATCACTACACCACTACCAAGGTTTTGTTCTAGATAGTTCATGTATAATTGCCATGCAATTTTACGTTCAGAACCACTTTCCCAACCCGGCGTTAGATTGTCTAAATCATCACCGTTAACAAGCTGTCCATGTTTACTACCACTGTTCCATGAATCGTCTCTAACTGTAGTACTCGCGTCATCTTCTGCATCAACATCATTTCCGTTTACTGTTGTCCCAGTAAAATGAGCATGGTTAATATAATTTTGAGTTTGCCCTTCAACATTTGTATGTGGATCTAGAGTATTACCATCTACTTCTAATTGAGGATCGTATGAAGTTTCATAGTTGACCCTTAATATTCCACCATCAAGTGGACTATAATCACCGATAAGATTGATGATAAAACCTTTTTGATACCCTGTCTCACCGTCTTCTGTTCTCGGTTCAAGTGTATAATCGCTACCTAAAGCTAAAGGATTTCCACCGTGAGTCAATACCACGGTTTCCGGAAGTAAAATCATACCACTGTTCGTGAAAGTATCTTCAATTTGAAGATTTTCTATACCTTCTCTAATAGGATTAACTTCTAACGACCAATCCATTGTTCGTGCATTATAGTCAATTCCCTCAAAGTTTTTAACAAAACTGTTAGCTGGTGGATTAACCTCAACTTCAGTTTCATGATTTTCTTCTCCGATTCCTTCACCTATTAACCCTATTTTGTTCGTAAATTTATTTACATTGAAATCAGTAATTTCAGTTGTATATTCGATCGTATAGCTATCATCAATATTGCCAAAATCAAATGTAACAAGTCCATTCGCTGAGATAGTTGTTGGTATATTATCAACTACTACACCTGATGAATCTCTGATTGTTATATCATCTAATTCAAGTGTCAAACCGTCTGGTAGTTCATCGGTAACAACTACATTTCCTAAGTTATGTTGAGCTTCGTTAAGTTCAACTGTCCATGTTATCGATTTTTCCTCATAGTTAACAGTTGCGTTACCTTCTTTTGAAATAAGTGGCAACCTGTTAAATTCAACAGTCGCCTCATCTCTACCTTGCTCTTCATCGCCATCAAGCAAAATCGCTTCATTATCAATACTATTTTGTAATTGATAATCGCCATCATTTATTACACTGAAATCTATATCTGTACTGAAAGTAACTACAAAATGTTCGTTTGATCCAACAGGTCCAAGGCTAATTGGGAATTGATCAGCCTCAACATCTACAGTACCGACTGAAGATTCATCAACAAACCTTTCAACTACAAGTGTCACCCAATCAACTGACAACGGTGCAGTTTGTGCTTCTAGGTCATTGATGACTAAGTCTTCCATCGCGACGCCACTCTCATTTGCTACGATCGTCCAGTCGATTTGACCAGTCGCTTCATTATACTGACCGCTCTTTTCAATCGGATTACTTCTTGTTAAACCACTGACCGTAGCTTCAGCTGGTAGTGATTCACCATCAATGTTAAATGTTGCATCATTTGTAAATGTTTCTATACTATTGTCTTCGATCGGTGTCGTATATTCTACGCGATACCCTTTATATGGATCGATGTTATTAAAGTCAATTGTAAATCCATCATCAGTTTCAACGAGATTATAATCAGTCGTGATATCGCCTTCTATGACATTCCCGTATAAATCTTGAGTAAGTTCTCTAATGACAAAATTTTCCGCCGCACCTAATCCTGCAGGAATTACATCAGAGAGTGATGCGTTACTCGTTGCTTCTTCATTATTATTAAATACATCTATTTGCCAATCAATTTCATTTGCATTGTGATAACGATCTGGTTCTCCAGTCTTATCACTGCCTTCTGCTAATTCAAATGGTTTTGCTGTTACATTCAATTCTGTACCAACATCATCATTGAAGTTTATCAGTTGGTCAATATTTTCTGCAAACTTTTCCAAATCGAATTCTACATCAAATCCTACGAAACCTTCCGTAATCTCACCTTGTTCAACTAGCTCATTAAACGTAATTACAAGCTCTCCATCAAGAATTCGATATGTTCCAGCCTGCATTCCGCTCACCATAAGCGGTATCTCACCAGGTGAGTTCAGATCAGCAAATACATCTGGCAACTGCATCGTTGCAGTATCACCTGCTTGTAATCCTTCTATACCTACAGTGTCCCAAGTAAACTCAAGTTGTGCTTTAGTTCCTTGTTGTAAATCAATGACTGATCCTTCTTCAACTGGCTCACCATTAAGTGTTAAACTACTAAACGTAAAGATATTACGTTCTATTTCTGCAAAAAGCGAGAATCCTGGTTCTTCAACTTCAAGTGGAACTACGATTGAGTTTTCAGTACCAATAGGATTGATAACTGCTTCAGTCGCATCTTCTGCAAGCAATGATTCATTCAAAGTCACTTGAACTTCAAACGTCATTTCACCACTTTGTACAGATTCAACTGCATCTGCAAAATCTACTTCAATCAATCCATTTGCATCAATTGAGTATACACCTACATTTGTATTGCCTACTGAAGCACTATCACGATTCGCTTCATTAACAATTACGGAAGTAGGAAGTTCAAATTTCGCAATATCATCACTTGTATAGTTATGATCTAAATCAAGCGTACCTATTAATTCTAATACGAATACATCTTTAGCATCGATTTTGTTATCCACTGTAATCAACTGATTATCCATGTCTAGCGCTTGTTTAAGTTCTAACTTAAATCCATGCTTTTCCACATCAACTTCTGGCTCTTCTTCGACAACTGATTCTTCTTCAATCACTGTGTCTTCCTCAGTAACTGTCTCTTCTTCAACGACTTCTTCTTGCTCTGTGGTAACTGTTTCCTCTACTTCAGTTCCACTTTCTACTTCTTGTTGAGCTTCCTCTCTGTCGCTATTATTCTCCTCTAACGCTGGTTCATTATTCAACACTTCTTGATCAACGTCTTCGGTTTCAACATGTTCAGTTTCAACGATTAATTCATCATCAATATCTTCTGCCAAAACTGTGCTGATGGTATGAAACGGTTGTATCAGAATGTCAAACAACATTATGACGACAACGGTTAATATCATGAACTTCCTCATACTTTTAACACTCCTTAATATTGTTAAGTCTTTACTTTTTAAAAGTTTTACACGACATGTTAGATTCCCCTGTTAGTATTATCCTTAAGCTTATATCTAGTTGGCTGGTATGCAGGACTAGCTGTCGAAAGCTTTTGCATATTTTAGTAATCAGCTCCGGAAATTTGATAACAGTACCAGTGCAAGCATATATGTATTATTTTTACTTACCTATCGTCGATTTATAAACCTCCTATATTTCTAGTCAAATAACAGTTTCGAATTCCTAAATAATTGTGTAAAACACGCGATAAACATGTAGCATAAAACCATAATTAGACAAAATTTAACATCTCAGTAATAGTAACAAAAAGAAGTTTCTCCTTTTACTCATTTTTTTGTTTCCTAAGGAATTTTTTGACACTTTTCATTTTTGTGTTAAATGTATGAGAAAAATGATAAAGTAATGGAAATCGCTTTATTACAATGGCATTAAATTTTATAAATTGAAAAAATGAGCGCATAAATGCACTTATTTCTTTAACTTAGAGAGGACTTTCATCATGAGAAATTTGTTAAGTTCAAGCGAAAGAAGAAGACTGGAATTAATAGAAACCCTACTAGTTATGGATGATTGGACGACCTTAGAATGGTTAGCATCTAAACTTAACACAAACAGTAGAACGATTCGTGAGGATATAAAATATTTCAGAACAAAGTTTGATGACTTTACAATAAGCACCAATCATGATGGTGTAAGGATTGAATTTGTTCCAGATGGTGGTTTGAAGAGGTTTTATGGTCAGATTTTAAGAGGATCATTACCATTTAATGTATTAGAAGAAATATTTTTTGATGAAAACCTATCGGTTGATGAACTTGCTGATAAGTTGTATGTCAGTGTCTCGTCTATTTATCGGGCCATTCGACAAATAAATAATATTTTAACGGATAATTATAAAGCCACGATTAAAACAAATCCATGCCGACTCATAGGGAATGAAAAAAACATTAGAAATATATACTATGCATATTTTAAAGAAGCCTATTCTATTTTAGAGTGGCCATTTCAAGCAATCAATGAAGATGATTTTAATCAATCGTTTAAAAGTTTACTCCGAATTTTCCCATTTGATATATCGCACGTTGTAGATTTTGCGTATGTTGAATCTGTAAAAATAGGAGTAGCCGTTAATAAGATTCGATATTCTGCTAATCATCTTCTAACAGATCTTCCAGCGGAGGAAACGGCATGGTCAACACAATTAATCGAGTTACTTAATTCTCATCAAGTTAACCCATTCTTATCTCCAAATGGTAAACCTTTATATGAGAATAGCAGAGAAAGTTTTTACCAATTATATTCGCCATTTTTAACAATTCAAACTGTTTTTTCTGAAGAAATGCTATTAGTTCAAAGAAAGGAAAATAGCCAACTCGATAAAGCAATTAATACTTTTGTAAGTGACATACTTAGGTATTCTGATGAGTTAGGTATTACAGTGAATGCTGATGTTGCTGCTCTTGCACTAATTGGAACTTTTTCAATTGAATCAGATGATCCAAACAACTTATTTATATTGTTCGATAGGGATTATCACTTTATTAGAGACTTTGAAAATCGATTTCCAGCTGTAACTGATCGTATTCGTAAAATCATTATTACTTTCCGTCAAAATTTAAGATTAGACTTAGAAGAAAAAAATGTTAATCATGGCCTGTACACTTTGTTAACGATTTGGGAAGATTTATTCACACAAATTAACGAGATATACTATTCTTTAAAAGTAACTATCATTAGTGATGGTCACAAATCACATGGAAAATTTCTAGCTGATTTTATAAACTCTCAACTAAAAGTAAACCCACAGTTTACAGTTTATAACAAATTATCAATTTCAGTAGATGAATTAGATAAAATAGGTTCCGATTTAATAATTACAAATTTTGAATTACCACAGGATGTTACAACGCCGAACGTGATGATTGAACATTTTCCGACAAAGAAAGATATTCAACACATTGAAGAATCTGTTAGATTCATTTTTAATGACCGTACGAGTTAAAATCAAAACTGAAAAAATTCACATAGTATGATACTTTAAAACTGACATATAAATGGTTAATGACTCAATGTCATTAACTTTTTTTGCATAATGGTCTATACGTATTATTAGGATTAATGAATGGAGGGTTTTATATGTTAATTCCAAAACTTCCAGATACAGTCAGTTATAAGTTTCGTACATTTATCTTTGGACTTGCTACAGTTGTCTCTATTATTGTCGCCATTGTAATTTCCAACTTTATGTCAGACAGCATTGTGCAAACGATTATGTGGATTGTTTTTTCATTGTTTACCGTGATTTTTTTATCCATGACAGTTTACTCAGGAATTAAGGCACACTTTATAAACGAGTGATACAATAGAAGAAAGTTGTTTTGAGGGGATTGATCACGCGTGAACGAGGACAAGATGTCGAGCAGACAATATGAGTTCATCCGACAATATAATGAGGTTCATGAAATCTTAAAAGAGAAGTTAGACAATTATATAGAAGGTTCTGGAAAAAACCACGTGAGTTTTCACGATTTAATCAGCATTCTTGGACAGAGTAAACCAAAGCGTGAACTGCCTTTTTTAGCGAGTTTTATAACAAAGCTCGATCTGATTAATAATTTTCGTAATACAATTATTCACAGGCAGACCGAAGAGTTTTATAACATTGCAGAACCTTCTGATTTAACGATGGACATTTTAGGTGAGATTATTGATTCTATCGTTAAACCGATTTCTGTACGTCAGTATTTTAAAGAAAATAAACGACCAAAGATAGTTAGCGTGAAACCGACGGATACGTTAACTGATGTCATGAATAAAATTAATTCAACTGGTTTCTCTCAGTTCCCTGTATTCGATGGGCAAAAGTTAGTTGGCATTATTACCGAAAATGGTTTAACGCATTTTATTGCGAGCCAAGTTGGTGCGGGTAAAATTGATTTAGAGACGCACGATGTTGCTGAAGTGTTGGAAGAATTTGATGCAAACGCGCAGGCTTTTATTATTTTGAATGAGAATGTGCCTTTATATGAAGTATTAAATAAGATGTATTATAATATCGATAAAAAAGAATCGCGCTATGTGTTAATTAGTAAATCTAATAACACGCAGCACATCAAACGTGATGAGATGACTGGTTTATTTACAAATTATGATATACCGAAATTGGTCCAAACGTTGGATAGCTATAACGGTGCTGAGAAACAAAGTATTGAGGAAGGTCGTGAGCAGACATGATGAACCCGGTGCAAAAGACTTATTTTAAATACATCGTAATAATTTTAATACTGTGGATTGCAAACTTTTTCTTTAATCCATTTGAAGGTGTTGCCGTCATTTTAAACTGGGCATTTTTGATTTCGTTTGCTGCTTTAATCCTGCTCTACTTTGATGCGAGAAAACAGTATGACAAAGAAGGTAACAAAGTAAATCCTGATGGCGAGATTGTAAAACCTGTAAAAGAAGATGTAGACGGCAGAGTGCGTGAAGATGACGACGACTTGCCGCCTAAGGTGTAACTGTATGGGTGGACAAAAGAGAGTTTTTCCATTGGTGTTAGCAGGTGTTATACTCTTGCTGTTGATCTTACAAGTTCTGAATGATCAGTGGCTAGAGAGTGCGCAGTTACTAGAAGTGATCAATGTTTTATTTATTGTGATGGTCATCTCTATATTTGGCTATGCGGTTTATATGCTATGGGATAAGTTTAAGAAATAAGGTGACTATTATGAGTATCATTCGTCCAAAGAGAAAACGTACGAAAAATCGGATATTTATTGATTCAATATTTATTGCGTATTTTATCTTACTTGTTGTCTACGTTCTCAACGGTCAATATTGGCAAGTAGATATGGTTGGGACAATTGTGGAGTATACTGCGTTTGGACTGTTATTGGTGATTGCAGGTATTATTATCTATAAGATTATTGAGCAAGTGAGAAAAGGTAGATCAAGTTAATTGAAAAATATGAAGGTGAGCTGTCTTGTGACGGCTCACCTTTAATTTTACTCAAGTTCTTCAATTTCTATCGTGTCTTCAAAATCTGTGTTCTCTCTATATCCTGACATGACTTCTAAAAATGTGACGTTATCCCCATCAACTGCATCCATCTTTCTATACAAAATCGTATCTGTAATATAGTTCGTTTCCTTATTGATCATTGTGACGATACCGTAGCTATCTGTTCCTTCTATAAATCCGTCATTAACTGTGTACTGCAACGTGTTGAACACATCTTCTAACTGCGCATCATTTTCCAAACTCAAATAATAATTTTCATCTGTTTCATGCACAACTAACCCATCGACCGATGACAATGCTTCATGCAGTACGTCATATCTAAAGTACATCACTTCTTCCACACCATACTGACTCGTATCTTGGAACACGCCTTCTGTCATGCTATCATTCAGCCACACGACATCCTGTTCTGTGTTTCCATATCGATACAACACTTGGTTACCTGATTGATCGACTCTAAATGCCTGCACAGATAAAAAGTCATCTTCTTCTGCAATGTAGCCCTGTATCGATTGGTCACTGGCTGACGTTATCTGCATATTTTCCATATCTCTGTAAACCAGATTATTCGCAACCATAAATTCATAACGCTCCAGTGTATCGAGTTCATCTAACAGTTCATTCGCATCGACATCAGATTCTGTGAATCCTTCTGTTTCATATAGAATTTCACCGATGTATGATGAATGTCCTGGATTATCTTCAAAGAAATTTTGTAAAACATTCGATAAGTTCGCTTGTACAAATTCAATGACTTCAGCATAGTCACCGTCATCATAAATGGATTCGACTTCATTATATTGTTCATACTTCGCATACAGTTCAGACACGATGCCCCCGTCTATCTCGGGTATGTCTGCACTTGTCAGTATGATCGACTCTTCGATGTAGCCTGTTTCTTTATCGATTGTGATGATCAGTCCATAGTTATAGTTCAATGCTTCAAAATCTTGTAGGTATATTGAACGGATATTATCGAGTGACGAACCAAAATCAGCATCTTCAGTCACATTCTCTAGTACATAATGTGTATCTGTTTCATAACTGGTGAATGATTCTTCTTGTGCAGTGATCAGGTCATGCAACACATCATAACGATGTAAAATTAAATCTTCTGTCGTCAAACCGTAGTCTTGTAAGTCGATATAACTTTCCGTTCCCTGTGTATATTCGATAGCAACACCTTCTGCTGCATCACCATATCTAACCGGCTCCAAGTTTTCTGGTGTGCCTTGACCCTCAATGATTTCTAACGTGTCGCCATCTTCGACGATTATACCTGTCGTTTCGAGTGGTTGTTCATATTCCTCCACACTGTCATACGAAGTAAACTGACTTAAGAATTCAAAGTAATATGACGAGACTTCGTCTCGTGGTGCGAGTATCTCTGAAAGTTCGATATCTGTTGGTTCTACATCACTGAGTTGATCGACGAGTTCTGCCGTTTTATCGAACCTTGAATCGAAATCTTCTAGTAGTTCTGTATCTTGCGCATACACGGGTGAAGATATTAGTAAACCGAGTCCAGCGAAACAAAGTAATCTTTTCATGTGTGCCTCCTAAAGATGATCATTTTTTATGTTTGTCTTGTTCTTCTAAACGGCGCTCGCAAAACTCTACAATGCGTTTCAGTGCTTCGACGCGTGCATATCTCTTGTTGTTACCTGGAATAACATACCAAGGCGCTTCACTCGTGTTTGTATTAAAGATCATTTCTTCTGATGCTTGAATGTATTGATCCCATTTATCGCGATTGCGCCAGTCTTCATCTGTCAGTTTCCATTCTTTATCTGGGTCTTTTTCGCGATCTTCAAAACGCTCAAGTTGTTCATCCTTATCTAAAGATAAAAATATTTTAATAATGATGGCACCCGAATGGACGAGTGATTTCTCAAAGTTGTTAATTTCCTGGAATGCTTCTTTCCATTCCTTGTTCGTCGCAAATCCTTCGATGCGTTCTACAAGTACTCGACCATACCAACTGCGATCGAAGAATGAAATATGCCCACTTCTCGGTACATCGATATAGAACCGCCATAAATAATGATGTGCAAGTTCTATTTCCGTCGGCGCTGACACGGCATTGATTGTATAACCCGTCGGGTCTAAAAACATGCGTGTCCGCTTAATGTTACCGCCCTTACCTGCTGCATCCATACCTTCATAGACGAGGAGCAGCGGCATTTTCTTTTCGTAAAGTTTAAATTGAATTTTCCGCATTCTCTGTTGGAGCGGTTCCAGTTGTGCTTTATAATCATCTTTGTCGAGCGATTCTTTATCGAAGTCGAAGTTGAATAGTGTCGGTTTATAATTTTCAATGAATTCACCATCAACGTTCGGTTTCTTCTTTTTCTCACGATGCTCAATACGTCGTTCAAGTCGATCGAAAATCGTTTCAAACAGAGATTCAACTGATGATTGTTCATCTTTGAAGTCGAGAATAGTCCATGGTGAAGGTGTTGGATTTTCTAAAAAGATCTCCATTTCCTTTTCGTAGTTGACGTTATCCATGCGCTCCTGGAACTCTTCCGCTTTCCACTGGCTCGCCGGATTCTCCTCAAGTGCTTTTAAATGCTCTTTCTTAACCTCATCATCTGCATGCACATAAAATTTAATGATTTCATAACCACGATCAATCAGTGTTTTTTCAAAGTTATAAATATCATCCCGAATATATTTATAATCTACACGTATGTTGTCCTTGATATTTTGCGCTTCATAGTCAATGAGGTGCGCATACCAACTTCTAAAGTGAATATTAATATCACCATTTTTCGGCAGTGCTTTCCAAAACGGATAAAGAAACGGGTACCGCTTATCGATTTCCATCGGTGGATGTGTCGCGATGAAATCCGTATATTTTGCATCCAACGTCATATAGAGTGCATTGGCTAAACGTGATTTACCAGATGCGAGCGCCCCTTCAATGATAATCATAACCGGTATTTCTAATTCATGTGTGCGTCTTGATAAGTGTCCCATTTTCGTTTCGAAATCTTTATCTAGATCAATCATAGATTCACTCCAGTCATTTAATTACTTATTGTATATAGTTTATCAGAAATTTGTAATCGTTTATAAGTATTCTTCAATTTGTTAATTTATTCTTACCGTTTTGACTGTATTTTCAGAATTTTTAAATGATATAATGAAATTAAATTTATTGAGGAGGCTATACAATGACTGTTAAGTTCGAAGATATGAAATATGAACGCCCCGATTTAGAAAAAGCAGCGGCAGACGTCGATGCACTGCTCGTTCAATTTAATGAGGCGGATTCTGTAAAAACACAAAGTGAAATCATTGAACAGTTTAATGCAATCACAAATGATATCCATACAGCAATGACACTTTCATCTATACGTGCATCGGTTGATACTAAAGATGAATACTATGATGGTGAGCGTACGTTCTATGATGAAAACTCTCCAACCATTCAAGAGATGATCAACAAGTATTACAAAGCAATTTCTAACTCTAAATTTAGAGATGAATTAGAAGAAAAATATGGCAAACAGTTATTTAAACTTGCTGAATTCTCAATGAAATCATTTGACCCTAAAGTCAGTGATTTATTGAAAAAAGAAAATAAGCTATCAACGGAGTACTCTAAACTACTTGCATCCGCTGAAATAGAGTTTGATGGAAAAACATTGAACTTATCTGAGTTTGGTCCGTACATGCAACACCAAGATAGAGAAATGCGTCGCAAAGCATCAATCGCATCGAATGGTTTCTATAAAGAACAGATGGAAAAAATCGATAAAATATACGGTGACTTAGTACAAGTGCGTGATGAGATTGCTAAAGAACTCGGTTACAAAGACTTCGTTGAACTCGGTTACTTGCGTATGAGCCGTATCGACTATGATCGTAAAATGGTCGAGAAATTCAGAAAACAAGTTGAGGAATACGTCGTGCCACTTGCAACGAAATTAAGAGAAAAACAGCGCGAAAGAATCGGTGTTGAAACATTGTATTCTTATGACGAAGCATTCGACTTTAAAACAGGTAACGCGACTCCGAAAGGCAATGCGGAAGAGATTTTAAAACACGGGGAAACAATGTATAAGGAACTATCACCAGAAACGGATGAGTTTTATCAGTTTATGCGCGAGAGAAACCTGTTTGATGTTGAAGCGAAAAAAGGAAAAGAAGGCGGCGGTTACTGTACATTCATTTCAAACTATAAAGCGCCGTTTATCTTCAGTAACTTTAATGGCACGTTAGATGATATCACCGTATTGACACACGAGGCAGGCCACGCGTTCCAAACGTATATGTCACGTGAGACACCAGTACCTGAATATATCTTCCCGACATATGAATCATGTGAGATCCACTCAATGAGTATGGAGTACTTCACATACGACTGGATGAACTTGTTCTTTGAAGAAGGCACAGATAAATTCTTCTATGCACATTTGTCAGATAACATTCAGTTCTTACCATATGGTGTTGCGATCGATGAGTTCCAACATATCGTCTATGAGAACCCACAGTTCACAGCAGCAGAACGTAGAGAAGCTTGGCAAGAACTCGAGCGTAAATACTTACCGCACCGTAACTATGATGGCATCGAACCAGTGATCCATGGCGCATTCTGGCACCGTCAAGGCCATGTGTTTGGCGCACCATTCTATTACATCGATTACACGCTAGCTCAAGTTTGTGCGTTGCAGTTCTGGAAAAAATCAAAAGAAGACTTCGATGGCGCTTGGAAAGACTACCTACATTTGTGTAGTTTAGGTGGATCGAAGGCATTTACAGAGTTAGTGGCAGAGGCCAACTTGAAGAGCCCATTTGAAGAAGGCAGCCTGAAAGCAGTCGTTGAAGAAGCCGAGCGCTACTTAGATTCGATTGACGATAAGGCATTGTAGGATATTGATTGTTTGATTGAAAGTGAACCCCAAAAGTTGCGTGACTTTTGGGGTGTTTTTGTGTTTTGGAGATGTAAAATCAATCTGTGTGTCCGTGAACGAGTCTCATTGACGCGTAAATCCATTTGTGTTCCAGTGAGCGAGCTTCATTGAAACGCAAACTTATCTGCGTGTCTGTGAGCGAACTTCATTGGAACGCAAATCAATCTGCGTGTCTGTGAGCGAACCTCATTGACGCGTAAATCAATCTGCGTGTCCGTGAGCGAGGCTCATTGGAACGTAAACCCGTTTGCGTGTCTGTGAGCGAACTTCATTGGAACGTAAATCCGTTTGCGTGTCTGTGAGCGAGTTTCATTGGCACGAAAACTACCAAAATCCACTCCATCTGCCAATTCACAGCGTTTTCACATACCGAATTGGCAACAAAAAGAAAAACCTGCCAATTCACAGCAATTTCACACCCCGAATTGGCAGGCACTCCTCAAACAACCTACTCTTTATTCTTTTTAACTTCTTCTTCTCGCTCTACTTCTCGTTTCAATTCACCATCTGGGGGACTATCTGCTGGGACGTCCTCTTTGATTGGTCTATCTCCGCGACGCTCATTCAATTTTCGCTCATCTTCTTTTGTTGTCATGCGTTTATCTTCATCATTACGTTTATTCATCTCTATCACTCCTTAATTATATATTCCACCTAAACCAAGCAATGAAACGCTTTTGTTATTTTATAAATGGTCGTATGATAAAAGACAAGACTAAAAAGAAAGTAGTGATATTGAAATGAAGACGTTTGAATCTGGCAATACGGTGTTGTTGGTGCTTGAGATTGGTGAAGATATTAACGAAAGTTTAGAAAAGCTATCCGAGCAATACGGAAATAAGTTTGCAACGATTTCTGGCATTGGCGCGTGCGACCTAGTTTCCCTAAATTTTTATGATATTAAAACGAAGAAGTATTATGAGAAAGTTCTAGAAGAAGATGTTGAATTGATCAGCTTGATGGGTAACTTGACGCTGAAAGACGGCAAGCCGTTCGCACACATTCACGGTACTTTCGGTGATGATAAATACCAAACTTGGAGTGGTCATGTTTCAAAAGCGATTGTTTCGGTCACTGCTGAAATTGTTGTGACTTTCACGGATATGCAGGTTTCTCGCGAGTTGAATGAAGATGTCGGTATCTATTTAATCCCATAACTCTTTTAGCTTTTATACTGTACGCACTATATTTTATGTATTTATCGTAAGTATTGTAAAAATTGTGTAAATACTTTGACAATTCAATATATACGTACTATGATTGCAATTATAATATTAAAGAACAGAGGTCGTTCATTATGCAGCACATTCATTTAACGACAACTCAATCGTTTTATTTTAGCTATTTTAGATAGAGTTTGTATCTAGTTTTCATAGATGCAAACTGAGTTTGTATCTATGATGGCTAATTGTAATGCAATTGTTGCCACATAGATTGAAAAAATCTAATGTAGGCAACAAATAAGATGAACCATACTCTTAAATGTATAAGAGAACCCTACTTAGATTTTTTATAACAATCTAGGTGGGGTTCTTTTTTATTATATAAAAATGATAAAACCCGGAGGCGAAGGAGTCATGATTATTATGTTAAAACAGAATCACACGAAGGAACAAAGGGAATCTCTACTGGAAGCATTAAGGGAATACAACGTGCAGGTCCACAAGGTGCAAGGTGAATCTCGTGAAATTATCGGTCTTGTTGGGGAAACGAACCGCATTTCCACTGACTCGATCAGTAAGTTTGATGCAGTTGAACGTATTGAGCGTATTGCTGAACCTTACAAACAAGCGAGTCGTTCGTTCCAATCAAAAGATACGATCGTCGATGTGGATGGTGTAAAAGTTGGTGGCGGTCATTTCATGATTGCAGCGGGTCCTTGTTCAGTAGAAGATGAAGATTTAATGGTCGAAACGGCGATTAAATTAAAAGCCATGGGTGCCAACATGTTCCGTGGTGGTGCATTTAAACCGAGAACGTCTCCATACAGTTTCCAAGGTCTTGGTAAAGAAGGGTTACGTCGCTTACAAGTGGCAAAGCAGGAAACTGGATTACCAATCGTCTCTGAACTCATGAGCGCAGATAATTTAGATATGTTCGTAGAAAATGTCGATTTAATTCAAATTGGTACACGTAACATGCAAAACTTCTCACTATTAAAAGAGCTTGGGAAAATTGACAAGCCAATTCTATTGAAACGCGGTCTAACGGCAACGTACGAAGAGTGGTTGATGTCTGCGGAATACATTATGGCTGGCGGAAACACGAACGTCATTTTATGTGAACGTGGAATTCGTACATTTGAAACAGGCACTAGAAATACATTGGATTTACAAGCGGTCCCTTACTTGAAATCAAAAACACACTTGCCGATTGTGATCGATCCATCGCATGCAGCGGGTATTCGTGATTTTGTCACACCGATGAGTAAGGCTGCGATTGTCAGCGGTGCTGATGGCCTCGTTATCGAAGCACATCCAAATCCAGAGAAAGCATGGAGTGATGGGCAGCAAACTGTTTCTTTAGAAACATTTGAATCACTCGTACGTGCATCGAAACCATTACTCGACTTAGAACAACTGCAAATTTAATGAGGTGAGCACATGAATATTGGGTATCTAGGTATACCTGGATCGTATAGTGAAACAGCACTTACTGAATATTTACCAGCAGGTGCAAGTAAAACAAATGTTGAATCGTTTGATTCATTGGTGGCTATGCTTAAGTCCGGCGAGCTTTCTCATATTATTTTACCAGTCGAGAATTCAACAACGGGAATGATTACACGCACGATGGATTTACTCAAATATGAGAATGTGTACATCGTCGATGAATGGTACTTGCCGATTGAAAATCATCTGTGGGCAAAGTCGAAAATGGATTTGTCTGAACTGACGCATGTCTATTCTCATCCAGAAGCATTTACACAAACCGAGGATTATTTTAAAGATTATCCGAACATCAAACGCGTGAGTTATACGGACACTGCAAATGCTGCACGTCATGTTGCAGAATCAGATCAAACGACATATGCGGCACTCGCGGGTGATCGTGCAGGTCGCTTAAACGGCCTCGTAAAAATTGCCAGTGACATTAACTCTGAACAAGCAAACACGACACGGTTTTTTATCTTGTCGACGAAGAAAAATGAAGAACTCGGCGCACTCAGTTATTTTTATATCGAAACACCGCATAAACCGGGTGCCCTGCTGAAACTATTAAATATTTTTGATGAACACAAATGTAACTTGCTCAGTTTGAACTCACGACCGATTCAAAACAAACCATTTCGCTATGGATTTTTCATTGAAGTAGATATTTTAGACACGAATTTAGGTGCACTCATCAATACGTTAAAAACTGAATCCACATATCATCATACGTTTGGATCATTTAATCAATTTAGAGGAAAGGAGTCACCTTAATGAAACATATTGCGCTCGTCGGTCTAGGTGTCATCGGTGGTACATTTGCAAAAGCCATTGATGCACATATGCCGAACACTTTTAAAGTGACAGCGATAGATAAAAACGAAGAAACGCTCGCTCGTGCGAAAGAAGACGGCGTTATCCAGCATGGTGAGGTGACGAACCAGACGATTTTACAAGATGCAGATCTCGTCATTATTTCACTTTATCCGAAAGTCTTGAAGACATTTTTAGAAACGCATGCACAGGACTTTAAGCCCGGTGCTATCGTTACTGAGACGTCTGGTATAAAACAAACGATGCTTGATTTTATTGCGCCACATATCCCGTCGCATGTTGATTTTATCTTTGGACATCCGATGGCTGGACGTGAAAAACAAGGTTACAACTATGCCGATGCCGCCGTGTTTAATAAAGCGAACTATTTGATTACACCGACGGAACTGAACGACAGAAAAAACATCGAAGAATTCACTAATTTTCTTAAGTCAATCGGTTTTGGACGCGTGTCTGAAGTAACGCCGCGTATGCACGATACGCTGATTGGTTACACGAGTCAGCTGACGCATGCAATTGCAGTGGCACTGATGAACAGCGATGATACGAGTCGTGAAACATACAAGTACGTCGGCGATAGTTTCCGTGATTTAACGCGTATTGCGAACATTAACGAGTATTTATGGACGGAATTATTTTTAGAAAATAAAGAAGCATTGCTTGAGTCTTTCGATACGTTTGAGGCAGAGATGCAACGATTAAAAACGGCCATTCAAAATGATGAGGTTGAAAACATGTATGATATCTTCCGTCAATCATCAGAGCGCCGCTTAGCATTTGAGAAATCCGATTCAAAAAGAAAGGACTGATGGAGATGTCAGCGCATATTACATTCAACAAAAATCTAGCGAACATCGAAGGCTCGCTTATACGTACATTAGATGCAGAGATGCAGAAGATTCCGGATATGGTTCGCCTCACGCTTGGGCAACCGGACTTCAACACGCCGAGGCATATTAAAAATCGTGCGATTGAAGCGCTCGAAAAGAATCTAACAACGTACACACCGAGTCAAGGAACACCTGATTTACTTAATGCTGCCAGTCATTTTATGAAAGAGAAATATGACGTAACTTATGATCCAAACACTGATATCTTAACGACCAATGGTGCAACAGAAGCATTGACCGCTTCACTGTTAGCCATCATTAACCCAGGCGATAAAGTTCTGATTCCATCACCATTTTTCACACTCTATGAATCTATCGTCGAGATGGCAGGCGGCGTTCCGGTCTTTATCGATACGGTAAAAACGGAATTTATGTTAAAACCAGAATCGATACATGAAGCGATGACTGAACATGACAATGTCGTCGGCATCGTACTGAATTTCCCGAACAACCCGACAGGTGTTACTTGGACGGAAGATGAATGCAAACAAATTGCGGATGCACTGCGGAAGTATCCACAGCTCTGTGTCATCAGTGATGAGATTTATAGTGAGTTCGTCTACACGGGCAAACACGTGTCGATCGGGCGATTTCTGAAAGACCAATCGGTCGTGATCAACGGATTATCTAAATCACACGCGATGACTGGATGGCGCATCGGATTTACGTTTGCACCAGCACACATTACGCGTGAGATTATGAAAGTCCATCAAAACATGGTGACGAACGTCAACTCTATCGCACAATATGCAGCGACATTTGCGATGTCTGATGGCATTGATGATGCGGATCCGATGCGTGAAGAATACCGCACGCGACGCGACATTTTCTGCAACGCGTTGACGGAACTCGGATTTAAAATCGCTGAACCGAATGGTGCATTCTATATATTCGCCAAAATTCCCGATGGCAGCAACCAAGACAGCATGGCATTTGCACTTGATCTTGCGAAGAAAGCGCAAGTCGCAGTCGTACCGGGTATCGCCTTTGGTACAGCCGGTGAAGGGTACATTCGACTCAGCTATGCAGCAAGTATTGAAATGATTGAAAAAGCCATTGAGCGAATATCGGGTTATATAAAGGGAGGCGTTACCCATGAACAATCAAGAATTCAGTAGCTTGCGAAAGGAAGTCTCTAATTTAAATTTAGAGCTCTTAGAACTGCTCGTTAAGCGTGGTAAAGCAGTTGAGAAACTGGGAGATTTTAAGCGCTCACACGGATTACCTGTATTCGATCCTGAAAGAGAACAACAAATACTAGATGGCATAGAACATATGGAACACGCACCCTACCCGCTTGAGAGCATCCAAAGTATTTACCAAGCCATCTTTGATGCGTCAAAAGATATTCAACATTTAGCGAGAAAACAATGATTGATCAAATACTTGTTAAAACGCTTTCAACATAGTGATATACCTATGGTATAATTAAGAAAATGATTGAACAAAATACTATGTTGAGGTGTCGGACGTGTCAAGAATTGAGAATTTAACTCGCTGTATTGGGAATACACCACTTGCTGAGATTACATTTAAGCACGGTGATAAAACCCAGAAATTATTTGCAAAACTAGAATACTTTAATTTAACAGGTAGTGTGAAAGACCGCATGGCGTTTCATATTTTAAAAGAAGCCATGGAACGTGGTGAGCTAAAACCAGGCGATCGCATTGCTGAGGCAACGAGTGGAAATACAGGGATTGCAATGTGTGCACTCGGTGCATACTTAAAGCATCCTGTCACAATTTTCATGCCGGACTGGATGAGTAAAGAACGCCGTGATTTAATTGCGAGTTTTGGTGCTGAAATCAGACTCGTCTCAAGTGAAGAAGGCGGATTTTTAGGCAGTATTAAAATGGCGGATGAAATGGCAGAAAATAATGAAAATGTCTTCTTACCCCATCAGTTTGATAATGACGACAACATGTGGGGACAATACCACGGTCTCGGTCAAGAACTCATCTCACAGCTTGAATCGCTCGGCAAAAAAGTAGATGGGTTTGTCGCAGGCGTCGGTACAGGCGGTGTCGTCATGGGCGTCGGTCGTGCGCTTCGTGAAGTCAATCCAGAGGCTGTGATCCATCCGCTGGAGCCTGCAGAATCTCCAACACTATCTACAGGAACGAAAGTCGGATCACACCGTATCGCAGGTATTAGTGACGAATTCATTCCTTCAATATGTAAGTTAAAAGATTTAAATGAAGTGATCACTGTAAGCGATGGTGATAGCATCATCATGGCACAAAAACTTGCCGCTTCAGGACTAGGCGTCGGCATATCATCCGGGGCGAATTTTATCGGCACTGTGAAGATGATGCAAAACTTACCAGATGGTGCCGTTGCAACAACAGTATTCTCTGACGATAACAAGAAATATCTCTCAAGTGATTTAATGAAAGAAGAACCGATTAAAGCAGAATATCTTTCGCCGGATATCGAAATTTTAGATATTCAAATTCATCGCTAACTTAAAATAAAAGTACTTAGACATTTTGGCTCACGCTCCAAGATGTCTAAGTATTTTTTTGTTTGTAAACCTTATGTAAAATTTAATAAGAATTGGATAACTTTGGGATATAATCGATTGTATTTCATATAATGGTATTGAAATTCACTATCAAATGGAGATCAATGATGAAATGAATAATATCGGCAGCAAAATTAAATCACGACGTAAACTCATGGCACTGTCACAAACACAACTCGCAGCGCGAGCGAACGTTTCACAAACGATGATCAGTCGACTAGAAAATCACGATAACTCTATCCCGCTCGAGCACTTTATAGCCATCATCAATGTGCTGAGCATTGATGTGACAGATATTGTACCAAATGCGACGACTGAAAAAGTGTTAATTGCAATGCATATGCTGGATTCGGCACGTGCGACTCGAGATTTAAAAAGCATACGTCACATCCTGAATAGTCATCCAATCAGCTTTTGGAACAAAAGTCCGGAACTTCAAATTTATAAGACGTGGCATGAAGCCATTATCGATTACCATAATGGTGATGTTGCGGATGCAATTTCAAAGATAAAACGCCTGATTAACCAGTATATGGATATCCCTGGCTGTTACGAAATCATGGCACAAGTGTTGAATAATTATGGCAACATATTAACCGAGCCGGAACAGAGAGTGCGCGTGTATACACATGCTAAGAAAATGTTCCTAAAAAGTGCGCATCAAAACTACAAAACGTACATCAATATACTGGTGAACCTTGCCAATCTGTACTGTGAGATGAGCAACTATAAGCAATCGCTGCGTCATGTGAACGAAGGCTACAAAGTACTGCATTCACAACACTCAACATTTCACTTGACGAAGCTGATTATCATCGAATGTAACGCACATCATTTCCAGAAAAATTACAGCAAGTGTATGGAAATCCTAATGGGTGCCCAAACTATATTTATGCTCTCAGAACAATTGGAACTATGGCAACGATACAAAGAATTATTCACTGGCGAATAATGATGTTGATTAGACTTCCTTAATTTTACATGTCTTTATAAACTGTATTTGCACAACATAGCTGTGTAATAGAATGCAAACGGAGGTTAATTTAATGAAACATTTAAACAGTAAACGTCTCATGATTACGAGTTTTATCGTTTTTACTACTTTCGTCGGAGTTGCTAGCTCACCTGAAAATGAACCAACTGAATGTTACTGTATCGATTATGTCTGGTAAAGATCTCATGTTGCAACACCCTTTTAACCGCTTACTATTATTACACTCTCTACAAATGAAACACATTTTAAATCAGACGCTAAAAGAGGATATTAAATTCTATCAAGATGTATTAATCAATGGGATTGAATCTGAATATAATAGTATTTACGATGAAATCTCAACAGAAGATGCGACGATTTCTGTCGAAGTCACAGATGAAGTGTGCGAAATCATTCGTATGTTTGAAGCGATTCACCATGCGCTTGAAAACAATTGTCATTCCATTCAACGCCTTGGATTTATCGATGACTATATTTATAGTTTCAATGGATTCAATGGGAAGAATCCAGATGAACGCGCGCACTTTATCTACTTGAGGTTTTATATGGAGTACCACCCTTGCACATTGCCGATAAAAGACACGAACTTCCTTTCGCTAAAACAATATCGAATGATGCTTGATAGGTATAAGCCGTACAAGACAAGTAAAGAATTGACAATTGACCAGCTAGAGCACATTTGCTTTACATATTCCGATATCAATTTCCCAGGAATTGCGGTCCGATGAAGGAATGAAGCATTTTTTACAGATTTAAACCCGCACATTGGACAGTCGTTGATGATTGTCCAGTGTGCGGGTTGTTTTTGTTGGATTGAATTTTTGGAGTGTGCGGAAGGTTGGGGGGGTGGGGGTTCTTGGGCTGACGCACAGCCCAATAGCCGAAGTGTTCCACAGCACCGATTTTTGTCTCGTGTGGAACAGTAAACGACACAAAGTGTTCCACAGCACACCATTTCTACCTCGTGAGGAACAGTAAACGACACAAAGTGTTCCACAGCACCGATTTTTGTCTCGTGTGGAACAGTAAACGATATAAAGTGTTCCACAGCACCGATTTTTTCCTCGTGTGGAACAGTTCTCAACACAAAGTGTTCCACAGCACCGATTTTTTACTCCTGCGGAACACTTCACGTCAACAATTCAAAATGTTCGAAAGCACCAACCACCAAACCCCTACTCCACATCATCTCTCTCATTCATCTGTCGCTCTCGCATTTTCAAATCTTCTGGATCGACGACGATCAAATACTTCCCAGATTCTACATCTTTCAAGTAAGCCTCTATATCTTCATCAATAAAGTGGTGGTCTCTTAAAAAGCTTTCGCCCTGCTGCTCCTTTGAAAAGAATGCTTTCAATTGATTATCTATCAAATGATAGTGCACCTTAACACCTGTATAATTCAACGCATCAAAGTCTGTATCTTCGGTTACTAAATGTATATCTTCCTCAAAGTAGCCTTCTTCTTTCAATCGTTCAATATATTGAAGGACTTCTTCCTGAGTATTAAAAAACTCAAAATAATTCACAAAACTTCCTCCTTTTCACTCAAATTATTTTTGTACTATACTATATGTGTACCCAAAGTAAATAAAACTTGAACACGAATCACACTTTTGCTATCATATTAAATTAACTTATTTCATATATTCATAAGATAAGGTTATGAGTCTCTACGCTTTACCTTAAATAAAGCACTATGAAGTACACTCTGGATTTTATTCAATTAATTTCATAATTATTTATTTAAGGCACTAAAATTTTATAGGGGGAAATTTGGAATGTGGGAGAATAAGTTTCAAAAGGAAGGTTTAACGTTTGATGACGTTTTATTAGTGCCAGCGAAGTCAGAAGTATTACCAAACAGTGTGGATCTATCGGTTCAATTATCTGAAAAGATCAAGTTGAACATCCCTGTTCTCAGTGCCGGAATGGACACTGTCACTGAGTCGAAAATGGCGATTGCAATTGCACGTCAAGGTGGACTGGGTGTCATCCACAAAAATATGTCGATTGAACAGCAAGCTGAGGAAGTTACAATTGTTAAACGTTCTGAAAATGGTGTCATTAAAAACCCATTTTTCTTAACGAAAGAAGAGCAAGTATTCGCAGCGGAGCATTTGATGGGTAAATACCGTATTTCTGGTGTGCCAATCGTCAACAACCCTGAGGATAAAAAGCTCATCGGCATCATTACGAACCGTGACTTACGCTTTGTTGAGGATTACTCTATTTTAATCGAAGATGTGATGACGCAAGAAGGTTTAGTGACAGCACCTGTCGGCACAAGCTTAAAGGATGCTGAGAAAATTCTTCAGAAACACCGCATCGAAAAGCTTCCACTTGTCGACGATGATGGAACGCTTCAAGGTTTAATCACGATCAAAGATATAGAAAAAGTGATTGAATTCCCTAATGCGGCAAAAGATGATCAAGGTCGCCTACTCGTCGCTGCTGCTGTTGGTGTTGCAAAAGAAACTTCAGTACGTGTTGCTGAACTTGTTAAAGCAGGTGTGGACGCACTTGTCATCGATACAGCACATGGACATTCGGCTGGGGTTTTATCGGTAATAAAAGGTATTCGAGATGAATATCCTGACGTTACAATCATCGCAGGAAACGTTGCGACGGCAGAAGGAACGGCTGCGCTATATGATGCGGGCGTTGACGTCGTGAAAGTTGGTATCGGACCAGGTTCAATCTGTACGACACGCGTTGTTGCAGGTGTTGGTGTGCCGCAGATTACGGCTGTCTATGATGCAGCAACCGAAGCGAGAAAACGTGGTAAAACGATCATTGCCGATGGTGGAATTAAACTATCTGGTGATATCGCAAAAGCACTCGCAGCGGGTGGCCATGCAGTCATGCTCGGCAGCTTACTTGCAGGAACTGATGAATCACCGGGTGAAACGGAAATCTTCCAAGGCCGTCGCTATAAAACATATCGCGGTATGGGTTCACTTGGCGCGATGGAAAAAGGTTCTAAAGACCGTTACTTCCAAGAAGATAGTGAAGCGAAGAAATTCGTTCCAGAAGGGATCGAAGGCCGTATCGCATACAAAGGACCAGTGGCAGATACTGTCTATCAACTAATGGGTGGACTCCGTTCAGGTATGGGTTATACAGGTTCAAAAGATCTTCAAGCATTGCGTGAAGAGGCACAATTCGTCAGAATCACTAACGCTGGTTTAATTGAGTCACACCCACACAACGTTCAAATTACAAAAGAATCACCGAACTACTCGAGATAATATAATTATTTTGACAGCATACTGTTACGTGTACGAAAATTTTGTACAATCATGATGTATGCTGTCATTTTATTCTGATAAAATTAATACATAAATAAAAGACTGATTAGAATGGAGATAGAATAATGGAAATGGCACTCGAGCAAGAACTGATCTTAGTCATTGACTATGGTAGCCAGTTTAACCAACTTGTCACACGACGTATTCGTGACTTAGGTGTATATAGTGAATTACATAATCCAAGCATCACAGTAGAAGAAATTAAAGCACTCAACCCAAAAGGAATCGTGCTCTCAGGTGGTCCGAAGTCTGTCTATAAAGACGATGCGTACAAAGTAGACCCTGCAATCTTCGACCTTGGCATCCCTGTCTTAGGCATATGCTACGGCATGCAGCTCATGATGCACAATCTCGGCGGTGAAGTTGTCGCGTCTAAAACAAGAGAATTTGGCCAGACGGTTGTCTCTTTAGATACTGAAAAACCAATCTTTAAAGACCTTCAAAATCAAGAAAAACTACTCATGAGCCACAGCGATAAAGTAACGAAAATCCCTGAAGATTTTATTAAAATCGCAGAGACGACTAATTGCGAATTTGCTGCGGTTCAACATGAAACACTCCCTCTATTCGGCGTGCAGTTCCACCCGGAATCAAAGCACTCGATCAATGGTGATACGTTCATCAAAACGTTCATCCGTGACATTGCAGGATGCAGTGGCGAATGGACAATGGAGAACTTTATCGATATTGAAATCGAGAAGATCCGGGAGCAAGTTGGTGACAAAAAAGTACTATGTGCAATGAGCGGTGGCGTGGATTCATCAGTTACAGCAGTGTTGATTCACCGTGCAATCGGTGACCAATTGACATGTATTTTTGTCGACCATGGCCTATTGCGTAAAGGCGAAGGCGACATGGTTATGGAACAGTTTGGTGAAGGATTCAATATGAACATCATCCGCATCGATGCGAAAGACCGCTTCCTATCAAAACTAAAAGGTGTGTCAGACCCAGAGCAAAAACGTAAAATTATCGGTAATGAATTCATCTATGTCTTTGATGATGAAGCCGGTAAATTAACAGATGTTGATTTTCTTGCACAAGGGACTCTGTATACAGATATCATTGAATCAGGTACAGAAACTGCACAGACGATTAAATCCCACCACAACGTCGGTGGATTGCCTGAGGATATGCAGTTCGAACTGATCGAACCGCTGAACACATTGTTTAAAGATGAAGTCCGTGCCCTCGGAATCGAACTCGGTATTCCAGAACATCTAGTGTGGAGACAACCATTCCCAGGACCAGGATTAGGCATTCGAGTGCTTGGAGAAATTACTGAAGATAAATTATCAATCGTGCGAGATAGCGATGCGATTTTAAGAGAAGA
>DYYI01000008.1:0-5885 GCA_020741755.1 Aliicoccus persicus | reverse complement strand
CGCTCTTCATGATCATCACCTTCTTTCTTCGTATTAAGTCTGAGTCTCATCATGCTGTATATACCAAGACCGGCAATTCCAAACACGAGTGTTTCGAACAATGTATCAAAGCCACGGAAGTCAACGAGAATTACGTTTACCATGTTTCCACCGGCAGCGAGGTCGTAAACGTTGTCGATATGGAATTGACTGATTGGATCAAACAATCGATTTGAATATGCGGAATAACCAATGATGATTGCCGTAAGTGCAACACCAACTGAAATGATTAAGTGTGGAATATTTAGTTTCACACTGTATTTATATGATTCTTTATCTGGCAACTTACTGAAAACGAGTAAAAAGATCGTCGTCGTTACTGTTTCGATAGCCAACTGTGTTAACCCGAGATCTGCGGAACGGAACATGACAAACAAGAGTGCCATAGAGAAACCGATAGATCCAAGTAAAATGAGAGCGACCATACGTGATTTCACGACCAATATTCCCGCAAGTGCAATGAGGATAATTGTGACAACTATCATTTCTTGTAATGTAATTGGTGAAGCAGTTCTAATATCGATTGCCATGCCGTTGACGATAAATGTATAAATGCTGACAATGACAAAGAATCCAAGTACGTATGCCAAGTAATGCGAGACATTGCCGTTTACAAACTTGTCATTTAACTGCTTAGATGAAATTCGGCTGTACACCAACCCACGGTCGTATAAGTAATTGAGCGTGAAATGTTCCTTGTGATATTCATAAATAAACATCCAGTGGTGTCTTGTCATGTAAAGCAGCGTACCTGAAACGATAATAAACACGGTTAACCATAAAGCCGGCGAGTCAAATCCATGCCAATGATAGATTTGAGTGTCGAGTGCAGTCGTTGTTCCGAGAATACCCATCGCTGCAGGATCAATAATTGTTTGTGACAGTATGTTCGGGAACAATCCAAAAACAATTACAAGTAGAGAGAGAATCAACGGAGACGCTAACATTAACCAAGGTGCTTCATGTGGTGTTTTCGGCGTATCTTCAGTTTCTTTACCTAAGAACACTTCTTTAAATAATATGACTGAGTAAATGAAAGTAAATATACTTCCGAATACTGCGAGTATTGGGAAGAGAATGCTGACATCACTTAAGAATGAAAAGTCTGCGTGACGAATATTGACCATCACTTCTAAGAACATCTCTTTCGATAAAAACCCGTTGAACGGTGGTAAACCAGCCATCGATGCTGCTGTTATTGCAGTCATTGTCCCGGTAATCGGCATAATTGTCATTAAACCACCGAGTCTCTTCAAGCTTCTTGTACCTGATTCATGATCGATGATACCGACCAACATGAACAATGCACCTTTGAATGTCGCGTGGTTAATCAAGTGGAAAACTGCAACGACTATTGCTACGGTAAATAGCTCTTCCGCAGCACCTGTATGTACACCTAATGCGCCGAGACCGAGGAGTGACATAATCAGTCCGAGTTGTGAAACCGTAGAGAATGCGAGCATTGCTTTTAAGTCATCTTGTTTGACCGCATTGAACGATGCCCAAGCAAGTGTAATCAATCCGGTAAGTAAAATGAGCCACACCCAAAGTTCACTGAAAGCAAAGATTGGTGTGAATCGAGCAACAAGATAAAGCCCAGCTTTAACCATTGTTGCAGAGTGTAAATACGCACTGACTGGTGTCGGTGCTTCCATCGCATCTGGCAACCAGATATAGAATGGGAATTGTGCTGATTTAGTGAATGCGCCGAGTAAAATTAAGACGATTGCAATTGGTGCCAATTCACTCGCTTGAATTAGATCGACCTGTGCAATCATTTCTCGAATACTAAATGATCCTGTGATCAAATAGAGTGACAGAAAACCCCCGAGCATTAAAAATCCGCCGCCCATCGTGATGAGCATTGATTTTGTCGCACCGTATAATGAACGTTCACGGTTATACCAAAAAGCAATCAATAGGAAACTAGAAATCGATGTCAGTTCCCAGAATAAGTATAGGCCCAGTACATTATCATTTAAAACGACACCGAGCATGGCCGTCATAAAGATTAATAGATAGATATAAAAACTGGTTAAATCTTCTCGATGTGATAAGTACCCAATAGAGTAAAGTACGACTAGCGCGCCGATACCAGAAATTAAAATGGCAAACAGCAAGCCGAGACCATCGACATAAACATCAAAGTTCAAACCGATATTTGGCATGACGTTCATCGAATGATAGAGCACATCGTGGCGACTAACGTCCGGAATTAAAGTGAAGAAATAAATTGCAATAAGTAATGGAACAGGTAGGACGAGCCAACCAGTATGTATTCTTTTTGAATATTTTCTTGTTAGTCCAACAATAACTGCCGCTATTATGGGTAACAATATGGCTAAATGTATAAGTGTCACATGAGTCCCTCCTTCGTGATTAAGTAAAAATAGTAATATAGTATGATTATACATTAGAAATGAAGGTAAATAAATGACATAAATGATTTTTACCCATCTTAAACTATGATAAAATATAAATTATCAACAATCACACAATATGCTTTGTCGTCATAAAATGTTCATATTTTTTGAATAGCATATAAGTGATATAAACTAGGAGGAGAAACATGACATTCTCACAATTAAATCAAGAAATAAATGCTAACGAAATAAAAGCAGTGATTCATACGAATAAAGGGGATATCACCGTTAAGTTATTCCCAGAAATTGCACCAAAAACTGTTGATAACTTCGTTAAACTTTCTGAAGATAATTACTACAACGGTGTTATTTTCCACCGTGTCATCAAAGATTTCATGATCCAAGGTGGTGACCCAACTGGTACAGGCATGGGTGGAGAAAGCATCTATGGCGAAGCATTCGAAGATGAATTCTCTTTAGAAGCATTCAACTTATATGGTGCATTGTCTATGGCAAATGCAGGTCCAAATACGAACGGCTCTCAGTTCTTTATCGTTCAATTAAATCAGGTGCCTGCTCAGATGATGTCACAGTTAGAAGGTGCGGGTTACCCACCTGAAATCATCGAAGCATATAGAAGTAAAGGTGGTACACCTTGGCTCGACCAACGTCACACGGTATTTGGTCATGTGATCGAAGGCATGGATGTCGTTGAGAAAATTGCTGCTGTTGAAGTCGGTGCACAAGACAAGCCAGTTGAAGATGTAGTCATTGAACGTGTAACAATAGAAAAATAATGTTAACAATTCCGTCATCTTATGTTGACCAAAAACCGAGAGTATTTGATATAATTTTATCGGTAAAGGGTGTGATATACGATGATGGAATTTCTTTATTTTCCTCAGGATAGAACAGAATATATACCAGCAGTAATCATATTGCTGTTAGTGCTCGTTGCGGCCATGGTTGCCGTCTATTTCATTAAAAAGTATTCCGCGAAACAAGAAGATAAATTAAGAGAATTTGAAGCGCGTGTCATGGCACAGATAGACAAAGAAGAATCGAATAAGTCTAAGAATAACGGCGTAAAATAAGACGTCGTTATTTTTATATATTGGATCATATAAACATCACGACAATGTTTATAGCGAGTGTTCATTAAATATGATAGAATTGATTTGCAATTCCTATTATATAGGGGTGAACCTATGGCAAAACATTACCGCGTTGGCCAATTTGTAAAAGTTAAAGTAACCGGTATCCAGTCATATGGTGCTTTTGTCAAAACCCCAGATAATCGAGAAGGATTAATTCACATCTCAGAAGTCATGGATGATTATGTCCATGATGTCGGTCAGTTTCTTACAAAAGGACAGATAGTCAAAGCAAAAATCATCAGCATTGAAGATGATGAAAAATTAAACTTAACGCTCAAGGAAAATGAGTATTTCAAAAATGAAGAGCGTCAAAAAGCAAAGAAGTCCGTATTAGACTTGATCAAAGAGACAGAAGAATATGGGTTTGAATCGCTAGCACAAAAGATGCCAGGTTGGATCCAGGAAGCAAAGGCAAATATGCGAAACGAACAAGGTAGATGAGAAAGCAAAAGGACACGTAGAACGTGTCCTTTTCTGTGTTTTTATACGTTACAGTGCATACGCTTTCACTCTAGGTTTTATAAGAGTTTCTCAATATTTTAAAAGCTTGAAAAATTGTTGGATTTTGTTCATTATATAAGGTGAGCAAAAATTTATAAGGAGGATTCATTATTATGATTCCATACAAGCACGAACCATTTAAAGATTACTCGCTAGAGGAGAACCGTCAGAAAGTCGCTGAAGGTTTCGATTTAGTTAAATCGTACCTCGGTCAAGAATATCCATTAATCATTGACGGTAAACGCGTGAAATCGAGCGAAGAGTTAAGCAGATCTTATAACCCAGCAGATAAGAACGAGACGATCGGTCACGTTCATCAAGCGGGTCAAAAAGAAGCAGATAAAGCGATGGAAGCTGCAAAAAAAGCATTTGAATCATGGAGAAAATACTCATTCGAGTATCGTTCAGATGTACTCTTCAAAGCAGCTGAAATCATTCGTAAAAGACGCTTCGAGTTCGTTGCGCATTTAGGTAAAGAAGCGGGTAAACCGTGGAAAGAAGCTGACGTAGAAGTCGCAGAAGCAATTGACTTCTTAGAATATTATGGTCGTCAAAACTTAACATTAAAAGATGGACAGCATGTTGAGTCACGTCCAGGTGAATATAACCAATTTGATTACATTCCACTTGGTGTCGGTTTCGTTATCTCACCTTGGAACTTCTCATTTGCAATTATGGCAGGTACGACTGTTGCAGCAATGGTGGCAGGTAACACGGTATTGCTTAAACCATCATCACGCACACCAATCATTGCATATAAGTTTATTGAAGTACTAGAAGAAGCGGGAATGCCAAACGGTGTTGTTAACTATATCCCAGGTTCATCTAGAAATATCGGTGACTACTTAGTAGAACACAAAGACACTGCATTCGTATCATTTACTGGTTCAAGAGATGTCGGTGTAAGAATTTATGAAAAAGCTGCAATCGTTCAAGAAGGTCAGCTTAACTTGAAACGTGTGATCGCTGAAATGGGCGGTAAAGATACAATCGTCGTTGACAGTGACGCAGACTTAGAATTAGCTGCAGATGCAATTGTTCAATCTGCATTTGGTTTCACAGGTCAAAAATGTTCAGCATGTTCACGTGTTATTGCACTTGAAGACATCCATGATGAGTTATTAGAAAAAGTTGTTGCAAAAACAAAAGAATTAACAGTAGGTAACCCTGAGAGTGATATTTACATGGGTCCAGTTATCGACCAAGCTTCTTTAGATAAAATCGAGAAGTACATCGAGATTGGTAAAGAAGAAGGTAAGCTAGAAGTCGGCGGTACGATCGACAACGAAGTTGGACACTTTGCTTATCCGACTGTATTCTCAGGTCTTAAGCACAATGACCGTGTAATGCAAGAAGAAATTTTCGGACCAGTTGTTGGTTTCACTACTGCGAAAACATTTGATCAAGCGATCGAATTTGCAAACGATACAGACTATGGTTTAACAGGTGCTGTAATCACGAAGAACCGTGATCACATTGAGCAAGCAAGACGTGACTTCCACGTCGGTAACTTATACTTCAACCGTGGATGTACTGCGGCAATCGTTGGTTATCAGCCATTCGGTGGTTTCAAAATGTCAGGTACTGACTCTAAAGCGGGTGGACCGGACTACCTATTACTACACATGCAAGGTAAAACGACGTCAGAAATGTTCTGATTTGCATTAATACGATATAATCATCATAAACTCGGGTGTATGCCCGAGTTTTCAAACAGAAAGGAAGGTCTACATGACTGAAACCAAACGAATAATTGAACTCACAGAAAAGTATGGTGCTAATAACTACAATCCACTACCAATTGTTATATCTGAAGCAGAAGGCG
>DYYI01000007.1:0-32044 GCA_020741755.1 Aliicoccus persicus | reverse complement strand
GTGAGCGGATCTCATTGGAACGCAAATCAATCTGCGTGTCAGTGAGCGAGTTTCATTGGAACGCAAATCAATCTGCGTGTCAGTGAGCGAACTTCATTGGAACGCAAACCAATCTGCGTGTCCGTGAGCGAGTCTCATTGGCGTGTAAATCCTTTTTCGTGTCCGTGAGCAAATCACAAAGTCACAATAAACAATCGCTATCTACTCAATACTCAAATATCCAAAAAATACCACCTAAGCACCTGCTGATTTCAGTGTTTTTTGTTGTGGGGAGTCTTGTATAATTGTGTTTAACAGTGTTATGGAGGAAATAGAATGATTCACAAAAAATATATGCGCACGATGTGGGGCGGCTTGATATTCGCACTCGTCTCTTCCATAATAGTTGGTATTTTTGTACTCATCCATTGGCAATGGTTGGACTTTGTCGAAAGTGTCGTCATGTGGAATATATACATAACGGTTGGGTCTATCGGTGGCGGTGGAATACTCGTTGCGATCATTGGGTTTATCTTTGCAAAGTTGACACGTCCACATGATCAAGGACCTGCGAATATCGATTATGAGAAAATTAAAGAAGTGATCCCACAGCTCGATGTTTGGTTTTTTAAACGCGTGATGTTGTTTAACACAGAAGGTGCTTACATCGGACGTTCGACGATGGAAATCACAGGTGTGAGAACATTTTTGATTTCATTGTTGTCGAATATCAATTTGCTGACACCGTTGAATTACCATTTTCATGACCATCAGGGTAATCACATTGTGACGTTTAAACGACGAGGTTGGCGGAGTGCCATTTTAGATATTTGGGATGCAACCGGTCGGCAGATTGGACATGTCGAATTTGATGAACTAAAAGTGCTGCTCAGATTCCGTGGCTATGCATTTGTTGGTACGGGTGAAACTATTGAAAAATTTCGAGTAAAAAGTGAGCTACTATTCGACGAAACGGACGGCAGTGGCCTACTCGATTTATCTTCGTTTAGGAATGATGTGAATTACCATTATATTTTTCGTGATTTCCAAGTCAGAGTCGTTAAATTTGGCTATCCACCATCAGAAGATAAAGGTAAAGTTGCTCTTGCTCTCTTATTAATGTTGAATTATTTGAGTTGGAAGTGAATTGGGTAGGGATATAGGAGAAAGATTGATCTGCGTGTCAGTGAGCAGGTTTCATTGGAACGCAAATCAATCTGCGTGTCCGTGAGCGGGTCTCATTGGCACGCAAATCAATCTGCGTGTCAGTGAGCGAGTTTCATTGGAACGCAAATCAATCTGCGTGTCTATGATCATACCTCATAGACACGAAAATCCCTGCTAGCTTTAAAATTTTCAATATAAACAAAAAAAAACCACCTCAACTTATGCTGAGGCGGTTTTATCAATTTCAATTTAGAACGGTCCAAGCTCGATATACTGCGCAATAATGATAAATATGATCCCCAATCCGACTTGGATTAAGAAGTAAGGTAATACCCACTTTATCCATTTACCATATGAAATTCCGGCAATCGATAACGCGGCTAACAATACACCGAACGTTGGAACGATGATATTCGCAATACCATCACCAAGTTGGAATGCAAGTACAGCAGTTTGTCTTGTAATTCCAAGTAAATCAGATAATGGTGCCATGACTGGAATCGTCAATGCAGCTTGTCCAGAACCTGATGGTACAAAGAAGTTAATGAATAGCTGCGTGATGAACATACCGACTGCTGCGATTTCTGCTGGTAATGAATCAAGCAGTCCGCTCGCAAGATTTAACACGACATCTAACATGTAACCTTGTTCCATGACGATAACAATCGCGCGGGCAAAACCGATGATCAATGCACCAACGGCAATATCACGGGCACCTTTTACAAATCCTTCACCAATCTCATTTAACTTCAATCGGCTGACGAGACCCATGATGACACCGGCACCTAAAATAACAGCACTGATTTCACCAACATACCATCCGTGTGCGATAACACCATAGATTAATAGTCCAATACCAAGTGCAAATACGATAATAGAAATTAAGTGACGCATCGGCATCTTATAATCCCAATCGATATCAACACCACTATTTGCATCATAACTTCCATTAATTGCAAGCTCTGGATTTTTCTTCACCTTATTTGCATGTCGAATTAAGTACCATATGGTTACGATATAAAACGAAATAAATATCGGTAATCGCATTTCCCAACCTGACATGTAAGGTAATTCAGCAATGGTTTGTGCAACACCTACTGTATATGGATTGGTCAGTGCTGACGTGAAACCGACGCCGAGTACGCCGAGAAATACGACTCCGACTGCGGTAATTGCATCAAATCTAAATGCAATCATGAGCGGGATGATAATTGGAATATAGACGAGCGTTTCCTCAGCAAGTCCGATTAATGATCCGAGTAAAGCAAATACCAATACGAGTACTGAAATTAATATATACGCCCGATCTCTAAAGAGCGATACGAGTCTTTTTATCATCGAGTCAAGTGCACCAGTTCGGTTCATAATCCCGATGGCACCACCGAAGATAAAGACCGTAAATACGATATCGGCACTGTTAACTAAACCGGTATGGAAACTCATGAATATATCCATTAAGGATAAATTCTCTACATCAACTTCTTCAAATGTGTTTGGAATGACGACTGTACGTCCATCGACATCTTCTCGTTCAAATTCACCACTCGGTACTATGTATGTAAGTATAGAGATTACCATAACGATTATGAACATTAAGACGAAGGCATTGAGTCCAGCCGTATTCTTTTTCTTCTTACTTCCGCTTTCTTCTATTGTTTCTTCATTCTGATCTTTGTTCTCAACCATAGGTTGTCCTCCTTTATTTATACTTACATACCCTAATTCTGTATAAATATTGCATAATTCACATATTTTTTTAATGTAAATTTAAGAGAGGAGACTTACATCGCGTCAACGACTTCAATACCGAGCAAACGAAACGCTTCTACGATGTTTTTTGATACGAGATCAAGCAAGAACATTTGGCTGTCTACATTAACCGAGCTGACGATACGCGTGTTGCCATAATACGCATTGAAGTGGCGACAGAGTTGCATCACGTAACGCGCGATAAGTGAAGGTGAATACTTGCTTGCTGCATTTTCTAAGACTGAAGGGAATGTCGATAGATGATTGATCAACGGCCACATCGACTCTTCATAATTAAATGAATCTAATGCAATGTTTCGCTCGCGTTTTCTTAAAATAGACTGGATGCGCGCGTTCGTATAGTTGATATAGACAGCAGTATCACCTTCAAATGAAACCATATCGTCGATATTGAATGAGTAACTATTGTTGCGGTCTGGCTTTAAGTCATGATACTTGAGCGCACCGATGGCGAGCTTTTCGGCCACTTGATCTTTATCTACTATGGTAGTGCCTTTTTCGTCCATCACTTCTAAGACACGTGCTTTCACTTCATCGATAATGTCTTCGAGCAGGAGAACCTGACCACTTCGTGTCGACATCTTTTTACCATCTTTTAAAATCAGCCCGAACGCAATATGTTCGATGTCCACATCGATTTCCATTTTCTTAATGACTTCACGCAGTTGATTGAAGTGTACGGATTGCTCGTGGCCGACGACATACAGTATATGGTCCGGATTATAATGTTCTTTTCGATATAGGACTGCTGCGATATCGCGTGTAATGTACAGTGACGAGCCGTCACGCTTTTTAATGAGCGCAGGTGGCATGTCCTCAATCGGCACGATGTATGCACCATCATCGAGCTCAAGCAGTTTCTTTTCTTCAAGCAATTCACTGACGTGCTCGAGCGAATCATTATAGAATGCTTCGCCTTGGATTACATCAAAGTGAATATTCAAACGCTGATAAAGTACATCGAAAGCATCAAGTGAGACGGTTCTGAACCAGAACCAAAGGTCGTGCATTTCTGGATCGCCTTGTTCAAGTTTTGAAAATGCTTCACGACCTTTATCGGCAAGTGTTGGATTTTCTTTTTCTTCAGCGTTGATGCGTACGTATAACTTAAATAATTCAGGAATTGGGTTGGAACGGACTGCTTCTTCATCCCCCCACATCTGGTAAGCAACGATGAGTTTACCAAACTGTGTGCCCCAGTCACCAAGGTGGTTGATGCCAATGACTTTTGCGCTATTTTGTCTCAGTATTTTCTGTAGCGCATCACCGAGAATGGTTGCGCGGAAATGTCCCATTGAAAACGGCTTTGCAATATTTGGACTCGAGAAATCAATGACATATGTCTTGTCACGAAGTGATGCAGATGTTCCAAAGTCTTCACTTATAATGTCTTGCAGCATAGACTTCGCCACTTTTGCATGAGCCAAATGAAAGTTCAAAAACCCACCGATGACTTTCACTTCATCGACAGTCGAGCTGTCGAACTCATCTGCAATATTTGCAGCAATCTTTGGTGGTGCTTGACGCATGATTTTGGCTAGTTTAAATGTTGGAAAACTAAAATCTCCATGTGATGTATCTGCAGGTATTTCAATCGTTTCTAAAATTTCTTCTAATGTCATATGTTCTTTTAAAATTCGATGTAATTCACTTGCGATGATGTCTTTCATTATTATTCCCCCTAAAATAAAAAGAGCCCACCCCTATATAAGAGGTGAGCTACTCACGGTACCACTCTAAAATTAACTCAAATTGTTAACGGTGTTGCCACCGAATCGACGTAATGCGGTTCATTTGAACACATATACCAGGCTCCCACCAACCCCGGCTCGCTATGCTATCTATTCAAATTACTCTTTTACTTGAATATGAAATTAAAATTATTATAGCACATAAATTATTTTTTGAAACGCGCATGAATGTTGTTTCGTTTTAAAGTCGGATGGGTGAATTCATGAAGTTCCAAGCTCAGGGCAATGGATTGTGAATCGAATATTTCATCTAACGCGTTCGACACAGCATCAAATAGATGTTGCGTAATTTCGTCCTTAACTTGATCGGTACGGCCAGCCCCGAGCTTTAATATTAAATGAACAAAACCGTCGTTTGCCTGACCATCTGCAATGATATAGTCGGTATGCTTTACTGCACGGATGCGAAGGCCACCGACAGGAATGATATCTGGAAACTTAAGCAAAGATTCTTGGCTTGCAGAGAGTAGGCGAGTGATATCGATGTCCATGTTGTCTGTATATTCGATGTATAAATGTGGCATATTTACGCCTCCCATGGTGGTGCGATGATCGTATTTTCAAGACGACCGACACCTTCGACTTCGGTGATGACGACATCGCCGTGTTTCGTATCGACAGAACCTTTTGGTGTACCTGTTAATAAAATATCACCTTCGTTCAACGTCATAAAGCTGCTTAAGTATTCGATCAAGTATGATATGGAAAAGATCATATCTTTCGTTGAACCGGTCTGGACGACCTTGCCGTTAACCGTCGTCGTGAGTTTTAAGTGCATTGGGTCAGCTATGTCTTCTTTATCGACAAAGTAGGGGCCGATTGGTGTACACGTATCACGATTTTTGGTGCGCAAGTTTGGTCGGTAATAGTTTTCTAAATAATCACGAATAGCGTAGTCATTGGCGACAGTGTAACCTTTGATATAGTCATATGCGTCTTCAGCTTTGATGTGTTTGCCTTGTTTACCGATAACGACTGCAAGCTCACACTCATAGTGCATAAATTCAACATCGATTGGTCGAATTGTTTTTTCTTTGTGACCGATGAGTGTGTTCGGTCCTTTTAAAAAGACGAGTGGCTCTTTTGGTGCTTCTTTGAATGATAACTCAGCCGCATGGTCGGCATAATTTAGTCCGAGAGTGAAAATCGTGTGTGGTTTAACCGGAGGTAAAAACTGCACATCATCGACTGAAACTGATTCACCATTTTCTAGTTGTAAGATTGATTCATCGTTGGTTGTGGCATTGTATATTTGTCCTTTGTAGGAAATGATTGCATGTTTCATTGTCTGCCACCTCCAATTGTGTTTTCTAATGTACCGATTCCAGGGACGACTACTCTGACAGTATCTCTGGGCTCAGCTGATGGCGCATTTGTATCCGTTCCGACGAGAAGAATATCTCCAGCGGATAATGTCATAAATTCAGAAGCATCTTGGATGAGTGTCGGAATATCGCGGATTAGATCACTTAATATTGATGTTTGTTTGATTTCGTCATTGATGAGTACTTGAATCTCAATATTATCGATGTCATGGATTTCTGACTTATCTTTGTAATCGCCGAGCGGCAGAAAGCCATCCCGCGCACGTTTGGGGTAAGCGGGTCTGAAGAAGTTATCGTGCGCGATGGCGACATCATTTGCCACAACGAACCCTGCAACGTACGCCATCGCCTCGTCACGTGCGACTCGACTCGCATTCTGTCCCATGACGACACCAATCGTACCGCCCATCACAATTGCCTCATCCACAGGCTTCTCAATAACGTCTCCGTCACTCGCAAATGTATTCTTCGGTTTAATGTAAAAAACGGGTGCTTTCGGTGGTGCTTTATACGGTTCATCATGCATTTGTGGTTCGAGTGCATCATACGCACCTTTAAAATTTAGTAGCGTACCGTATACAGTGCCGATTTCTGCGACGTTCATCCGTCTCACTCCTCGTCAATTTAAATCTTTCCATAGTCTTTTAGTACAGCTCGAATTTTATCTTGTATTTCTTTTTTTGGTACATCCATTGGCATGCGTAAAACGGGTTCAATCATACCCATCATGCCTAATGCTGCTTTAACAGGTGCAGGGTTCGTGTCGGCAAATAGTATGTCGTTCAAGTTAATCAACTGAAAGTGTAAGTCACGTGCACGCTCGATATCGCCTGCGAAATATGCATCGTGCATCTCTGCGACAAGTTTCGGTTCAACGTTTGCGGTTGCACTGATTGAACCGGCGCCACCGATTGAGAGCATCGGGTAGCATAACAACTCGATGCCTGAGAACAATAAGAAGTCACGTCCACAATATTTCAACACGCGGTTCACGTGTTCGAAGTCTTTGTTACTTTCCTTTACGCCAATAATGTTATTGCAGTCTTTTGCTAAACGTGCCATCGTGGATACTTCCATATTTACGGCTGTGCGTCCTGGAATGTTATAGATGATGATTGGAATATCGACTGCATCCGCAACATGTTTAAAATGTTTATACAATGCGTCTTGATTCGGCTTGTTGTAGTAAGGGACGATGACCATCGCAGCATCTGCACCCATGTCTTTAGCCTTTTGTGTTAAATAGAGTGTTTCTTCATGATTGACGGATCCCGTTCCCGGTGCAAAAGGCACGCGTCCATCGATTGCTTTCATTGCGTTCTCCATCACTTGGACGCGTTCTTCTACAGTTAGAGAACTCGGTTCGCCACTCGTACCTGTTACAGAAATTCCATGAGAGCCGTTTTCTATTTGGTAATTGATTAAGTCACGTTGCTTTTCAAAATCGATATCACCGTTTGCTTTAAACGGTGTGATGACTGGGCAAATCGACCCACGTAGTTTTTCTTTAATTGCACTGTAATCTGTACTCACATGCATTCACTCCAATTAAATAATTGTATTTGGCTTTCTCTTCGCTAGTTTCGGTTCACTTACGGACACGACATGACCGTTTAAATCAAGGAAGGTAGATGCTTCATTGAACCAACTATCCGGTGCCTCGTGACCCCAAAATGTTTGGCGTGCCGGATCATCGAGATCCCATTCAATGGGCTGGTTATCAAAGTCACCCGTGTAGTAGTCACCGTTATATAATTCGATTCTGTGGCCATCCGGATCGCGCAAGTATAAGAAAAATGCGTTGGATAGCCCGTGGCGTCCAGGTCCGCGTTCTATCGAATCACGATAGCCTGATGCAGCTAAATAATCACAGCAATCAATTAGACTCATCGGGTCTTTTAACCAAAATCCGATATGGTGAAGTCGTGGACCGACTGAGTTCATGAATGCAACGTCATGCACCCCAGGTTTACGGTGTAACCATGCAGCCCAAATATGTTCAGAACCTTTAATAGAAGTGTATTCAGAACACTTAAATCCGAGTTCGTGAATGTAATAGTCATACGCTTTGTCGACATCAGGTACCGCACAGTTAAAGTGATCGATGCGCTGCACTTTTGCACCTTTATGCAGATGGAATTTCTGCATCATGCGCTCAACGTGGTCCATCTCATAGTAAAATTCAATCGTCATACCAGAGATTTCTTCGACACGAAGCGTACGACCGATCCCGACTTGTGAGCCTTTTTCCATCCATTTCACATTGCGACCATGATCAAGGAATAGTGTGTGTAATTCATCGAGACAATTCTCTTGTCCGACTTTGTAACTGATCGCCTCCACGCCAGGTGTATCACTGAGTTTCAAATGCAAGCAATGATGTGCGAAGTCTTCAATTGCACGGTAGTATATGTTTTCATCATCACTATCCGTCTCGATGAATCCGAGCGCATCATAAAACGCACGTGAAGCTTCTAGGTCCGTCACATGTAAGACCGCACGGCCGGAACGCATTATATTAAAATCCATAGTATCCCTCCTTATTTACCAAACTGAGGAATGTGGTGATCCCCAATCGCCACGTGTATTATTTTTATCTCCGTATAGAAATCAAAGGCGTAGTATCCACCTTCACGGCCGATACCGCTATTTTTTGCACCACCGAATGGTGTGCGTAAATCACGCACGTTCTGAGAATTCACCCAGAGCATGCCGGCATCAACCGCTTGTGCAACGCGGTGTCCACGTGCCAAGTTATTCGTCCAAACGTAACCTGCTAGACCATACTCAACATTGTTCGCCTGACGGATAACGTCCTCTTCATCTGAAAATGACAAGACAGCCATAACGGGTCCGAAGATTTCTTCTTGAACGACACGCATGTTGCTTTTCGCTCCGACGAGTAATGTTGGTGGCACGAAGTTACCACGTGACATCGATTCGGGCACATCCGCTTGAATGACTTCACAGCCTTCTTCTTTGGCGAGTTCGATATAGCTTTTCACATTTTCAAAGTGCTCGGTCTTAATGAGTGGGCCAACTTCCGTTTGATCTTCTAACGGGTCACCAACTTTAATATTGCCGACGCGTGCTTTTACGGCCGTCATGAAATCATCGTAAATATTTTTGTGTACAAAAAGTCTTGAATTCGCCGTACAGCGCTCGCCATTAAACGAGAAGATACCCCATATGACTGCATCGAGTGCACGATCGAAATCTGCATCATCAAAGACGATAATTGGACTCTTGCCACCGAGCTCCATCGAAAAGCGCTTCAATGTATCGGCACCATTTTTCATGATTAATGATCCTGTCTTCGTTTCACCGGTGAACGAAATGAGCTTCACGCCTTTATGTTTAACAAGTGCATCACCTGCCACTTCACCGATACCATGAACGACATTAAATACGCCTTTTGGTAATCCAGCTCGGTCAATGACTTCTGCAATGCGGTTCGCTGATAGCGGAGACCATTCAGCTGGCTTTAACACGACCGTGTTTCCCGTCGCAAGTGCCGGTGCAATCTTCCATGTTTCCAGCATAAACGGTGCATTCCATGGCGTGATAAGTCCTGCTACGCCGACAGGTTTTCTCGTCGTGTAATTCACAAACTCATCATCCACAGGATAAACTTCACCGAACATCAGATTTTTCACTTGGTCTGCGTAAAATCGGAAGTTAAGCGCAGCACGCGATACCATCTTTCGTGTCTGACGGATCGGAAGTCCTGTATCCAATGACTCGAGTAGGGCAATCTCTTCAACTTCTGCCTCAATTAAATCACCAATTTTGTATATATAAGAGAGTCGTTCTTCAAGTTTCATCTGACCCCATTCACCTTTAAACGCAGCTTCTGCTGCTTGCACGGCACGGTCCACATCATCACCTTGACCTGAAGAGACATCATTCATACTTTCATTTGTAAACGGACTGATATTCTCAAATGTTTCACCACTTGTTGAGGCGACGAATTCACCATCGATGTAGTGTAAAACAGTAGATAAATCTTTTATCAGTGTGTTGTGTTGTTCTGACACGTGATTCACTCCTTTAGTCGTTAATCATTTGGTACGTCGTACTGGCCGTATTGACCGCTGTAAAATGTTAAAGGGCGTCCTTCGTTCATGACGATGTCTTTGACGGCACCGACAAATAAAGTATGATCGCCGAGCTCGATTTCTCGCTCTACGTCACACACAACATTCGTCAGTGCGTTATTGATAATCGGAACACCAGCGAGAGCACCAAATTCAATCGGTTCTTCTTTTAACAATTGCTTTGCAAAATGCATGGAAATATCTTGCTGATCATCACATAAAATATTTACAGCAAATGTTCCAGCGTTGCGCACGCGTCCGAGCATATTCGCTTTGTTATCGATTGATACTGTAATCAACTTCGGATCAAGTGATACCGACATAAATGCATTTGCTGTCATACCGTGTGTGCCGGAATCGTCTTCAGCTGTAATGATCGTCACACCAGTGACGAAGCGTCCCATCGCATTTCTAAATTCTCTCGGATCCATTTAGATCACTCCTAAACTAAAAATTTGGTCGCTCGACATTTTGTGATGCTAAGAAGTCATCGACCGATTTCATTAACGGTTCTTTATCGTATTGATTGAAGTAGGCCATGCCCATCTTTACAGGGTCGCCAAAGAAATAGTATTCATAATGCGTCTGACGTGCACCGAATGCACTCATCGTCATATCCCAAGCGAGTCGGAACAACTGGACGCGTTCAAAACCTTCGACATTTTTACCTTGCAGGGCACGGTTTAACTGTGCACCGATTTCTGGATTTGAGAAATCTTCATATGTCGGAATACCCATCAAACCAGATGCTCCTAAAATTCTTAATATTTCAGCCATTCGAGGATAGACGCGTGGGAAATAGTTACGCGCTGCATTTAATGCTTCAAAGTCTGGCGTCATCATGCCCCATTTGTCGAGCTTTGCATTATGCTCAGCCTTATAAAGATGTGATTTCATCGCTTCGAGTGTCAACATGATCTCCGTCCCTTTATCTTGGACATGCTGGAACCCATCGATACCGATAGAATCCATTAACTTCAATGTTACCCCGAGTAAAAACTCTGTCTTTGCAATATCTTTTGCAACGACTTGATGTGTCATGTGTGTCACTGCATTCGTTTCAGCAAACGCCTTGTTACACAGTTCTGAATCTTCCAAGATAAAAATTCTATCCCACGGTACGAGTACGTGATCGAATGAAACGATCGCATCGCCTTCTTCAAATTTTGAGCCGACAGGATGGTTGAAGTTTGCTTCGCCTTCACCATAGACAAATGATTCACGTGAGAAGAACTTTAAACCATCCGTGTTATTCGGGATTGCAAAAGCAAGTGAATATGGATCATCTTTCGCACCAGATTTCACAACGGTCGAAGGGAAGACGAATATCTCATCTGTGATTGCAGCTTGGGTTGCAAGTAGTCGGATCCCACTGACAACAACACCCTCATCGTTTTTCTCAACGACATGAAGTGCCATGTTCGCATCTTCTTGTTCTGCTTGAATCTTCGCACGGTTCACCTGTGGGTGAATGAGCGTGTGCGTTAGTGTAATATCATTTTCGCGTGCGTATTCTGCATATCGTAACGCGTTTTCTGCAAACTGTTTGTTCTCTCCTTGGCCGTAAAATTCAAATGCTTTTGTCATTGTCATCACTTCTGCATTTAAGTAATCCGGCGCACGACCCATCAGACCTTTCGTATAGTTCTGCCATTCCATAATGGCTTCCCTGCGTTCAATCAGCTGCTCAATCGTTTCTGGCACCATGAACGTCTTGCTTACTTTGTCACCAGTCGTTGGTGATGTATACAACATCTTTTCAGGGTTGTCGTGTTGCATGTCATACAGCTTTGCCATTGATTCGATAACACCTTTAAACTTCGGATGCGTCGTCACGTCTTCCACACGTTCACCATGTAGATACACATTGTTGTTTGCTGCCTTTAGTCTCTCAATATATTGCTTACCGGTTTTTGCTGGCATATTGCCCCTCCTCTTTATAGAAAACGCTTTCAAAATATGTCACCCACAGTGTACCATTTGATAATGCATATTAAAAATATATATAATATATCAAAAGTATATATCGAGGATATGATAATAATATGGATATGAGACAGCTGAAATATTTTAATACGATCGCAGAAGAAGGACAGATTACGCGAGCTGCAAAGAAGCTACATATCGCACAGCCACCACTAAGTCAAAGTTTAAAAGGGCTTGAAGCGGAACTTGGTGTAAAACTATTTGAACGAAACGGTAGACAGATGGAATTGACACAAGCCGGGCATGTGCTCCATGAAAAAGCAGCACTTTTATTTGATATGTTTGATGATGTGATGAACGAAGTGTCAGCTACTGCATCAGGCGTCTCAGGGCAACTTGCCATCGGCTCGGTGAAGTCATCATTTAAACATGTGGCAGATAAAATCGCACACTTTCAAGAGTATTTCCCACGTGTTACATTCGACATAAGGGATGGGGATTCGTATCGATTATCCGAGTTATTAAAATCGAGAGAGATTGACATTGCTATCGTGCGCTTACCGATTCAACTCGATGATTTTGATATCGTTCATCTACCGGATGAACGTTACGTCGTTGTCGCACATGAGTCATACAAAGACCTTCTTCCACAAAACCAAGTGACACCTCAGGATTTAGAATCATTACCGCTACTTTTACTTAAACGAGTGAGTGGTTCAGGCCAATATGAAACAATCATTGAAGGATTTAAACGTGCAAAAGTAGAACCAGACGTACGCGTTGTCTGTCCCGATGTTGAAATGTTGTTGACGTTAGTTGCGAAAGGTGTCGGGATTTCTATCGTCCCTGAAACTGCACTTGCATCAAGAACGTATAACAATATATTTACCGTTCCAATCGATGATACGGCACTCGTTTCAAAGTCAGCAATCATCTGGTTAAAGTCACGGACACTACCTCAAAGTGCTGCGCATTTTGTCACGTTATTTCAGAAATAAATTGACACAGTTTTCAATTGACCAATATAATGAATGTGGCTTTCGATATGATTTTTGTGTAACACGGTATCGTTTTACACATTTTTTTCAAACATGTTGAAAGCGTTTGCAAAACAATGAGGAGGCGTACCAATGAAGCCAGGATTGAAAGTTGGCATGTCAGCATCACTGGAGATTACAGTAACTGAAGACATGTTCGCGGTATTCGATGAAGAAGTTGTTCATCCAGCATATTCAACAGCATCAATGGTCAAACATATGGAGCAAGTATCACGACAATTGATTTTACCGTTTTTAGAATCACATGAAGAATCAGCAGGAGCAAAAGTATCGATGACTCATATCGCACCGACTCCTGAGGGATCGGTTGTGAAAAATGTGGCGATGCTGACAGATTTTAATGAGAAGACGGTCACGACAGAAGTTGTCGTAAAAAATGAAATCGGTGTGATCGGTAAAGGAACGGTGACGATTGCGTTGTTACCGAATGGTTATATGGAAAAACAATTAAAAAATATACAAGACAAAATTGCAACGGAGGGATTATGACGTGACACAGAATATTGATGGAATACAGACGATTGACTACTTCGAAAAGATAAAAGATCACGAGCAGGTTGTTTTATGCAATGATCCGCATAGTGGCTTAAAGGCAATCATTGCAATACATGATACGACACTCGGTCCAGCACTTGGAGGCACGCGCATGTTTCCATATGCAAGCTTTGAAGATGCACTGGATGATGTCCTTCGATTATCCGAGGGGATGACAAATAAGTGTGCTGCAGCTGGACTTGATTTTGGTGGTGGTAAAGCCGTCATCATTGGAGATCCTAAAACTGATAGTACACCGGCGTTGTTCCGTGCATTTGGTCAATATGTAGATTCATTAAACGGCCGTTTTTATACCGGTACAGATATGGGGACGATGCCTGAGGATTTCGTGGAAGCAGCGAAGGAGACACAGTTCATTAATGGCATACCAGAAGCATATGGAGGAAGTGGAGATTCTTCAATTCCGACAGCACATGGCGTACTTTATGCACTTGAAGCAACAAGTAATTATGTATTCAATCATCAAGATTTAGGGTTAAATTCATATGCAATTCAAGGCTTGGGTAAAGTGGGTTATAAAATTGCACAAAGATTGCTTGAACTCGGTGCCACAGTATATGCAACAGACATCAATGAATCAGCGATTGAACAGTTAACGAAAGAAGCTAAAGATCTTACTGGCCAATTAACGATCGTTGGGTTAGATGACATCTATGATGTCAAAGCCGATATTTTCGTCCCATGTGCAATGGGTAGCATCATCAATGATGAAACATTGGAAAAACTACAAGTCAAAGCAATCGTCGGTTCTGCAAATAATCAGTTGAAAACAAAAGAGATAGTGGAGAAATTAAAGCAGGCAGGCATCGTTTATGCACCGGACTTTATCGTCAACTCTGGTGGATTAATTCAAGTCGCGGATGAATTATATGGGCCGAACCATGAGCGTGTACTAAAAGAAACGAAAGCAATATTCAATTCACTCGAATCAATTTTTGCAGAGGCCGATGCAAACAATATAACGACGTTAGAAGCAGCGAGTATCCGAGTTCAAGCTGTATTAGATGATCAGCGCAACCGTAATAATTTCTTTGCACGACACCGCAGACCGAAGTGGCAAGTGAAAGAATAGAAAGGGTGATTTTGTGACACAGTCAATTACAGAACAGTTTCCGCTCATTCAAGTCATTGACCAGGATGGCAAGTTACTGGATGATTCATATAAAGAAGAGATCACACGTGAACTCTGTGAGAAGTTCCTCAAACAACTTAAATTAATGCGTGCCTTAGACGAGAAGATGGTCAACATGCAACGTCAAGGACGAATCGGAACATATCCTCTGTTTGGGGGACAAGAAGCTGCACAAGTCGGGAGTGCGTATGCACTCGAAGAGAATGATTGGATGTTTCCCACATATCGTGATCATGCTGCCGCAATAACTTTCACAAACAGTTTCAATCTAATTGCAAACTGGAATGGCAGAGTAGAAGGTAATATCGACGACAGCGGCAAGAAAGTACTCCCACCATCTGTACCAATCGCAACACAGTTACCGATCAGTGCAGGCATCGCAATGGCAAGTGCATATAAAGGCGAACAAGAAGTAACTATCTGTTACTTCGGTGATGGTGCGACAAGTGAAGGCGACTTCCATGAAGGCATGAACTTTGCCTCCGTGTTTAACGCGCCAGTCGTATTTTTCAATCAAAATAACCAATACGCAATCTCCGTACCGATTTGGAAACAGATGAAGTCGGAGACAATCGCTCAAAAAGCAATTGCATATGGTATGGAAGGGAAGCGCATCGATGGTAACGATATCTTTGCGGTTTACTTTGAGACAAAGAAAGCAGTCGATAAAGCACGAAAGGGTGACGGACCAACGCTTATTGAAGCGGTAACATGGCGCTACGGTGCACATACAACGGCGGATGACCCGACAAAGTATCGTGAGGATGATAATGAAAAACATCGACTCAATGATCCCATCAATCGATTAGAGAAATTCATGAATGATGCTGGGTTTTTATCGGATGGATGGATAGAAACAATAGAATCAGAAAATGAATCGATAATCGAAGCAGCTGTGAAAGAATTTGAATCAATGGAAAAACCTAATATCGATGACATCTATGATCATATGTTTGAAGTCAATCCGTGGACGATCGAAGAACAAAAAGCAGCGTTCAAGGCATTTTTTGCAAGGAGGGCAAACGGATGAGTGAAGAGAGAATTTTAACGCCTGTCCAAGCGGTGAAAGATGCCCTTGATGTCATGATGAAATCAGATGAAAATGTCGTTGTGCTCGGAGAAGACGTCGGAGTGAACGGTGGTGTATTCCGTGCAACGGACGGACTCATAGACACATATGGAGAGAAACGTGTGATGGATACGCCACTTTCAGAAGCGGGCATTGTTGGTGCCGCAATCGGGATGGCAATGAATGGCATGAAACCCGTCGCAGAAATCCAGTTTTTTGGATTTATTTACCCTGCATTCGAACAAATTATGACCCAGGCAACGCGCATGCGTTACCGGACGATGAGTAAATTTACCGTACCGATGGTCATCAGAGCACCGTATGGCGCGGGTGTTCATGCTCCAGAAATCCACTCGGATAGTATGGAAGCACTGTTTACCCATATGCCGGGTATTAAAGTCGTCTGCCCATCAACCGCATATGATACGAAAGGGCTGTTGATCTCAGCAATAGAAGATCCAGACCCGGTACTGTTTTTAGAATCATTAAAACTGTATCGAGGCACGAAAGATCATGTGCCAGAAGAAAAGTATACAGTAGAGATTGGTAAAGGATATCTCGCTGAAGAAGGTGAAGATGTCACGTTAATCGCATGGGGTGCCATGATGAAAGTGGCACTAAAAGCAGCTGAGCAAGCACGTGAAAAAGGCATTACTTGTGATGTGATAGACTTGCGCACATTGTACCCAATCGATAAAGACATCATCGCAGCATCCGTACAGAAAACGAACCGATGTGTCATCGTGCATGAAGCACAGCAGACAGGCGGTTTATCAAATGATATTATCCGCATCATCAATGACACATCGTTTTTGTACTTAAAATCACCCGTGTCTACAGTGACAGCACCAGATGTTCATGTGCCATTTTGGGCATTGGAAAAAGCGTACTTACCAACACCAGAGCGCGTGATGGATAAAATCCAATACGTGATGGATTTCTAAAGGAGGGTCACCATGGTAGAAGTAAAATTGCATGACATCGGAGAAGGCATGACCGAGGGCACCATTGTCTCTTATTTCGCTCGTGAGGGTGACGAAGTCAAACGTGACCAACCGATTATAGAACTCCAGACAGAAAAGATGGTCACAGAACTCTCAGCACCGGTCGCTGGTAAAATATCAAAGATTCACATTGAAGAAGGGCAAACAATTCCAGTTGGTACGACGATTCTTGAAATAGAAGCGGCTGACAATGTAAACAACGAACCTGAAAATAAAAATATTGAAGAAGTAGATAATAAACAATCAACAACCACTGGACCCAAGCGTATTAAAGCAGCGCCGTTCACACGAAAAGTAGCACGAGAACTCGGTGTGGATATCGACGCGATTACAGGCACAGGGAAAGATGGCAGAATTACGGTCAAAGATGTGGAGTCATTCAGTAATGGTGGAACACAAATAGAAGAAAAGCAAACCTCTTCAACACAAGAAGATGTTGAATTCATCCCATTCAAAGGCAGACGTAAACAGATCGCAGCACATATGACGAAGTCACTGTTTACGATCCCACACGTTGCGCATATGGAAGAGATTGATATGACAAAACTGCTTGCTTATAGAGAAGATATAAAAGAGACGTACAATATATCAGTCGCTGCTTTCTTCATTAAAGCACTCGCAATGAGTTTAAAGAAGTTTCCAATATTTAATGCGGAACTCGATGAAGAAAATAGTCAGATTAAACTGAAGCCAAATGTGAATATGGGAATGGCAGTCGATACGAAAGAAGGACTGATTGTGCCGGTGATCAATCGTGTGGAAGATAAGTCGCTGAGGACGATTCATTCAGAGTTAAAAACATTGAATGAAAAGGCAAGAGAAAATACGTTACAACCACAAGATGTGCATGGCAGTACGTTTACGATTAGCAATGTCGGACCGATAGGAAGTATCGGTGCGACGCCGATTATTAACTATCCAGAAGTTGCGCTGATGTGTTTCCATAAGACGAAAAAGATGCCAGTCGTAAATGAAGCGGATGAAATCGTCATTCGATCGATGATGAATGTGACATTAACTTTTGATCACCGTGTGATGGATGGAGGCGATGCCATTCAGTTCACGAATTATTTTAAATCGTTGATTGAAAATCCCAATATCATGCTCGTTGAGTTAAGTGGTGAGTAGTAAAATTCAAGTAAATCTTTAGTCTCTTATATATGATATGCTCCCTTTTAGGAGCATATCATTTTTCAGCGTTTCTTCCTTTTAAACAATCCAAATGCGCCAAGCGCAACTGCTAAGGCGACCCCTAATGCAATCCAAGAACCTACATCCATTCTCACACCTCCATCGATGAAATCAATTGTGGGAAATTATCATAATTAGAACCTTTTACAATAGCTGTAATAATTATATAATTAAACTTGATATTATTCATTAAAAAGGGGTGGGAGGATGACAGTTACACCATCGATACTCTTGTTACTTGCACTTAGTGCGTCAAACACGGTTGATGAACATGATTCAGATGTAGTAACAGTTCAGCCAGGAAAGACGTTCGAATATGAGATGAACGAGACATTTACTCATGATGGATTCGAAATTTCGATTACAGATGCTTATTATACAGAAGTTGAACAGGTAATGGATGAAGAAATCATCGATATATTCGGAGAGCCCGAAAACTTATTAGCGATAGAATTTGAGTTTAAGAATGTAGGGGCAGATAACCAGACACAGAATTTTTCCGTGAGCTTTTATGGTGATAATTTTATAATCACAGATTACAATCCTTCAATGTATCTTCCTGAAGTTGAACCAGGAGAATCTGAGCAATTTCACCGATTTTATGATATTCCTGAAGGTGTCGAATCTTTAGAAGTTGACATTGCTTCGTTTAACGACAATGGTACTGTTGATACGGTAATTGTAAAAATCATTGTTGAGGAATAGATGTGTTGTAAATATAAGTAATCCATAGGGAGATGAAATTATGGGAGTCATACCAGCTGTACTTCTGTTACTCGCACTTAGCGTTTTTAGCACGCCAGATGAACCGAACAATGATTCAACATTAGACCAGACAAATGAAATATTAGAATATGAGATGAATGAAACATTTACTTTCGATGCATTTGAATATACCTTTAAGGATGCTTATTATATCGAGGCAGATGAGATTGTAAATACATACACGCCTGTATTTTTTGAAGAACCCGATAATGTATTTGTTATTGAATTCGAATATACGAATGTAAGCGTGTATCCATCATCACCGAGACAATCCATACGTTCTTATGATGTCAACTCAAGTGTAGAAGAGTATGAACTGGCTCATCATTTGCCAATGGTTAACCCCGGTAGAAGTGGATATGGCCAACTCGTATATACTGTTCCAGATGATGTCGATTTTCTAGAAATTGAAATAGGAACGGATCTATATGTTAGATCCAACAATGCTATTGTTCATATAGTTGTCGAAGAATAGATTTTCATTGTAGCCTGCTACTTCAGACAGAAAAAAGGCGTTGAAGTAGCAGTTTTAAAGTTTACCTGCTACTTCAAGCTCGAAAAAGGCTGTGAAGTAGCAGCTTTTTCTCAAACCTGCTACTTTAGGTTCAAATAATATCGCGAAGTAGCAACTTCCTGCTAATTATTTCTCTAACCCAAACTCGGACTCTGATCATTCCACTTTTTCTTCTTCATCCATTGTTGCAATCTAGGTAATGCTAACTGATATAGGCTCGCCGATATAAATATGCTTGCCAGACCGAAGAATAGTCCGCCAATGACATCAGTTGGATAATGCACACCTAAATATACTCTTGATGCCATAACAAAAAGGATAATCAATGTAGCAAGTATTCCAGCGATGATTTTATATGATGATTTTTTCATGATCAGTATTAAGCCGAGTGCCAAGAATCCGTAGAAAAGCACTGACGCAATACTGTGACCACTTGGATAACTTAGTGAAGACTCCATTGTAATGACCAACTCATCTGGTCGATCTCTTCCGATTACTACTTTCAGCGTGTCCATGAGAAACCATGCACAAATTAGAACAGTAAAGCCGAACCATAGGCTTGCGATATACATTCTTTTCACGAACAGTATGACGACAGTAGCAACGGTCAGTATAGTAACTGCCATAAAGTCAGCGATGTCTGTTGCAACTGCTACAAAACTTGATCCAGATTCCGTGACTTGTCCTTGTATGAGAGTGGTTAAAGTATTGTCGAATCGATTGACCCAGAGACTATCTGTGATAACTGCGATTGTAACGAATACAAATAATAATAAAAATATAATTCCTGTAATGCCTAATTTTTTAACCATGTGTTTGTTTCCTTCTGACTGATTTTATGTTCACACCATCACCATAATGCTTTTTTACAATCTTCCTAGCATCGATTTGAGAACGAGCGCTCAACTCTTTCGTGATATGCGCATCATCTTGTTCTATTGTAACGATAAAACACTCTGTCCCACATCGCATGATGAATTGCCCCTTTGATAGATAGTGATATTCAAGTCTAGTATACATGAATCACTTTATTGAATGGCTAGCTTACAGTGAAATAAAATAAAAATCCTGAGAATTGAATCATTCGAATCTCAGGATTTCTTATTAGGCAATATATCTTATTAAAGTAATCTTTTTATCATATTAAATCACGTTAAAGATGGATTTATTCAGTGGTGCATTCCGCATTAATGGATACGTTACAAAGAGGCCTATAAGACCGATCAAACCAACTAACGTAATATATGTGAGTGGTTCTAAACTGTTATTCCAAATCCATTCAAAAGTGCTTATATCGATGACACCACCATAATAGAGAAACATCCCACTAAGGATTAACAGCGTAACAATTACGAGACTCCATTTCATACCCAAGCGATATGAAATACAATAAATTAGAAAGGAAATCCCGAATAAGAAAAAGGCAATCATCAAATCGATCCATAGATAAGTGATAAAATGATACTCATCTAACATAAACGTTGCTGGATGCATAATGTTAAAACGATTGTTAACTGTTGTTGCAATTAAAATATATTGGAGTATATTTAAGAGCAACATACTCATACTTACTGTAGCAAGTCCCATTCCATAAAAGACTTTGAGCAGTTGGATTCTCGTTCCTCCAAATGCGACAGCGACTGAAATAAGAGACCGGAATCCCATTACAGCAAACATAGAAATGAATAAATACGCAGGTACAGAAATAGCGACAACTGCATCATCTGGAAGTCCAAAAATCAGTTCGATTAGAATCCAACCCAACATCAATGGGATTGTGATATAAAGAAAAAGGAACTTCCCTAAAAACCAAAGCGCATCTTCGTATACTAATCTGATTGTACCTTTCATAGAATTCATACGATCACCTCTTCATCTTCTGTCATATTCAATAGATAATCCTGAAGTTCTGCCTTTTCAATTGATAGACCATTTGAATGTGCGATTTCTTTCCATTCTTTTGAGTAAGGGGCATCCAACATGACTTTCATTGTTGAACTCATAGTTTCTTTCTCTAAAATCTTCTCATCGGAGATTATTTCTTCTAGTATATCTTTGGTCCCAGATAGCCAAATGCCATTCTCTCGTGTTTCATCTATCGGTTCATGGAACATAATGCCGCCATCTTTTATCACAATGATTTTTTCACAAATGCCATGAATCTCTCCAATGTGATGACTGGAGAGTAATATTAATCGTGGGTTTTCTTCATGACTCTCTCGTAACACTTTATACATTTTCTTTCTCATACCCGCATCCAATCCATTAACCGGTTCATCTAAGATGGTGATCTCTGCGTTACTGCAAATACCAATGATAAATTGAAGTGCAGATTTCATCCCTGTTGAAAGTTTCGTTATTTTTTTCTTTCTATCTAGACGAAAAGTTTTTAAAAGTCGCTCCGACATTTCTTGATCCCAATTTGGATTAAAGTATTTTCCAAATCGCAAGGCATCATGTACATTCCAGATTGAACTGAATGGATGTTCCTCCTGCATATAACAAACATTCTGAACAGCTTCGGCATTGTTATATGGACGTTTCCCCTGTATTTCAATCTTTCCGTGTTCCGGTTTTTCGTATCCAGCGAGCAGTTTCATCAATGTCGTTTTACCGCTACCATTCCTTCCCCAAAGCCCTGTGATTACAGGTTCTAACTCTGTGAAGGAAAGTTCGTCTAGTACAGTTTCTTTATCGTAACTAAAAGTGATGTTATCAACATGTATCATTTTTTCTCCTCCTCTTTAATCATCTCGACTACTGTATCAATGCTCATTTCCAAACGTTTTGCTTCTTCCAGTAAAGGCATGATGTACTCATCCCGATATTGTTTTTGTCTATTCATTACCAATTTTTCTCTTGCTCCTTCTCTGACAAACATTCCAATTCCTCTTTGTTTGTAGATGATTCCCTCATCAACCAAGGATTCAAGTCCTTTACGTACCGTGGCACGATTAATATTGTAAAATCGGGATAGTTCATTTTCAGATGGTGCTTTTTCTCCTTCTTTCAAATTGCCTTCTACTATATCGTTGCTAATAATCTGTGCAATTTGCTGAAATATGGGTTGTGATTCGTCTAATATTGGGCGCACGAATACAGAGTCCCCCTTTCTTAAACCTGGATCATGATTGATTATTCGTTAGGTTGGTTACTTGTGTGTACAACCATACAATATATGATTAATCTTGTAAAGAAATTTTAGTTATTGGTATAAAAAACAAGCACTGGTAGATGGAAAACATCTACCAGTGCTTGTTTAAAAATTTCGGGTCTTAAACTATTTACTTATCTCATACGTGTGAAGTAGTGATGTCTCACGATTTTCAAGATCTTCACCAACAACTTGGTATAACTTATATGTTACAGCGTCAGCAGTAACATCGATTACACCGTAGTGTTGCATATTTGATTCACGTGCATTTGAGTGACCGTCTGAATAGAATGATGAACGGAATGGTTGCTCTTCTGTTGATAGCAACTCTCTATAGCTTGTCACATCATCTTCTGTAAATTCATAGTCAAACAATTCTTCGTACGTTTCATTGATATCTTCTTCTTCAAGAATCCATTCGAAATCTTGGTTTTTGTAGATTGCATCATATGTTTTAGTACCTGCTGTGTTCGGGATAAAGAACACTGTGCCTTCTGGGCTTGCAAATGTTGTAGTGTCTCCGTCTGTCTCACCTTGTGTTGCAACTTCAGCGTTACCGAAAGCGTCTGGATTATGAACTAAAGCATTCGTTACAGTTAAGTTATGATCGTGACCATTGAAGACCATATCTACATCATATTCATCAAGTAATGCCATTAAGTCATCACGTACTAATTGAACGTTTTCATCTTCTAAAGAGTGATATGAAGATGAGAATAGTGGTCTATGGTAAGTGACGAATACCCAGTCAATTTCACCATTTTCTCTTGCTTCTTGAGCTTCTTGAAGCTGCGCTTCAAACCATTCTAATTGGTTTTCTAAAATAGCAGGTGCAAATTCATCATCTGATTCATTATCCTGCTCTGTGTTTAACACAATAAACTGCGCACCGTTATATCTAGATGTATATGCAACACCTGAAGTCATACCATCAACTTCATTGTCAGTATTGATGTGGTCAATGAAGTTATGGTTGTCATGGTTACCTGTTACAAATAAGTGTGGCATTGCATTATTAAGTGGTAGTAATGCATTTAAAGTTAAATCCCACTCAGTATCGTTCCAGTCATCATTGACAATATCTCCAGAAAGCAATGCGAATTTCGCTTCTTGTGCGTCTTCATTATCTAACATCGATTGAACCGTAGATCTTGAGTATTCTGCTTCAGAACGTTGATGTTCAGATGAGAATGCATTTTGTGTATCTGTGTAATGAATGAATGTGAAATCTTCACTGTCTTCAGCAGCAGTTGTGAATGTTGCTTCTTCAGAAATTTCCCCATCGACATTACCAACAGCGTAATGATATACAGTGTTTGGTGTTAAGTCTTCAGCAGTTGCTTTATACGCTGTCTCTGTAAAAGCAGGGTAAGGTAGTGCAACTGAATAGTTGTCGAATCCTTTATCTAACCATAAAAGGTTATCACCAGTGAAAATTTCATCTGTGTAGTAGCCGACAACTTCATCCGGATTATCGGCAGCGACAAATGGCTCATCGTCATCTGTCATCGCTTCATCATCATCTTCATCCCACATGATCGCATAGACGTAGTTTCCACTTTCAGTTGTTTGGATATGGAAAGCATCTTCAATTTCTAAGATTTCAGGTATAAATTCAACTGCTTCTTCAATAGAAGAACCATCTTCCCAAACATAAAGCACTGCATCTTCATCGACATCTGTTGTATGCCACTGGAAGTGCATTGATGTAGAAGGATCAGCCGTTAAGTTTGTCGTAATTCTGTTCGGCGTATTATTAACCCAAGCATCTTCGACCGCAGGATTTTCTTGAGTAACTTCAGCTGTTTCTCCACCAATTGTTACAGCAATGATATTACCGTCCTCATCAAACTCAAACCCGTCATTCTCTGTAATAGCCTTTTCAGAGAAAGCAGGGTCGTTTGCTCTCTCTTCATTCGCGTTTAGCGTTTCTTCCGTCACTTCTCCTTCAGTTGCAGTTTCAGCTAATATATTCGTTGAAATACCTGCAAGAACAATTGAACCGAGTACTGATGCTAATGCTAACTTCTTAAAAGATTTCATGGTATGCTCCCTTTAGAATTTTTTCGTACATATTAAATTCTAGTGAGCATGTGTAAATATTGTGTTAAGGTCTCCTAAATGATTTGTAAATGTAAGATTTAAATGAATAGTATTACATTTTATATGAAATAAATCCTGTCACAAAAATAATTATATAATTAAAGTGGGTATAATTTTTATAAAGGGAGATGAAAAGATAGGAATCACACCAACGATACTTTTGTTTCTCGCAATCAGTGCTCCAAACATGCTGGATGATGTAGTCGTTATTGAAGATGAATGTATAGGTTGTGAATGTGAAGAAACTGATCTTGATACAGATGTGACTACAGAAGAGGGACTTAATACAGCAGAGTATGGACTGAATGAAACGTTTGCTTTTGATGTGTTTGAATATACGTTTTTATAAATTAGAATATATTCCGAATGTTCAAGCTGTAGAGGCCATTGAGAAGAATTTTGACAGGTTAAAAGACTCATACGCAAGATCATTCTTAAGTTATTTTTATACATATTCCAAATCAAAATCATTCGTTGGCATGATGTAATTTGCCGGGTTTTATCGTATGATTTAATGACAATAAAATAGTTCTCTTATTAAGAATGAGTGGAGGGATTTGGCCCTATGATACTCTAGCAACAGCTTTAACGAGCGATGTGCTAAATCCAACAGTTTATGTAAACTGAAAAATAAGAATGTGGGTAGGCTCTTTCTTAATTTCAGGAAGGGCTATTTTATTTGAAAAAATCGGGGAGGAGGGGTGGAATTGAAAGATATCCTTGAACTATATGAAGAATTGGATAAGACAAAAGCATACAAACCGAAGAGCATGGCAAGCAACAGGTGGAAAGTGAATCATATCAAAGATTTAAAACGTAAAATTGCGATGAGTATAGACATTGAAGAGTACAGAAAATATTTAGAAGAGAAAAAATAATGGATTTATGGAGAAATTGGACTTGTCAAGAAGAACTAGACACAAGATTGAGAGTGATAATTAACTAAAGTCTAATGATTGGTAAAAACAGATCACTGGGCTTTTTATTGTTAATAAGACATTATCGAAATGAACCAATATGACAAATGTCATGTAATATTCCTGACAAAGTCATCTATCTGAAACGACTGCCATCCCTCATAATATGAATTGAATAGAAAATAGGAGATGGATTAATGACCAAACAAAAACAGGCGCAACTCAGAAAATCTGTAATGCCATACGCGAAGTCTCAAACGAGTCGGAGTGTCATACAATTAATTAATACCATAGTGCCATTTTTCTTACTTTGGTTTTTGGCTTACCAGGCACTCAGCATATCATTCTGGCTCAGTCTGCCATTCAGTATACTAGCAGCTGGCTTCATGATCCGCACATTCATCATATTTCATGACTGTGCACACGGTTCTTTCTTTAAAAATAAAAAACTCAACAATTTCTTCGGTACCTTTACTGGTGTCATTACACACTTCGCATATGACAGATGGAAAACCGAACATGCGATGCACCATGCATCGAGCGGTAATCTGGATAAGCGCGGTATAGGTGATATCTGGGTCATGACTGTTAAGGAATACGAAGAAGCAGGTAAATGGGGTAGACTGAAGTACCGTCTGTACCGTAATCCATTCATTATGTTCGGGCTCGGACCATTACATTTATTCTTAAGTGCGAATCGTTTCAACCGTAAAGAAGCAAGAAGAAAAGAGCGCATCAACACGCATCTGATTACTGGAATTTTAATCGCTATCTATTTACTCATCGGTTTTCTATTGGGCTGGCATGTACTGTTACTTGTCCAACTTCCGATTGTTTATATCGCGGGTATGGCAGGAATCTGGCTGTTCTACGTCCAGCACCAGTTTGAAGATTCATACTTTGAAAATGAATCCGAATGGGATTTCGTAAAAGCTGCGGTAGACGGCAGTTCTTACTATAAATTACCGAAATGGCTCGAGTGGATGACAGGCAGTATCGGCTATCACCATGTGCATCATCTGGCACCGAGAGTGCCGAACTATAATTTGGAAGAGGCGCACGAGAATACGCCGCCACTTCACCGCGCAACGACAATTACTTTAAAAACCAGTCTGGAATCTTTAAAATTTAGATTATATGATGAAGAAGATAAAGCATTCATCACATTCAAAAATATGAGAGAAAAAATCGCAAAGAATAAGATGACGCAAAATCCGACAACACATTAACATAACTATGAAATCCTTCTATAAAAACTTATAGAGGGATTTTTATTGATGTTTATAACAGGTAGAAACTGGTACAATGAATCAAATTAATGAAAGTGGGGCAGACCCTATGAGAGATTGGTATAACATATTCGCTAAAAATACGGGTTTAAGTTTATATATTTGGATTATCTTTTGTATTCTGCCTTTTTACTTCATATTTCGTTCAATTTCAACGGTTGATATTACTTTTGGAATTGTAGCCACATTATTCTTTTTTGTAATTTTCTGGCTGACTTATAATGTACGCGGACCGAAAATTTATATCGGTTTGAGTTTTCAATTCCTGATCAATATTGTCATGACCTATTTATTTGGCTATGTGTACTTTTCACTGTTCATCGCATTTTATGTGGGCAGCATTCGCAGTAAAGCAGGGTTCATATCGATGTACGTAATTCACATGGTGACAACGATAGCGGCTCTCGGCCTTGGTTTTATCAATAACTATGCATTATTTTTCAGTCATCTGCCATTTTTGATTATGACAGTACTTGGTGTCATTCTAATTCCTATCGGTAAAAGGAATCGTATGCAGACAGATGAACTGGAAGGTAAGCTCGCTGATGCCAATCAAAAGATTGCTGAACTTGCGATTTTGGATGAGCGGAACAGAATCGCGCGTGACCTGCACGATACACTTGGACAAAAGCTTTCAATAATCGGTCTTAAAAGTGAGTTGTCCGCCAAGCTAATCGATAAAAATCCTGAAAAAGCGAAGCAGGAACTAACTGATATTCATCATACGTCGAGACATGCTTTAAAAGAAGTGAGAGAGATAATCAGTAACATGAAACATGTCAGTTTAACAGCAGAGTTAAAAAGTGTAGAAGATATACTGGAAATGGCAGACATTAACAGTGATATAAGTATTGAAACAGATATATCAATACTCCCTGTGCTCATTGAAAACATTCTGAGCACGTCTTTAAAAGAAACGGTAAATAATATTGTGAAGCATTCAAATGCAAAAAATTGTTGGATTAAAATATCGGAGACTAAAGCAGATATTTTACTTAAAGTGGCCGATAATGGGAAAAGGGATCATGAAAAAATCATATATGGCAATGGATTGAACGGTATGAAAGAAAGACTGTCGTTTGTGAACGGTGAGCTATCGGTGATACCTAAAGTTGAAGGCTTTGAGATAAACATCGCTGTCCCGAAAGTTTTGAAGGAAATAGAGGAGGTGGCTGCATATGATTAGACTGGTACTTGCAGAAGATCAAAATTTACTGCTCGGCGCATTGGGTTCACTACTGGATATGGAAGAAGATATTGAAGTGGTAGGTAAAGCAACGAACGGTGAAGAAGCCTTGTCACTGGTCGAAGCGCTAAATCCGGATGTCTGTATGATGGATATTGAAATGCCTGTCATGACAGGGCTTGAAGCGGCTGAAATATTAAAAAAATCTGATTGTAAAGTGATTATTTTAACGACGTTTTTAAGACCTGGATATTTTGAACGGGCAAAAAAAGCAAATGTAAATGGTTATCTGTTAAAAGACAGCCCAAGCGAATCCCTCGCGCAGTCTGTACGTAAGGTGATGACAGGTAAAAGAGTTTATGCGCCGGAATTGATTGATATTGCTTTTGAACTTGATAATCCGTTGACAGCACGAGAACAGGAGATCGTAAAACACCTGGCAGATGGTGAAGCGACAAAATCAATTGCCCAAAAACTCAATCTGTCCAACGGTACCGTGCGCAATTATATTTCTATTGTCCTCGATAAACTCGATGCAAAAAACAGAATTGAAGCGATATCAAAAGCGATTGAAAAGGGCTGGCTGAAGTAGGGTAAGAGTTTTGGTGTTTGTATTTATTCATCTGCCAGCCTATGATTTTGTTATCAATCTGTGAAACCATATCTGCAATTATTTTACCGGCAGATTGTTGTTACTGGGCACGCCCCCGTAAAAATTATCTATAAGTAGTTGACACATTTTTCTGAGATTATCAGTTTTTCTATTGTAATGAGCGACTGGTTTTATCGTTAAATAGGAAAAATCCACTTTGACTAATGAAAGATCAAAATGGATTATTTTCCAGAAGATTTAAGTTTGCATTTCATAATAAAGTTCGATTATCCCTATAATCCTGTTTCACATTTCCTATTTGAAAACATTCCTCAAAGTCTTCATTATTCAAACTCAAAGAACGTATGTTGCATCGTGTAATTATCACCGAAGCGGATCATGAAGGGTTCATCGGTGGGTACGAGTTTTGCGAATGTACCGTTCAACACGCCACCGACATAAATTTCATTATTGTCAAATGCACCGTCAAAGTAAGCGTAATAATCATTTTCATTGACACTGACACCTGTAATGTCAAACGCCGTGAATTCATAGCTCGACAGATGGATGCTATTTGGATCATCAGACTCTACCCATTCAAAAGTAAAATGGAACACTGCCCATTCTAAATCATCTGGAGTATTCGAGTAATCGTAAAAGTTGCGTTCTTGTAAATAATTACGCGCTTCATCCCCGCGTAATACGTCGGTAAATTCCAAATTTGCTAGACCTTTATAAGTCATAGAGTCATAATACGGTGGGTAGAATGTCCGCATATCTGCATCCATACCAAACAGTTCGCTGAATTCACTCATGAAGTAATCTTCCATACTGATTTCAGATTCTTCCATTGCCATATCCTGTCCATCTTGACTCGTAGAAAATCTAGAAAACGGATCATCGTAATAGTACGTACGCATTTCAACCTCACCGAGGTCACCGATTAAATATGGATTTTGAATGCTTCCTTTATTGCCATCAGCGTCATCTGTTTCTTCTTCTTCGACAACTTCTTCCTCAACTACCTCTTCTTCAACTTCAGCTTCGTCATCAGCATCATCTTGTGCCAGCACGGATTGATGCGTTGCAACGAGTAACCCAAAGGATAAAGCACTTGCTAGAAAATATCGTTTCATGGCATTCTCTCCTATATATTAGTAAGCTGATTTTACCACGATAGTTAAAAATAGGGTAGCGTTTTCATACATGGACCTAAAGGTCCTTTGCGAACTCAAGTTCTTCAAGGTATTTATTGTTCATCACACCAGACCAATCCATGACTGTCCCGAGAAAATCAACGATATCAAGACCGGGCATTTCATATGAGTCTTCACCATTTACTGTGCCACATAGGTCCTCAATGACTGTTACGTCGTAACCACGATCTGCTGCAGCTATCGATGTAAATAAAATGCAGAACTCCATATTGAATCCGGTAATGTATAGTTCCTCTATATTATGTGACTTCAGCACCTCATCCAGGTTTGTATCTTTAAAAGAAATAGGGTAGCGTTTTTCGATGATTTCATCGGTGTGTTCAAGTATTTCATTAGGAATGTTTGCACCGTCTGTTTTAAAGTAAATCGGATCGTTTTCGTTCTCTTCTATATGTTTCATTGCAACAACTAGATCGTTGTTATCCTTGAATAACTTTGCAAGCTTTACAGTATTTTGAACGAGCTCGTCTTTGCCTTCTAAAAATCCGTTTTGAACATCAATAATGAGTAGGGCTTTCATAAATTAATCATTCCTTTATATAGCTTTCATTTACTGAACGTATTACAGTAAGATTATCTATATTATACACTTCAAGTATCTTCATTGAATGATTGTTTGTATTCATTTACACTAAATTAAAGGAGTGAACGATCTTGGCTAAGAATGAAGGCAATAGAGAACTGGCGATTGGCATAGCGCTAGGTCCAGCATTTGGTGCTGTCATCGGATTAATTTTGGGATTCTTCGTAATGGACAACACTGCACTTGGCATTGGGATAGGTATGGTCATCGGTATTGCAATCGGACTTGGATTAGGATTTGTACTCAATAGTTTGGCGAGTAAGGATAAAAAGCAGTGACGTGGAGGTAAGTGCTTGTTTAAGAATTTTGATTATTTGACGTTGATGGCAGGATTAGTGCTAGGGGCAGTAGTCGGCGTATTTGTTGGCGTACTGCTGTGGAATAATATTCCCTATGGTGTGTTTACAGGACTTGGTATGGGTCTGTTGATTGGATTTATTATGGCTGTGATGAATGGTAGAGAAAAGAATAAAAATCAGTGAATATGAAAAGGTGCATCCACAAAGTGATGCACCTTTTTTACACTATTTATTCAATTACTCTACAAATTCAACATCGTGGAATCTTACGTAGTTTACAGGGTCAACGAGTATGTTATTTACATAATTCGTGTTCACACCGAGTAATGCATTCGTGTGAATGAGATATGCCATTGGTGCATCTTCTGCTAAAATTTCTTGGACTTCCGTATAAATATCATAGCGAGCGTCTTCGTCTATTTCACTACGACCTGCATCAAGTAATTCATCTACTTCTGGGTTTTCATAGAATGATCTGTTACCCGGAGCACCCTTACTATCAGAGTGGAATAATGCATACATTCCGTAATCTGCATCAGCTGTAACAGTTGTCCAACCTAGAATAAACATATCATGCTCTCCATTACCTGTTCGTTCTAAGAAAGCACCGAGTTCTAACTGTTCAATGTTTACTGTAATTCCTAAATTAGCCAATGATTCTTGGATGAGAACAGCCTTGTCGATGTCTTGTTGTACATCGTATACCCATAGTGTCGTCTCGAATCCATCCGCAACTTCTGTCTGGTCTAGCAATGCTTGTGCTTCATCCATGTCATAAGAAATGCTTTCGATATCAGGGTTATGTCCCCAAACGGCTGGTGCTAATGGACTTGTAGCAGGTATGCCCACATCATCATAAATCCCTGAAATGATTGCCTCTCGATCAATCGCATACGAAATAGCTTGTCGCACTAATGGATCATCAAATGGTTCTCTGTCTGTATTAAACGATAGATATGACATTCTAAGTGATTCTGTTGAAACGACATCTAGACCATCAGTTTGTTCTACTCGAGTGAGTGAAGATGGCTCAAGCGCTGTTGCAACTTGGATGGTACCTGTTTCAAGTTCAGCCATGCGTGAACCTGCTTCAGTATTTACTGTGTATGAAACATCAACGTAGTTTCCTAAATCTCCCCAATAATCATCATTACGTGTTAAGTCGACATGACTACCAGCCTGTCTGTTCACAAATACTAGTGGGCCGGTACCATCTAGATTCGTATTTACAAATTCTCCAAGAAATGGCGCTATTTCATCGGCGACTTCCTGGAATTCATCGCCACCAACTTCTCTCAGTTCATAGTATTCTTCTAAGGTTACATCGACTCCAGCTTGGTCAATGGCGTTCTGATAATCAGAATCGATGATTTCCTTGCTCATGATGCCCGAAGAACCATG
>DYYI01000006.1:0-38865 GCA_020741755.1 Aliicoccus persicus | reverse complement strand
TCTTCATAGCTCTTACCGATTTCTTCTTCCTTGTCTGCATCAGATTCGTAAACACGTTCTGGTAATACACCATCGTTAAATAGTGACTCGATTTGTTCACGATCTAATGTTTCAACTTCAAGTAAAGTTTCAGCAATCAGATTTAGCTGTTCTTGATGCTCTGTTAAAATGTCACGACACTTGTCGTATAGGCGTTTCGTAATATCTTGAATCTCTTGGTCGATTTCGTAGGCAATTTTATCTGAGAAATTGTTGCCTGAGCCCATTTCTTTACCGAGAAATACATTGTGATTGCTTTCTGTGAATTGGATTGGTCCGATACGGTCACTCATACCGTATTCAGTCACCATGCTACGTGCGATTGCAGTTGAACGTTGGAAGTCATTATGTGCACCTGTAGATACTTCACCAAACGTAATTTCTTCTGCCACACGCCCTGCAAGCAATCCTACGATCTTATCTTCAAGCTCAGGTTTTGTCATGAAGTAACGGTCTTCCTTCGGTAACATTACAGCATAACCACCCGCTTGTCCACGTGGAACAATCGTCACTTTGTGAACCGCTTCTGCATCGTCTAACACCATACCGATAATCGTATGTCCAGCTTCGTGATATGCAACGATGTTGCGTTCTTTCTTCGAAATCACACGGTTCTTTTTCGCTGGACCAGCGATGACACGGTCCGTCGCTTCATCAACATCACGCATATCAATCTTCGTCTTATCACGACGCGCGGCAACAAGTGCTGCCTCGTTTAACAAGTTTTCTAAATCTGCTCCAGAGAATCCTGGTGTTCTTGCTGCGATTGCACTTAAGTCAACCGTTGAATCCAATGGTTTGTTTCTCGCGTGTACTTTAAGTACAGCTTCACGTCCTTTAACATCCGGACGGCCGACTGGAATTTGACGGTCAAAACGACCTGGACGTAACAATGCAGGGTCTAAAATATCATGACGGTTCGTCGCGGCAATCATAATGATACCTTCGTTTTCACCGAAACCATCCATCTCAACGAGCAATTGGTTCAGTGTTTGTTCACGCTCATCGTGACCACCACCAACACCAGCACCACGCTGACGACCAACGGCATCAATTTCATCTATAAATATAATACACGGCGCATTTTTCTTTGCATTTTCAAATAGATCACGCACACGACTCGCACCGACACCGACAAACATTTCCACGAAGTCAGAACCTGAGATAGAGAAGAATGGTACGCCACTTTCTCCTGCGACCGCTTTAGCGAGCAATGTTTTACCAGTACCTGGTGGACCAACAAGTAAGACACCTTTCGGTACACGTGCACCGATGCGCTCAAAACGTCGATGATCCTTTAAGAAATCAACAACTTCAATTAATTCTTGTTTCTCTTCATCTGCACCTGCAACATCTTTAAATAATATTTTCTTCTTACTTTGGTCGTATAACTTCGCTTTAGACTTGCCGAAGTTCATCATGCGGTTACCACCACCACCGCCGCCACCTTGTGACTGTCCCATGAGGAATAAGAATAAGAATAGAATAATTAAGATAGGAATCATTAAGATGAGGATATTCATCCATGGGCTTGGTTCTGTTGCGGGAACAACATTAAATGTTAAGCCTTCCTGACCTCTTGCCTGTTCTGTAATCGAATCTAAATCATGTTGACTGTTATATGGTATAACAGTTCTAAACGATTCATTCTCTTCTTGTGATGCTAAACGTCCCTGTACAAGATACACACTATTTTCAGGTTGAATGGTCAACTCTGCGATTTCACCTGACTCTAAGTGCTGGACGAATTCATTATATTGAATTTCTTCTTCTAATGTGGAATCTCCACTAATCGCTGCGAAAATACCGTACATAACGACTGCTAAAATAATTAACAGAATAATGTTACGGCCTGAGTTCTTAGGCATCCATAAACCTCCATTTCTAATACACTAAAAAAAATAATAACATAGTTAACTTAAATCGTGCCACTGTTTGAGCTCGATTTCGAACTATTGATAAATTTCCGGTTTCAATAAACCGATATATGGTAAATTACGATACTTCTCGTCAAAATCTAGTCCATATCCAACGACGAATCCGTCTGGTATTTCTGTACCGACATACTTCACGTCGACATCAACTTTACGGTTTGCAGGTTTATCGAGCAATGTGACGATTTCGACCGATGCTGCTTTACGATACTCAATCAAATCGATAATCGCATTCAAGGTCTGACCTGTATCGATTATATCTTCTACGAATAAAATGTGACGACCTTCAACCGATTGGTTTAAATCCTTGATGATCTTCACATCGCCTGAAGACTTCGTACCTGAGTAGCTCGAAACATCCATAAAATCTATTTCCACATGCGTATCGATATATTTAATCAAATCCCCCATAAACATGATTGAGCCTTTTAACAAGCCGACGAGCAATGGGTTTTTATCCTTGTAATCTTCAGTAATTTTCTCACCGAGTGATTTCGCAAGCGATATAATTTTCTCTTCGCTAAGCACAATGTCACTTATATCATTTCTCAGTGTCATCTATTGTCATCCTCTCTATATTTAATAAGTCCCTATCAATTATATTATACATTACACCGACCGCAATAATTTCACCCAATGTATTTGTAATAATTGGAATATGATTTCTCTTTTCTGTTGGCACTTTCGCATCGATAAAAATCCTCGCCACTTTTTTCGTACCAAAATCTAAGGGAATTTTATCGCCCGGTTCTTGTGTACGTACATGAATCGGTAATATCGACGCGTCGACGTCGATGATGTAATCGTTGAATTTATGTCGTCCGGATGCTGTGATTTCCAATGCTGTATCTGACGCTCTTTTATCTTTTACGTAAATTGAATCATATGTAATCACAATCGTCTCTTCACTGACAACAAATGCTGCATTTGATGTGTCATCGTTAGCAACTTTAGCTATTTCTTTCGCGTATTTACGTGAAAGAGATGTGTCTCCTGAAAGTTTACGTAGTACAAAAATCTGTTCAAGTTCTGTCAGGTTAACGAAGGTCCTGCGCGAGATCGAGTCTGTAATATGTGCAAAATGTTTTGCAAGAACGGCTTCAATTGCTTGGTAATCATCACGAATCTCACTTAGTGACGATACCGACAGATGTGGATGTCCATCAATCTTTGACAATATTTGATTTCGCATGAAATTTCGAGTGTAATTATCCTCACGATTCGTCACGTCTTCAAAATATCGAACGTGATGTTTTTCTGCGTACGTATAAAGCGTGTCTTTCCTCATATGAATGAGCGGACGATGAATGGTGATATCATCCATCTGACGCGATGGTGCAATGCCAATCGGTGTACGTCCTGAAAAGAGCTGAAGCGCAATCGTTTCATAATCATCATCCAGATGATGTGCGGTGAGGAGGTGTTCAATTCCCTTACCCGCCATCACATCCATAAAAAACGCATAGCGCAATTCACGGGCTTTCGACTGTGAAAATGAATCATCTTCAAATTCAAGATGTTTAACGTACAGCTTTAGACCATGTCTTGATGCATAGTCTCGTATGTATGATTCTTCTTCAATAGACTCGACACGCTGCTGGTGATTCACATGGAGCAACGTGAGCGTCTTAAACGTATGTTGATATTTCGTTATTAATAGATGGAGTAAGACATTCGAATCTACCCCGCCAGAAACAGCGAGTGCAATGTCATCATCATGTGACCACGTGACATCGATAAAAATCACCTTCTAATCAAAAAGACGATTCATGACGAATCGTCTAAATTTATTATCGTTTACCGCCGCGTCCACCACGACGAGATTCTGTTTGCTTCTTGATTGTTGAAATTCGTTCTTCACTATCTTTTAAAAATCCAGCAAGTTTCTTCTCGAAATCTTCTGGTGTTGGTTCTTTTTTCGGCTTTGGTTTCGGCGCTGGTGCTTTCGCTTTTTTTATGGACAGACTAATCTTACCATCGTCACCAATACTCAGTACTTTAACTTCGACTTCTTCACCGACAGTTAAGTGTTCATTGATGTCATCCACATATTGATCAGCAACTTCTGAAATATGCACGAGACCTGTTTTTCTTTCTGGTAATTCAATAAATGCTCCGAAATTTTTAATACCTGAAACCTTACCTTTTACTTTACTGCCCACTTCTACTGACATTTGTATAAAATATCCTCCCAGAATTTATATTCTTATATATAATAACATCATTCTAATATTATTTCATTATTAATCTACCGAATGAAACTGCATACAGTTAGAATTGCGAAAGTTCTCACATAATTAATATCACGAAAAAATAAATACCCCATCACTGTAACATTTCGTTTAGTGATGGGATAATGTTCATTATTTTGATATTATTCTTCATCTTCAAGTAAGTTAAAAATGATTTCTCCCTCTTCTGAGAGATAAAATTCGCTACGTGCCATACGTGCAATGTAATTGTCATCATTCAGACGTTCAATTTGTTTGAGCAGTTGTTCTTCTTTTGCTGTCGCATCTTCTAATGTTTGTTCAGTTGATGCAAGCTCATCTGCAAGTTCTTGATTTTGTTGATGTTGGGCGAATGCAGTAAACGAAATAAAAATTATAGGCAAGGCTAATAGAGGTACGAATACTTTCATTCGTCGCCTCACGACTTGTTGCTCTAAATGTTTAATTTTTTTGTTTTGATCACTCTGTTTTGTATACTCATTCGATAACTTTGTGACCTTTTGATTTGTTTCCTTCATGATCACTCACACCCATACATCTTGTACTTTAAAAATACACCATATCTCTTTGAATTACTAGGACATTCCGTCAGATTTCTCAATCTTTTCTTCTTTAACAATTTTATACATGCGCTCTACATCTTCTTTTCGTGCATGTTCTTGAAGCTCTAATACTTCATAAGTTACATGCTTTTGACCAAACTGTATTTCAATCGTGTCGCCAACCTGTACTTCAGTCCCAGGCTTTGCAACTCTGCCATTGATTTGTATACGTCCGTCACTCGTCACTTCTTTGGCAAGTGTACGGCGCTTAATAATGCGAGATACTTTTAAAAATTTATCGATTCTCATTTTCTTCACCTCGATGTTGCTTCAATATATCTACAAGAGACGTACCGTTATGAATTGTCTCTTTCATCCACGGTAATATCGTCTTTGCATAATCTTTTTCATGCTTTACCTTTTCTACTTTACCCTCTTTTTGCTTGGCTAATTTCCATACGCGATCAAGACCATCTAAGTCATCGATTTCTTCATCACCAAATATATGCGGGTGGCGTCTGATAACTTTATCGTTCAGACTTTGCAATACATCATAGAAATCAAAGTAACCATTCTTTTTACCGATGGCACTATGAAGTGCAACTTGCAAGAGTACATCGCCGAGCTCTTCAACGATAGTATCGTCATCGCCGTTCTCAATCGCTTCAATAAATTCATATGACTCTTCAATCAAGTAGCGCTGTAATGATTCATGTGTTTGGGTTTTATCCCAAGGACAGCCTTTCTCATCATCGACAAGTGTGTCGAAAATTTCATTCATGTATTCTATCGAACGATGACGAATGCTGTCACTTTGGACAACTGGAACATAAAGTGCGAGCAAGTTGCTGTTGATTTCTAGATGATCCAGTTCAAATAACGGCACGGCATGAATCCGCTCATCCGGACTGCCCGCACCATCGACAAGCGTCACAATCATTTCGTCATTATAGTATTCAAGGAGCGTCAGTTTCGCTTCCCCAAGAGTAAGCTGGTCGTACACTTGGGTAATCAACGTATGTTTGTTTGCCGACAAGTCTTCGTATTTCATCGTCGATGCATCCAGCACTTGAAAATGTGTGTTAATTGGCACGTTCAAACTTGTGATAACAGTATCAATAAAACTTGCACCACCATGCACTTCTACTTCGACATCCCGCGCCAGCAGTAACTCGGTCGTTGTCTCGTAAAAATATGGATGTCCAGGTACGACGTAAATAATTTCTTCATGGGCACTTTTATTTATCAATGTGTTCACGATGTCCTCGTACACATCTTCAAATTGTTCATGTGTTTCATAAACTTCATCAAAGCTCGTAAATGCGACGCCGAGCGTTTCAAGTTCTTGGATCGCCGGGTGGTCCATCGTGCGTGTGTAAACATGGTTCGATGATTTTAATTCGTTCAGCACACCGACAGTCATTGCATCAATCGTCGAACTACCAAGTCCGTATATATTTATTTTACTCATACAATTTCCTCCAGTTTCAAGCTGTCTTGAATCAGAGCCATCAATTCAACTAACGTGTGTAATGACTTATCTCTCAGCTGCAGCTGCAGCTCATTATTCTGCACTTGTATCTTTAGAATTTTCCCGAACTTCTCGGTATCTTCAAACAGCTTTTGACCGTCGATTTGTGCAGTCGAAATAGCTGACACTGAAAGATAAAAATGCCGTTTATCTTCATGAATTTTGTAAATGCCGAATTGTAGTGCATAGACACGCACACGCACCAGTTGGATCAATCGTTCCACTTCAACCGGATAATCACCAAATCGGTCGATGAGCTCGTCTTCAATATCCATAATGCCTTGTATCGTCGTCACACTGCGCAAGCGTTTATAAATATCAATTTTATATTGCTCATGTGCAATATAAGTACCTGGCAAGTAAGCATCGACTTGTATATCAATCGGCACTGTTTCTGCTGGTGGTTCTGTTTCGATTCCACGCTTTTCTAACACCGCTTCTTCCAACATTTCCGAATACAGCTCGTAGCCGACTGAATCGATGAATCCAGACTGGTGTTTACCGAGCAAGTTACCGGCACCGCGAATATTTAAATCGCGCATGGCGATTTTAAATCCACTACCGAGCTCTGTGTATTCTTTAATGGCTTCAAGTCGCTTTTCTGCAATTTCTGTCAGCACTTTGTTTGGCTGATGGAACAAATACGCATAACTGATACGGTTGCTTCGACCGACGCGTCCTCGGAGCTGATACAGCTGGCTCAGCCCGAAACGATCAGCATCGTCAATGATCAGCGTATTCGCATTTGGCACATCGACACCCGTTTCAATAATCGTCGTCGTGACGATGACATCATACGCGCCGTTGACGAAATTAAACATCGTCTCTTCAATTTCTTTTTCACTCATTTGTGCATGCATGACACCGACATTTGCATCAGGCACCATCATCTCTACCTGATCTTTTTTCTGGTAAATCGTATCGACACGGTTGTGTAAATAATACACTTGCCCATCACGTGCAAGCTCGCGTTCAATCGCTTCTCTCGCGAAGTTTCCATCGTATTCCAGCACATAAGTTTGTACTGGGAATCTGTTTTCCGGCGGTGTCTCGATAACTGATAAGTCTCTGACACCGGTTAAACTCATGTGCAACGTTCTCGGTATCGGTGTTGCTGTCAGTGTTAACACATCAACGTTTGTCTTCATCTGCTTGATGCGCTCTTTATGCCGCACACCAAAGCGTTGTTCTTCATCCACAATGAGCAATCCTAAGTCTTTAAATTGAACATTTTTAGACAATATAGTATGTGTCCCTATGACGATATCAATCGTGCCGTCGGCGAGACCTTCACGCGTTTCCTTTAACTGCTTTGGTGTTCTAAAGCGACTCATCATCGATACATTGACCGGAAAGTCTTCAATCCGCTCAAGGAAACTTTCAAAATGTTGTGCCGCTAAAATTGTCGTTGGCACTAAGAAAGCGACTTGCTTACCATCTTGCACTGCTTTAAACGCAGCACGAATAGCTACCTCGGTTTTACCGTAACCAACATCACCACATAACAAGCGGTCCATCGGCTTAATATCTTCCATATCACGCTTGATTTCATTCACCGAAGCAATCTGGTCTGGTGTCGGTTCGTAAGGGAACTTCAGCTCAAACTGATCCTGCATTTCTGTATCTGGTGAAAACTGGAAGCCAACCGCACTCGCACGTGCTTCATACAATTTCAACAACTCTTCAGCAATTTCGTTAACATTTGCTTCGACTTTTGCCTTCGTCTTCTTCCATTCACTACCACCGAGACGGTGCATACGCGGCGCACCATCATCACTTGATACATACTTTTGGACAAGATTCATCTGATCCACAGGGATAAAAATCTGGTCCGTCCCTTTGTATTGCAACTTCATGTAGTCATTATGGATACCTTGAACTTCCATCGTTTCAATCCCCATATAGCGACCAACACCGTGATGAATATGCACAACATAGTCGCCGACATTGAGCTCTTGATAGGATTTTATCTTCTCGGCATTGGACAATGACTTCCGACGTTTACGCACTTTCGCTGTCTTATTGTAAAGTTCTTTCGACGTCAATACTGCAAGGCTCATGAACGGCAGAATGAATCCTTTTGGCATAACGCCTGTCGTTAGGACGATGCCTGATTCCACCGGGATTTCATGAATATATGAATGAATTTTTAAATCTTCCAACATTTGGTGTGTCTTTTTTAATTCCGCTTCATCCTGCAAGATGATGTTAATTAAATAACCATCTTGAACCATCTTATTCAAATTAGAAGCTAAGATGTCATACTGACCATAATAAATTTCAGTCGGTTTGATTGAGATTTTCATAATATGACCGATCTCTACCGGCATATTTTTCGTAAACAAATTAAAGAAAGTGAGACTTGGATAGCTGAGCAATCGCTCGAGCTCTCCTTCTAGATAATAGGCTGCACCTTTAAATGTGCGTCCGGTTTCAACCATAGAAGTATAGAACGAAGAGACCGACTCCACTTCGGTCTGATACGCATTTTCTATTGTCGTCAGCTCATCGATAATGATTCTGTGGCCTTTAATATAATCTAAGATCGATACTTTTTTTTCTTGTATTAAATGGGCATACGGACTTAAATACTGATGTCTGAGCCCTTCCTGACCGATGATGGCCATGTACTCATCCAGTGTCTCTTTCGCATCATCATTGATCACACCCACCGTGTCATCATAGAGCGTATTTAATTCTTCGAGTAATAATTCAATCTCTGACGATTCTAATATAAATTCTTCGATTGCCCCGATGAACACAGACTCAATATTTTTAATGGAACGCTGCGTTTCAGGATCGATTTCTCTAAGTGAATCTACAATATCATCAAACAATTCAATCCGATAAAAACCACTGTGCATATAAATATCAATAATATCCCCACGTATAGCAAACTCACCGATATTAGCCGCTTGCTTCATACGATTGTAACCACGCGCCACGAGTTCTTTCGGAATCGTCTCATAATCTAATTGATCACCATTACGAATCGTATGCTCGTAAGACAGCAAGCGCTCTTTAGACATCAGTGGTTTTAACAGCGCTTGTGCAGGCACGAGAAATAGCCCTGACTCATTTTTAGCCAAGGCGGATAATGTCGTTAGGCGAGCTTGTTTAAATTCCGGAGATTGCTTCGAATGGTTCTCAATCATGATGTCCCCCATCGGGAATGTGTACACATTATCCATCATGTCATACAGTGTGGCCGCGAGCTTTTCCATCTGGTGATTGTTCTTGACAATGATGACGATACTACCTTCTGACTCTTTGTATAGTTCATATAAGAGCACAGGTTTGAAGTCATCATTAATGCCACTGACTAACATATTCAGATCATCATGGTGATTGAGTATTTCATTAAACCTCGAGTCTTCTGTAATACGTTTGTGTACGAGATCATTCATTGACATCACCGTTAAAGTTATTCATCACAGTATTAAATGGTTCAGAGATAAATGCTTCGCTCGCTTTTGTTGATTGCGCAATCACTTTATCGAGTAATTCTGCATCATCTTTTCTAAACGTGCTTAACACATAGCGTGACACAGATTCTCCAGGTAGTGGTCGATCGATTCCGATGCGCAGTCGTTTATATTTTTCAGAACCGAAGTGTTGGTTTAATGATTTGATACCATTATGTCCACCACCACTGCCTTTTTGACGCAATCTTAGCGTACCTAATGATAGATCCAAATCATCATAGAGTACAAACACATCTTCTAGTTCAATATTATAATAATCGACGAGTGGGCGAACACCTTCTCCAGATAAGTTCATAAATGTTTGAGGTTTTACGAGCATCACTTTTTCTGAACCAACAAGTCCAATACCATAATCACATTTAAATTTTTTGTTGTCGAGCGGAATATTTAGTGCATCAGATAACGCATCCACGACCATAAAACCGATGTTGTGTCGCGTCTGATCGTATTTCTTACCAGGGTTACCTAATCCTACAATACATTTCATCATCTACACCTCGTTAAAAACGAGCGATGGAAGATCCACCGCTCGTAAAGTTTCGTTCATTATTAAAATTAGTCTTCTTTTTCTGTTTCTTCTTCTGAAGACTCTTCATCTTCTTCACCGATTACTGGTACATCCGCTTCATCGACTTCTTCGCCTTCTTCTGGTTCCTCTTCAACAGCAGGAACATGACATGTTACAAGTGCAACATCATCTTCATCTTCGATAACGAAGTTACCTTTAGAACGGACGTCAGATACATAATAAGTATCTCCGATATTCATTTCTGAAATATCAACTTCAATTGTTTCAGGGATATCAGCAGGTTTTGCAGTAACACTTACTGTGAATGTCGGTTGTTCAATAACGCCACCTTCACCAGCACCTGGTGCTTCACCAACTAATGTGATTGAAACATCAACTGTTTGTTCTTGGTTCATATTGATTGCTAAGAAGTCAATATGTGTAATTTGGTTTTTCATTGCATCAAACTGATAGTCAGATACCATCACTTTAACTGCATCTTCACCAGTTTGTAAATCGATAACCCCGTTACGTCCTACTTCACGAATAACTTTAATAAATTCGTTCTCTTTTACAGAAACACTTGTATTTTCTGTTTGATAACCATAGATAACGCACGGAATTCCACCGTTGTTACGGATTTCACTAAGCTCTGAGCGATTCGAATGATGTGTTCTAGTCGCTGCATTTAATTTTGCCATGGACGAATTCCACCTTCCTTTAACTTAATCGACAATTTGCATTTCATAATTTTAACACAAAATCATTTTCAATTGTAGCATAAATGTAATTATTTTAAAAGTTTTAATCGAACAGTGTGCTGACAGACTCTTCTTCATAGACGCGGATGATCGCTTCAGATAACAATCCAGCAATCGATAGTTCTTTTATCTTGTCTATTTTCTTCTCTGGACCGAGTTGAATTGAGTTTGTCACAACAACTTCTTTAATGACTGATTCCTCAAGTCTCTCAATGGCTGGCCCACTGAGCACAGGGTGTGTACAACATGCGTATACTTCTTTAGCACCCTTATCTAAAAGTGCTTGTGCCGCTTGTTTGATCGTTCCACCTGTATCGATGATGTCATCGATAATAATCGCTGTGCGTCCATCGATTTCACCAACGATATTCATCACTTCTGAAACATTTGGCTTTGGACGTCTTTTATCGATTATTGCAATCGGTGTTTTTAAACGGTCCGCCATTTTGCGTGCACGTGTCACGCCACCGTGGTCTGGTGACACAACGACGACCTCTTCAAAGTTTAAGTCCGTATTGTCGATAAAGTAATCCGATAAAAGATTTACACTCATCAAATGGTCAATCGGTACATCAAAGAATCCTTGAATCTGTGGTGCGTGTAGATCAAGCACAATCACGCGATCCGCGCCAGCTTTTTCCATCAAGTTCGCAACGAGCTTTGCTGTAATCGGCTCACGTGATTTACTCTTTCTATCCTGACGTGCATAGCCGTAATAAGGCATGACGACATTGATGTTAGCTGCTGACGCACGTTTTAATGCATCGATCATAATAAGTAATTCCATCAAGTGCTCATTTACAGGCTGTGATGTTGGTTGGACAATAAAGCAATCACATCCCCGAACACTCTCTTCAATGCTGATTGAAATCTCTTCGTCTGAGAAGCGCTTCACTTCACATTGTCCGAGTTCTATACCAATTTTTTCTGCAATTTCTTCTGCGAGTGGTTCGTTTCCGTTCAATGAGAACAATCTGAGTTTAGAATTTTTGTACTTATCGTTAAATGCTTCCATGAAAGCCTCCGTTATTTTTTGTAGTAGTCTTCTTTATTTGTTTGACGCGCACGGCCAATTGCTAAACTGTCATCTGGTACATCATCTGTAATCGTAGAACCCGCAGCGATGAATGAATTATCACCTATCTTTACTGGCGCAACTAAGTTTGAGTTACAACCGATGAATGAATCGCGACCAATCTTCGTCAGGTGTTTGTTCTTACCATCATAATTCACTGTAATCGTGCCACAGCCCACATTCGTGTTTTCACCAATTGATGCATCACCGATGTAGCTTAGGTGAGACACTTTCACATCATCTTCAAGTGTCGATTTCTTCACCTCAACGAAGTTACCGATCTTGATGTTTTTACCAAGATTAGATTCTGGTCGAAGCTGAGCGAATGGTCCAACGTTCGAGCCATCTCCAACAACCGAGCCATGAATAACAGATTGTCTAATCGTTACGTCATTACCGATATTACTATCGACAATTTCACTGCTAGATGAAATCGATACGTTGCTACCGATTGTCGTCTGGCCGCTAATCGTCACATTCGGTTGAATAATCGTGTCGTTTCCAATCGTAACATCTTTGTCGATGTACGTGTTTTTCGGATCAATCAATGTCACACCATTTTTCATGTGCTTGAGATTGATAGTCTGACGTAATGTTTCTTCAGCAGCAGCAAGTGCAATTCGATCATTGATACCGATCGTTTCGCTAAAGTCTTCACACGCAAATGCAGCAACAGTTTCGTTTTCATCACGTAAAATCTTTAGCACGTCTGGCAAGTAGTATTCGCCTTGCGCATTGTCGTTTGTTACTGATTTTAATGCATTGAATAATGACTTGTTATCAAAGATAAAAGTTCCCGTGTTGATTTCAGTCACTTTACGTTCTTCATCCGTTGCATCTTTCTCTTCAACGATATGTTCAACTGTACCCGAATCATTACGAATAATGCGTCCATACCCGTGAGGATTGTCCGTTGTTGCAGTTAACACCGTCGCTTTTGCACCGGAGTTATTGTGATGGTCAATAAAACCACGAATCGTCTCATCACTGATTAAGGGTGTATCACCACAAATAACGACAGTCTGACCGTCTGCCCCTTCTAATTGCGATTCAAACTGCATGACTGCATGTCCTGTCCCGAGTTGTTCTTTTTGAATAGCCGTTTTAAATGCATCTCCAAAATGTGCTTGTACCATGTCAGCCTTATGTCCAAGTACTGCATAAATATCTTCAACACCTGATGCTTTCAAATTATCTACGACATGTCCAAGCATCGGCTTACCGCAAACTTTATGTAATACTTTTGGCGTTTCAGATTTCATCCGAGTACCTTTACCTGCAGCTAATATAATCGCTCTTGTATTCATAGAATCCTCCTAATCGTCAATACTATTATTATATTTTAGTCTAAGAGTAGATTCAAGCAATCGAAAGGTCAAAAAAAGAGCGCCGAAGCGCTCTCCAATTTATTATGCAATTTGAAATGAATCTTCTTCAACAAATGTGATGTTCGTGTTTTCTTCATCACGATTGTAGACTTCCATAATCATCTCTTGAATTTGCTGTCTCATACTTGAATTTATTGGGTGCGCAATGTCTCTAAATTCTCCATCTGGTGTGCGTTTAGATGGCATTGCAACAAACAACCCATTATTTCCTTCAATAACACGAATGTCGTGAACGACAAATGCGTCATCGAATGTAATAGATACAAGCGCCTTCATTCGGCTGTCTTCACTTTCGGTCCTTCTTAATCTAACATCTGTAATCTTCATTTTAAAACCTCCTATTTGTCTGCTTACTTACAACTTATGCATGATCTAGGACGTGATGATTATCTTGATGCGATAACTTCTATTTCGACCTGTACATCTTTTGGTAAACGACTTACCTCAACACACGACCTTGATGGTAATTTATCCGAAAAGTACGTACTGTAAACATCGTTGATTTTCGGGAAGTCATCCATATTCTTAATAAAGATCGTTGTTTTGACTATATTATTATACGTTAAATCGACTTCTTTTAATACATTTTTGATGTTCTCCATCACTTGTTTCGTCTGTTCTGTGACGTCGTCACTCACTAAATCACCTTCCGGTGTGAGTGGGATCATTCCAGATGTGTATACCATGCCATTTATTTCCACAGCATGACTGTATGGTCCGATCGCTGGCGCAACATTATTTGAATTAATTGTTTCCATTTCCAAATCTCCTTATGATTTCATTTCTTTTAATTGTGCAATGCAATTTCCACGTTCGATGTTAAAGCTTTGATTGTATTCATCAATGTCAGAAACACTTAAAATCGATGTATAATCATTAAAGCGTCTGTTCTCAACTTGTTTTGCCTCGACAAGCACACTCACACCAACGACTTCAGCTTGAAATTCCTCCATCAAATTGAAGACGCCAGTAATTGAACCACCAGCACGCAAGAAGTCGTCGACTACGAGCACTTTTAATCCTTCTTTCAGCGTTCTTTTCGATAAAACCATCGTCTCGATTTTACGAGATGATCCAGACACATAGTTTACCGACACTGTCGAACCTTCCGTCACTTTGTTGTCCTTTCGAATGACAGCAATTGGCACGTTTAACTGACGTGCAACTGCTGTTGCGAATGGAATACCTTTTGTCGCGATTGTCACGATTGCATCGATTTCACTCGACTTGTACAGCGTTGCGATAAGTTCCCCGATGTCGTTCATCAAACTTGGATTCCCGATGATGTCCGACATATACATATACCCACCCGGCAACAATCTATCACTCGATTTAATCTCTTCCATAAAAGCATCGACAACAAGTTCGGCTTGTTCAATGTTGATTCCAGGATGGAACGTAATCCCACCACCAGCACCAGCCGTCGTTTTAATTTCACCAATACCATCCGCTTCAAATGCTTCTTTAATAATTTTTATATCCTCACTTACCGATGATTTTGCCTGTGAGAATTTTTCTACAAAGTAGTTTAATGGTATTAATTCGTTTGGATGATTCGTCAAATGATGCGTCATCACAACCAAACGTTCACTGCGTTTAAACTTCATGATTTAACCTCTGTTTCCGTATTATTACTAGATATTTTACCATAAAAGTTCGTGTTTTGACTAGTTATCCGCGTCATGTTAAGGCATATATTTCGCTATAGAAACCCGCGGTATTTCATTTTTTCTTTTATTGGAGTGTAGATTGATTTGCGTTCCAATGAGAGTTGCTCACTGACTCGCAGATTGGTTTACGTGCCAATGAGAGTCGCTCACGGTCACTCAAATGGATTTACGTGCCAATGAGACCCGCTCACAGACTCGCAGATTGATTTGCGTTCCAATGAAACTTGCTCACTGACACGCAAATTGATTTGACGGACTATGAGATTCGCTCACGGACACAAAAATAACCTTTAAACACAAAATCCAAACAAAAAAAGCGTGCTCCCCAGTCAATCCCAGAAAGCACGCTATAAATCTAACCTATTATTTTCTTACATCATATCCTTGATCTTCAATTGCGTTTGCAAGCACTGACTTATCTACATTGTCATGCTCTACTTCTACATTACCTGTCGACAAATCTACAGATACACCGTTCACACCTTGAACTTCGTTCAATGCATTTGTCACTGCCGCTTCGCATTTGCTACATGTCATACCGTCTACTACTAAAGTTTCTTTCATTATGAATTCCTCCAAAATAATTTTTTATAATTTTGCACGCTTTAATCTTAGCGAGTTTGTTACCACACTGACTGAACTAAATGCCATTGCTGCACCTGCAACCCATGGCGCAAGGAGTCCAACTGCTGCAATCGGAATACCAAGTGTATTATACAAGAACGCCCAGAATAAATTCTGTTTAATATTACGGATTGTTTTGTGACTCAAGTTAATCGCTTTTGAAATCAACGACAAGTCTCCGCCAAGGATCGTAATATCTGCCGCTTCAATGGCAACTTCTGTTCCTGTTCCAATTGCAATACCTATATCACTGACCGCCAGTGCCGGTGCATCGTTAATACCGTCACCCACCATCGCAACGACTTTACCTTTTTCCATTTCTAACTGAACGATATCGGCTTTGTCGCCTGGCAATACTTCTGCGTACACTTTATCAATACCCACTGAATTCGCAATATATTCAGCTGTTCTCTGATTATCTCCAGTCAACATGATGACTTCGATTCCTTCTTCATGTAACTTATCAATGACTTCCTTCGCATTGTCTTTGACTGTATCTTGAACGGCAATCGTTGCGCTCAAGACGCCATCAACAGCCACTAACATCGCTGTTTTACCTTGGGACTCATAGACTGACATATCTTCATCTGCAGAGCCTATATCGATGCCTTGATCACGCATTAACTTACGCGTACCTACATATAATTCTCGACCGTCAACAACTGCATGGATACCATGTCCACTCAATGCTTCAAATTGCTCTGTACCCGCAAGCTGGATACCCTCATCTACACCGTAGTCAACAATCGCTTTCGCGAGTGGATGTTCTGAATCATTTTCTGCACTCGATAAAAGTCTAAGTGTCTCTTTATCTCCGATGTAATCTGTAACTTCGGGCACACCTTTAGTAATCGTACCTGTCTTATCAAAAATAATCGTCTCAACAAGATGCGTCTTTTCAAGATGGTCTCCACCCTTAAACAGAATTCCGTTTTCAGCACCGAGTCCAGTACCAACCATGATCGATGTCGGCGTCGCTAATCCGAGCGCACATGGACATGCGATTACCAACACTGAAATCGCTGGGATAAGTGCTGCTTCAACGTTCCCATTAGAGATAAAGAAATACCATACGATGAAAGTGAGCGTTGCTATTCCGATAACAATCGGTACGAAGTAAGATGAAATCACATCTGCTAAACGTTGGATTGGCGCTTTCACACCTTGTGCATCTTCAACGATTTTAACGATTGCACTCAGTGCAGTATCTTTACCGACTTTCGTTGCGCGCATCGTAACCGTACCGTTCGTGTTCAGCGTCGCACCGACGACTTCATCATCGACTGTTTTCTCAACTGGAATCGATTCACCCGTTAACATCGACTCATCAAGTGCACTCGCACCCTTCACAATAACGCCGTCCACTGGAATTTTCTCACCTGGTTTAACAATCAACAAATCTCCAACTTGAACATCTTCAACGCTAACCATCACTTCTTGGTCTTCTCTTAACACACGCGCTTCTTTCGCCTGCATGCTAAGTAACTTCCCAATTGCAGTTGATGTTTGTGATTTTGCTTTATGTTCTAAATATTTACCAAACATGATCAACGTAATGATCATCGCACTCGCTTCAAAATACAAGTGAGGGTGCTGTGTGTATCCAAGCTGCCACATTATTCCTTCATATAAACTATAGAAGTAAGCAGCCGACGTACCCATTACTACTAATGTATCCATATTCGCTGAGAATGAACGAAGTCGCTTAAATGCCCCAACATAAAACTGCCAACCAACGTAAAATTGAACCGGTGTCGCTAAAGCGAGTTGGAACCACGGGTTCATCAGTATTGCTGGTAAATTCATACCAAACAAGTGGTCGAGCATCGTAATGAGTAAAGGCGTCGTTAAAATAACTGAGATGATCAGCTTACGCTTTAACTTACGCTCTTCCTCTTCTTTTTCAGCATCTAAATCCATTTCTTCAGTAATTTCAGCAGCACCGAAACCGATGCGCTCGATACGTTCAATAATTTCAGCACGTGAAAGTTTATCGGCATCATAATCGACCGTCGCTTTTTCCGTCGTTAAGTTAACGGTCGCCTGACTGACCCCATCTAACTTATTAACGACTTTATCGATTCGTGCAGAACAGGACGCACACGTCATACCTGTAATTTTAAATTCAGCATGTTCATTTGCCATTGTAAGTTCACCTCACTTATTTAGAAAACTGTTTTAGTACAGCCATCAATTCTTCTACCGATTCGTTTCCGTCACCTTTAACCATTGCGTCATGCACACAATGCTTCATGTGACGTTCCGTCAGTTGAAATCCGACATTTTTTAATGCCGATTGTGCAGCAGATATTTGAATTAAAATATCTACACAATAGCGATCATCATCTACCATTTGTTGAATACCACGAATCTGGCCTTCAATGCGTTTCAACCGTTTGATCAACAGGTCATTATCTTTACTGTCGTGTTTAGGAACTTTGATGTTACTTTCTTTTTGTTCGACGGTCATGTTATTCACCTCTTAATTTTCATCTCAAATATACTATACCCCCTATGGGTATAAAAGTCAAGGTGGAAATTCAGAATAAAAATAGGAACCTCCGTAGAGATCCCTATTCTAACTTCTATATTATGTTTAGTTCATGCGTCTGGATAAGATGTACAACACACCGAACGTCACGATTGTACCAAGTATTCCGCTAAGAATATATACCCACACAGGGTACCCATCATCATTCCGAGATTGGTCTTGCTGCGTTTCCGTTTCTACCGTTTCATCCTCAAGCTCTTCAGTATCTACTGATTCTTCAGTCTCCTGTTCTTCCTCAACAACAGTGACTTCCTCAAATTCTGGAATTTCATCCGTTGTACTTTCTTCAACAGTTTCCTCTTCAACTTCTGGTTGTTCTGGAGTTTCCTCTACAACTGTTTCTTCCTCAGTTGTTTCTTCTATGACTTCTTCATTCTCTTCAACTGGTTCATCATTTGATTCTTCTACGACTTCTTCAACAACTTCCTCCTCAACAACCTCTTCTTCAGTCGTCTCAGGATCTGGCTCTGCACCTGCCGTTGCACTTGTGCTATATGATGTCATAATTTCTGTACCATTCGCATCGACCGCACGTACAAAGTATCCGTAAGTCGTCGATAGTTCCAATCCAGTATCCGTGAATCCACCTTCACTTGCAGGCACTTCACCAACGAGTTCATCGTTTCTATATACATTATAAGTCGTTGCATCAGACAGTGGCGTAAACGATAAAGTGACCGAATTGCCTGTCGTGCTATCTACAGATAATAGCTTGTTATGTATCTGCGAGATAAACTGATATGTTTCTGGCGCACGCGTGGCTAATCTATTACGTGAGCTTTCACCGTAATAGTAAAGTGCAAATGCTTCTGCAAAATACTCTGACGCCATATTAAAATAATTAGGGACTGCGTGATCATAAAATAATAAGTTTTGTTCTCTACTATGAATCTGTCTGAATTCCTCACTATTGCTAAGTTTATATCCTGCAACAAAGTCATCCACAGCATGTGCATACTCATGGAGTTCTAAGTTGATGACTGAATGGGAATTTCCTGGTTGACTATAACCGATACGTGCTGCCACCGTTTGGCCACCCGCACCAGGTACTTCATCCCAAGTCAGTCCAGTTTCTGACCAACCGGATGGAACGGAGCCACTGAGATGTGCAAACTCCGGCAAGTCCGTTAACGGGACATCCATTAAAATAATGCGTACACCATTAGCGTTCGTATGGCGATGAATGCGTGCGTCGACTCGATTCAAATTCGCAACCATCGTGTTCACTTCATTCGTCCATCCATCTTCACTGCGGACTTCTATCATGTTCAATAAATTATTGTCTTGCGCATGTATTTTATCTGGTGTGAACATAACAAACAGACTCAACATGAGAATAATCGACAGGCATCTTAATATCATTGGATCACCCATTTACAGTTAATAACTATATATTACCATGATTGTTATTCAGACTTGCAACATTCAAGAACTTAATGTATTTCCTTAAAATAATCTTTGAAATACAGAATAAAGAAATTAACCCCTATTAACAAAAATAAGGAGACGAATAAATTAGAGAATACGCCCGATTCTGGTATCGCTGGGAACGCCCCTGTATGGACTTGTCCTAACCATTATACATGATTAATCAGTCGCTCTAGTGTGACAATAAATCCGCCGGAAATCAAAAATACTGAACCTAAAATAAGGTGCTCTTTTTCACTTTTATAAAATCCCTCACTTATATAATATTATGTTCTATTAATTATATTATAGTAAAAATTTTGCAATGAATATCATAAAAGTTGCATCCGACTCACATAAGCGTTTACGATATTTAAAAAGAAGAAAAAGGACTGAAATTTTTATGGAAAAAGGATATGTTGCAGAGCGAGAAATTCAAATATTATATGCCGATACAGATATGATGGGTGTTATTTATCATGGGAATTATGTGAAATGGTTAGAGCTAGGACGTGAGCAGTTAATAGAAGATATCGGTTATAGTTATCGTTCAATGGAGTCAAAAGGATACTATGCACCGGTATATAATGTTGACATTACTTATAAGAAAGCCTTGAAGTATGGAGATCGTGCCTTTGTTCGTACGTGGGTTGCTGAAAATGGAAAGGCAAAAGTTGTGTATGGGTTTCAGATCATCGATCAGGATGGTGTCCTATGCACAGAGGGTACGACTGTACACACAGTGGTTAAAAAAGTCGATCGTGAATTTAAAACGGTAAACTTCAAAAAGGCTTTTCCTGAATGGTATGAAATTTACGAACAGATCAAAGTTGATTAATCTCGTTCTAAAATAAGGAATAATAACGGTCCAATCATATGAACGAAAACGATGACGAGCAACCACTTAAATTTATTTAAATAGTTGAACTCGCGCTTGAACAAACACATTATAAATGTGACGAGTAGCAAGAGGATTTGCAATATAAAAATTGGCATTAAAATTGGCCAAAAGTCAGGCAGCCAAATATCATCGAATGACATTGTTGAAACCTCCAAGGTAATATAACCTTTAATATACTATAAATAGATGAGGTTACAATAGTTATTTCCACCATAAGTATGTTAAAATATTTCTAATTATCTCTGAGATGAAACAGATGTAAATGGTTGATTATTTTCTATTGAAACATACTTCGGTGGAAGGATGAATGTCATGAAGCATTTATTACTCGTACACGGCGTCAATGCTGACCGTGATGATGATGCGTTTAAATCATACGTCTATGAACAACTCGCACCTCACATTCAAAACTTTGACATCATTGTTTTGAACAGTCGCCATTCAAACATATACGCGATGATTGAAGGTTACATCGATAGTGGTGAGACGTCGATTCGCATTACGCCTTTAACATTTTTCTCAACATATGAGCAACATGAAGTATTACCAGAAGTGATCACGACTTTTAATCATACACACCCATGGGTAACGATTTCCGTTGCCTATCCATTTTCAAAGCAAAAATTTTTAAAGGAAATTTTAACTGAGCAACTGGCACAATTAGCGACAGATAAAGACATGGTTGCATTCATCGGACTCGGCTATAACCAACTTAAGTTACCGAATGATGAACTCGCACATTTTGTAAGTACCTTTGACGAGGATGGAATGAACGTGAAGGGATTTATGTTAAATGGCGCCATGGACTATAAAGAATTGTTGCCGAATGCAATCCGTCGATATAATAAGCTCATCGTTGTGCCTTTATTTTTCATGCCTGAAATAATGTTTAATGAAATGAATGACAACTTGAAACGATTAACAATCAATAAGAAATTACATGTCATACCTTCATTGACGACATCAACTGCACTTAAAAATATGGTGATCAATGACATTCAAAGATACGAAAATAGTCGATTATATATTTAAACGAGAAACCAAGCATCGTTGTGGGATCAACATGCTTGGTTTTTATCGTTGTTAATATAAAAATTTTAACTTAAAATTTACAAATTATATGTATAATGACTTTGAATCACATAATTAATAGCGAGGTGTGCGCTTTGAGAAAACAACAGTTGGGTACACGTACCCCGATAGAACTTTACTTGTCACTACCGATAATCGCGTGGGCATTGTTCGACTTTGCCAATACAATTTTCAGTGCGAATATCGTTACATTATTTTTCCCACAATACATAACAGAGTTTGCCGGCGGTGATGCAAGACTAGAACAAATTGCCTCGACAATCGTAGCTTATGCCAACGCTGCAGCAGCTGCATTGCTAATATTGTTCAGCCCACTTTACGGTGTCTCGATGGACCGCACTGGAAGAAGAAAACCATTTGTTGTTATGTTCACGATTTTAGCGGTCACTGCAACAATACTAATGGGTGTGTTCGCTGAACGTGGCCTCGGAGAGATGTTTGGTGTGCCAACTGCCCTCTTACTCACCGTGTTAATGTTTGTTATCGCTCGATTCTTTTATAGCTCGGGTAACGTATTTTACGACGGGATGCTATCGAGTTTAGGTAAGGATAAAGAGATCCCACTTATTTCAGGTTACGGCGTTGCACTTGGTTACCTCGGTACATTGTTCGGTGTATTCACAGTATTATGGCTAACTGGTGATGGAGACTTCAGTGGGAAGTTCATCTATTCTGGTCTATTCTTCTTACTGTTTGCTTTACCGCTGTTTTTCATTAACAAAGATACGAAGCGACCCAACCGAGAGTTAACAGCTGCAAAAAGAAAGTCGTTCTTTGCAGGGTATGTCGATATTTATCATACGTTTAGAGAAGCTAGAAACTATCCAGGTATATTTTTCTTTATGATTGCTTACTTCTTTGTGAACGATGCGTTGATGACTGCGATTGCGATGATGCAACCGTATGCGACAACAGTCGTCGGGTTTTCATCAGATCAATTTATTATTATCTTTTTAGTTGCGACGGTATTTAGTGTCATCGGTGCTTTTGTGTTTGGATATATCAATAAGAACATCGGTTCAAAACGAACGTTCTTTTATATTAGCTTGTTGCTTGGTTTCGCAGTGTTAGTTGCGGCATTGCCACTGCCGATGTGGACGTTTTGGATCGCAGCAGTACTATTTGGGATTGCCATGGGCTCAACGTGGGTCGTATCTCGAACATTGATTATCGAGTTATCACCGAAAGGAAAAGAAGGACAATTCTTTGGACTGTTTGCATTTAGTGCGAAAGTATCAGCCATTGTTGGACCTTTTATCTACGGTACGATTACATTACTACTTTCTGACTTAGGACCACTGGCTTCAAGAATCGCAATCACGAGCTTACTGTTGATGATCATTATCGGTATCCTCTTCCTTATGCGAGTTCCTGATGGCGCAGTGGGAACAAAACGAGCGGATTCAAATTCTAGAGTGTTGTAAATAGATAAAAGCGGCGTCAGAATTTCGGTTGAGTTGAGATTCTGACGCCTTTTTTGTTTGGCTTGGATTAGTGCTGTTCCTCATCTGTCACTTTTTACCTTGGGAGTACCACTAAACTGACATTAGTGGGACTCAGCACACCTTTTTTACCTCGGGAGTACCGCTAAACTGACATTAGTGGGACTCAGCGCACCTTTTTTACCTCGGGAGTACCGCTAAATCTCTTTTAGTAGGACTCAACGCACCTTTTTTACCTCGGGAGTACCGCTAAATGTTATAAAGTGTTACTCCGGAACACGATTTTACTTCTGGAGTAACAGTAAACGGTACAAAGTGTTACTCCGGACCATGATTTCGTCTTGGGAGTAACAGTAAATGGTCTAAAGTGTTACTCCGGTTCATGATTTCACCTCGGGAGTAACAGTTTTCTACAGTAAGTGTTCCACAGATGATAAAAAAGTGCCCTGTGGAACAGATCAACCTGCAAAGTGTTCCACAGCACGTGATTTTGTCTCGTGAGGAACAGTTGGCAACCAAAAGTGTTCCACAGCTCGTGATTTTGTCTCGTGAGGAACAGTTGGCAACCAAAAAGTGTTCCACAGATGATAGAAAAGTACTCTGTGGAACAGATAACCCTGCAAAGTGTTCCACAGACGATAAAAAAGTGACCTGTGGAACAGATACAATCTCCAACTGTGCGGCAGATCAGATTTTTTGAAGTTGCCGCACACTTTTCTTCTCCAACTGTGCGGCAGATCAGGTTTTTCAGAGTTGACGCACACTTTTCTTCTCCAACTGTGCGGCAGATCAGATTTCTCAGAGTTGACGCACACTTTTCATCTTCAGCTGTGCGGCAGATCAGATTTCTCAGAGTTGACGCACACTTTTCTTCTCCAACTGTGCGACAGCTCAAGCTTTTCGGACTTGCCGCACACTAAGTATCAATCAAAACTCCGGCCTGCTACTTCACATCAGTTTTCGAGTTCAAAGTAGCAGAAAAAATCAAATCCTGCTACTTCACATCTGTTTTCGCTCCTGAAGTAGCAGGATAAACAAAAAGCTGCTACTTCACACCATTTTTCCGGTCTGAAGTAGCAGCCTCGTACAATCCCCAATAAACACCTATCTCAATATCGCATCTTCAATCGTCTTCGGATATTGTGTCAACGATACGGTCTCATCGTCGACAAATAGCATGTCTTCGATGCGCACCCCACCGTAACCTTCGATGTAAATGCCAGGTTCGATCGTTACGACGTTTCCACTCACCAATTTGCCCTGATTATTTTGGTCCATCGATGGTGCTTCGTGAATATCCAAACCTAGCCCATGGCCGATACGGTGTGTGAAGTACTCACCATATCCACGTGTGTCGATTTCTTTTCTACCTTCTGCATCGATGCTAGAGATAACGACATCTTTCCCAGTCGCCTCAACGCCTGCTACATTCGCCGCGAGTACCGCTTCATAGATCTCGCGCTGCTTATCAGTCGGTTCTCCAACGATAAACGTCCGCGTAATATCCGATACATAATTATCCTTCGTCACGACACCGAAGTCGATGAGCAAGAAATCTCCTACTTCGACTTTCGTATCGCCTGGCACGCCGTGCGGCAATGCTGAGTTCGCACCTGTTAAAACGATCGGTCCGAATGACGGGCCAACGCCACCATATGCTTTCATGCGCTCAACTAAGTACGATGCAATCTCCGCTTCGGTCATGCCGACAACATCACGTGAAGTTAAATCTGCGAGTGCTTTTTCTGTGATGTCAACGGCATCTAATAGCAGTTGTTTTTCATCTGTCGTTTTTATACCGCGGGCATTTGAAATTTTTCCATCGATGGCAACGATGTTTTTATCTTCAAATTTTTCACGTAATCGCTTATATCGATTAAACGATAAAACATCACCTTCTACACCAATTGTCTCACCATTTGAGAACTCAAAGATTGGTTGGAACGCATCTTCGCCATCACTGATTGGGAATTTCTTCGTCAGATTTGTCGCACCGCCTACCATGCCTTCATCAAGTGCAGGATAAACAAGCGCCGTTTCATTTGTTTTTACATTGATGAGCAAAGCGAGCATGCGCTCATGCGGACGAATCAGAACACCTGTAAAATAATAGACGTTCATCGGTTCTGTAATCATTATAAAATCGACATCTACTGTCTGTGTAAACTGCTCTACTTTTTCTTTATATATGGACACTTCTCACACGACCTTCCGAATTTTTTGAGTTAATGATTTATCCTAAAATATTATCGAACCATTCTGTTAAGTGTTCTAAACGTTTAATACGCAAGTTCGGTTTACCTGAACGCGATAAGTTATGATCTGCTTCTGGGAAGCGAACAAGTCTTGTTCTAACGCCATTGTACTTCAATGCAATGTACAGTTGCTCTGCTTGCTCCATTGGACATCTGTAGTCATGTTCACTGTGTAAAATTAAGAGTGGTGTCTTCATCTCGTTCACATATTTGATTGGTGAATGATGCCACATCTTTTCAATGTCTGTGAACTCTGCTTTAATTTGCCAATCTGTGAAGTAGTAACCGATATCAGATACCCCGCGGAAGCTCGTCCAGTTACAAATGCTGCGCTGTGTCACAGCTGCTTTAAATCGGTCTGTATGGCCAACGATCCAGTTAGTCATAAATCCACCATATGATCCTCCTGTGACACCGAGGTTATCTTCATCTACCCAATCGAAGTTAGCAACTGCATAGTCAACGCCTGCCATAATATCCTCATAGTCACCGCCGCCGTAGTCACCGCGTACAGCATCAACAAATGCTTGTGAGTAACTATGTGAGCCTCGTGGATTCACGTACAAGACGCCATACCCTTTTGATGCCAACACTTGCATCTCATGGAAGAATGTATTTCCGTATAGTGCGTGCGGTCCACCGTGAATGTTTGTCACCATCGGATATTTTTTATCTGATTTGAATTCAGCAGGTTTCATGATCCAGCCATGTACTTCTGTACCATCTTTACTGTTGAATACAATTTCTTCTGGCGCAACAATTGTATGATTCTCTACGAACTCTTTATTGAATGTCGTCAACGCTTCAAGAGAATTTGTCTTTAAGTCCAAACGATAAATTTCACCCGGACGCGTTGGCGTTGAAATAGCTAAAAATGCATGATTCTTATTTGCTGATAAACCGTAGATTTCATGAGCATCTTCAAGAATTGCTTCAATTTTTCCATCTACAGTACCACGATACAAGTTCACACTGCCGTAATCTGCAACGATGAATAAGAACGTCTTATCATCAACCCAAACGACACCGTCATTCTCAGCGGATTGATGCATGTCTGCAGCAACCATGCTACCGACCGGTCGATCTAAATCATCAGTTACTCCGATTTTTTTATCGTTTTCTATGTCATAGATAAATAACTTAGGGTGTGTTGCATTTTCGAATTCTCGACTGATCTCAGCGATTGCAATATGTTTTTCATCTGGTGAAATACTGACTGTTGCAACGTAACCTTCTGCTGTCTCGATTTCTTTTACGTCGTCGCCTTCTTTTAAGAATAGTGTCGAACTAAAGTTGAAGTCGGGGTTATCACTTTCGTCACTCGTATAAAGAATGAATGAACTACCAACAGCTTTCACGTTATAGTTCACCTTATCTTTTGAAACGAATCCATCGACGTCAAGCGTGTTTAAATCCAAGACTTTAATCTCTGCATATTTTTCTTTTAGTACACCAACACCGTCAAACTTATATTTCATACGATCGATAACGACTGGTTCTGGTAAGTCTTTCTTTTTATCTTTTTTGGCGCCATCCGTTTCAGCCATCGCGTCTTTTTCGTCTTTTGACTCTTCATCAGTCTCAGCATGAAGTTTTTTTACTTCTATAGAAACGCCGTAATACAGGTGATCATCGTCTTTAGAAACTTCAAAGCCTGTAACGCCTTCTTTTTCAAACGTGATTTGCTCACGTTCACCACCGATTAGACGCATGCGGAAAATCTGCTGTTTCTTATCAACGAGTGACATAAAGAATATGTATTTCCCGTCATTCGAAAATTTAACTGACGATATACGTTCGTCGCCAAAAGTGAGTTGATGATTTTCTTCTCCATCGTTCACATACAAATGTGTCACATAGTCGTTTTCGTCTTCACGAATCTTTGTTACATAGTAGAGAACGTGATTCGTGTTCGGTATCACCTTCGGGCTAGACACCGATTTAATATTAAAAATATCTTCTGGTTTAATGTGTGTCATATCAAATCTCCTTATATGATAGTTATGTGTATTTTATCATAAATATTATTTACTATATACGAAACAATTGCTTCCGCATTAAAAAAAATAGTATCGGTACACTCGCAAGCATGACCATGACGCCAGTTGGAATTTGAATCGGTGCAATGATCGTTCTTCCGATCGTATCGATGACAATCATGAATAGACAGCCATAGAGGACAGCGAAAATCATCACGCTTTTAAAGCGCATCGGTTTGATGTACAAGATAAGTTGTGGAATGATGATTCCGACGATAGCAATCATCCCCGTATAGCTGATAGCGACGAGCGGTGGGATGCTCGCGATAACGATTAATAGCGGGCGTAATCGTTCTGGCCAAACACCTAAACTATGTGCGCGAACGTCACCTAAGTTTAAATAGTCAATTTGTTTGTGAAATATGAGAATGATAATGAGCGCGATCAATGTCAATAGTCCTAAACATAGCACTAACGTATAATTCGCACTTGCAAACGAACCGAACATATACTGTGCAATCTGTTGTGTTTTACCTGGATTCATCAAGATGATGATGTACAACACCCCACTCCACAGTGCGCCGAGTAATATCCCATTGATGATTAGCGTTTCATTCGCAAAGTTTTTATCGATTGTAAAAGCGAGCGCTAAGACGATGACTAAAGATAAAAGCCCAAACAGCACGCTGACGACAGGTTGAAAGAAAATAGGCAACCCTAAAGAGACAGTGAATGCACTGCCTAGGATTGCCGCATTTGCCATGCCGAGTGTGAAACTGTCGGCCATCGGATTTCTTAAAACGACTTGCAGGACCCAGCCGCTCATGACGAGTGATGTACCGACAACAATCGCCATCAACACGCGTGGTAAACGTATATCAAACATAATTGTATGTCGCTCAGCAGTATCTAATGTAAATATATTTGCACTGCCAATAATCAGACTCAGTGCACCAACGATGACGATAGCAATAATGAGCGTTACGACTTTCTTATTCATCGATACATGAACGCACTGCTTCTATACCTTCCACAACGCGAACCCCCGGTCTTGCGAGTAAATCTGGATCAACTGTACACTGCTGACTTGCTTCATTAATGTCAAGATTCGAGAGATTTAAATCAAGAACCGCATCTTCGAATTCCATATCATCCATGCCAGTAATATTGATCGCATACCTAGGATTTTTAACAAGAATGTCTTCTTTACTGACAGATGGATAACCTTCTATATCATTAAAGCTATTCTCTAAACCGAGTACTTCCAGCGCTGAACTGATAAACGTCTCATCACCTACCGTGTAAATTTCTGGTTGAAGTGAAACAAATACCATGACTTCTGCATCTCGTTCACTTTCAAATGTTAACGTATCGACACGCGCCAAAAATTCTTCTGCCAATTCTTCCGCATCATCCTCTACTTCAAGAAATTCACCAATTTCCAATATAGATTTTGCAATGCCGTCGATATCTTCACTATCTTCAACGACTAAAATTTCAACATCAATCGTGTCCGACACTTGTTCCAATATATCTTCAGACATCGACATGTTGATTTCATGCGCTAAAATATGTGTCGGTTCGAGTGTGATTAATTCTTCAACATCTAAGTTCATCGAATCGAATCTAACGATAGCCATCTCTTCCAGTTCTTCTGGATACGAATCTACTGTCGTCACGCCAACCACGTAATCTAGCAACTCGAGTTCATACAACACCTCGGTGTTTGATGGCATGAGTGACACGATGCGCATGTCCTCATTTTCATCCGCATGGGCCGTCGCACTTAAAGTAAAACAGCCCACAAGCATAAAACTGAAAAGTTTTCTCAGCATCCATTACATCCTTTCTGGTGCATTGACACCGACCAGGTTGAGTGCGTTGTTCAAAGTGATTCTTACTGCTGAAATGAGTTGTAAATACGCCAGTTTGACATCTTCATCTGCTGTCATTATTTTCACTGCATTATAGAATTTGTGGAACAAACTTGCGACATCTTGAATGTAATTAGTTAAGCGTTGTGGTGCGCGTTTGTTTGCTGCACCTGTAATAGTATTCGGAAATTCCGCAACGGCTTTTAACAAGTTCAGTGCCGCTTCCGCTTCAATCACATCTAAGTTAACATCTTGATTAAAGTCAACGTTCTCCTCTTCAGCTTTTCTTAAAATTGAACAGATGCGTGCATGCGCATATTGTGCATAATACACAGGGTTGTCGCTCGTTTCAGATTGAGCGAGCGTTAAGTCGAAATCAAAGTGTGTGTCTGAACTACGCATCGCTAAGAAATAGCGTGCAGCATCTACACCGACTTCTTCCATTAGGTCGCGCATCGTCACAGATTTACCAGAACGCTTACTCATGCGCACTTCTTCACCGTCTTTAATCAAACGAACGATTTGCATAATTTGAATTTCTAACATTTCTGGGTTAAATCCAAGCGCTGCAACCGACGCTTTTAATCGGTTCACATAACCATGGTGGTCCGCACCGAACAGGTTAATGAGCTGATCATAACCACGATTTAACTTATCAAAGTGATATGCGATGTCTGGCATTAAATACGTATATGATCCGTCACTCTTCTTTAATACGCGGTCTTTATCGTCACCAAATTCTGTTGTTCTTAACCAAAGTGCACCATCTTCTTCGTATGTATGGCCACGTTCAGTCAGTAATTCCAAAGCTTCCTCGACTTTGTTTTCTTCATATAGGCGTGTTTCTCGTGTCCAATTGTCAAAGCGCACGTTGAAGTCTTCTAAGTCCTTCTTAAGCTTGTCCATTTCAAAAGTCACACCGATATCACGAAGTGTTCGAACGCGTTCGTCTTCTTCAATATCTTTTAATTCAGGATGTGTTTCAACGAGCTCTGCTGCCAGTGTAATGACATCTTTCCCGTGATAACCGTCTTCTGGAATATCGCGTTCCTCACCAAGTGCTTGAAAATATCGCGCTTCGATTGAGCGTGCTAGGTTTTCGATTTGTTTCCCTGCATCATTGACATAATACTCACGTGTCACATCGTGACCTGCTGCATCCAAAATGTTAGCAAGCGTGTCACCGAAACTCGCATGACGGCCATGCGCCATCGTCAAGTCACCAGTCGGATTCGCACTGACAAACTCTAATAGAATTTTCTGTGGCACGTCATGCGTCGTGCGACCATAGTTCTCCCCTTCTTCGAGCACTTTCGTAATGATAGACGTAAGAGAACCCGTCTTCATTTTAAAGTTGATAAAACCCGGTCCAGCGATATCGACACTGTCTATATCACCTTTCTCTAAATCAAGATTCTCAATGACACGCGTTGCAATATCACGTGGATTTGAACGTGCAATCTTAGTTAAAACCATCGCTATATTCGTTGAGAAGTCTCCATTACTCGTATCTTTCGGAATTTCCACTTTGATATCAGGTACTTCTTCTGTAATTCCAGCTTTAATAATTGCTTCTTTAATGACAACCCTTAATTGATCTTTAAGATCCATACGATTCACTCTTTTCTATTATGTATAAGTAATGCCCGATGTTCTCATCGTTTTCATATAATTCATATTCAATCTCCACGCGACTTGCTTCTACCTTCAATTGTTTCGTCAGTAATCTAAAATGATGGCGTCCCGCTGGTGACTCGTAAAAAGTATCCGTGTACACACCAGGTATAAAGTGAAAATTCATCTGGATAATACCGCGACGCGATAATCTGACATCACCGTCACCGATGCGCATGACAACGTCGAGTTCGTGTTCATCGAGATTCTCTTTATATCTTAAGTAGACATCTTTTTTTTCGATGACTTCTACCATGACATCGGCTTCAAACGTTTTTACTGGTCCTTGACCACGTACGGTTTGTGATAATCGGTACTGTGTTTCCATATGCTCTCCCACCTAAAATAATAGCTAAATTATACCATAAGAAAAGACGACACTTGGTCGTCTATTTAAACTTCTTCTGCATCTTCGAGCGCTTCTTGTAATGCTTTAGAATTCTCCCACATCTCTTCGTTGTGGTTCATTAAAAATTTCTTTAAGTAGCCCTTCGATTTCGTATCCATATTTGAAATATCAACGATGCCTTTCATTGATTTATCGAGCGCATTGACGTGTTCATGCATAAGCTTATATCCACGCTTTTTCTCTTTGTTAATCATTTGATAACACGATGTAACACCTTGGTAAACAGGACCGATTTTTGTACGTTCTACAGTGACCCACACTAAAAAGAACTCGCGGGCACCTTCGCCTTCTGGAATACTTTTATCGGTCACCCATTTCACGCGCGTTTCTACATCTGCACGAGCATGAAGTCCACCTAAATCGATAAATGTCTCGCCTGTATTAATATCTATATATAGCGGTGCAACGTTCTCTAAACTAATAGAGCCTGCGTTTACACCTTTATGTCCATCCAATGGATCGTTTTTTATAATGTTAAACTTAACCATTTATCTCACCCCAATTCATTTAATAAGTTGATGATATCACCTTTGATCTCTAAGTCTTGGATATCATTAATTTTATCCTTCGGGAAATATAACTTCGAATCATTGCGATGTAGGCCAGTAATACTATGAATAATTGTCGATTGAGAACTGATTTCATGAATCTGACCATTCGGTTTCAACAGATGAATCGGCCTTCGCTTGTTACGCGCTTCTGGTCGGTCGTAATCATATGGCAAATCGCTGTATGAATCGCTGAATAGGTAGTACTCAGAATTAATACCTGCCGCTTCAAAGAGGTCTGTGAGTTCACTCAGCGTAAGCATTGAACCATCAAACGGGAGGTGTTTGAACAAATCACGATTGACGAATCGATGGGATAGGTCACTCAGTATTTCATCGGATTCTTGAATCCACTCCTGAAGATAAAAGTTCATCACCGTCTCATCAAGACGTACATAGTCTTCCACTTCGATATTATGTTCGAAAAATGGAATCAAATATTTTGGTGCCTGTTTAAACGTGTACCCTTGTTCGTACAGATTTTTGGCACGCTTTAATGCGAGGTTGAGCAAGACTTCTCCACCACGTGATACGGGATGGAAGTAGACTTGCCAATACATTTGATATCGACTCATCAAGTAATCTTCAACCGCATGCATACCGCTCTCTTTAATGATGACTTCATCCTTGCCTGGTCGCATGACACGCAATATACGTTCCATATCAAACGTACCATAACTCACACCGGTGTAGTAAGAATCACGCTGTAAATAGTCCATGCGATCCGCATCAATTTGCGACGAAATCATGCTGACGACCAGCTTGTTCGGATGTGACTTATCGATGACTTGTCCAACTTGCAGTGGAAAATCTTTGCTCACGCGTTTTAACACACGGTTTACTTCTGTATTTCCATATATAATTTTACGTGTAAAATCCTCATGATCAATATCAAAAATTTTCTCAAAGCTATGTGAAAATGGACCGTGTCCCAAGTCATGCAACAGTGCCGCACATAAGACGAGCAATCGGTCACTCTCGTTCCATTCCTCATACTCTCTAAAGTTTTCAATCATCCGTCTGACAATTTCGTAAACGCCGAGCGAATGATTAAATCTTGAGTGTTCCGCAGAATGGAAAGCCAAATACAGCGTTCCCAATTGTTTTATACGGCGCAAGCGCTGAAATTCTGGTGTTTTTATCAGGTCCCAAATCACTTGGTCACGCACATGGATATACCTGTGCACAGGGTCTTTAAATACTTTTTCTTCGACGAGCTGTCTATCCTTATATGCAGTCATGTGAGTACCTCCACTCATTTCTATACTATCATATTGACACGCTTATTTAATGATGTAACTACGCAGAGAGATATAGAGTAAACCAAGTGTCACGACGATTAAAATAATCGGTGCTATCAGTACTAATATATTTGTTGAAAGTGATATTAACGGCTGTAGCGTTAAAACAATCACAATCAAAGTTAATACTAAATACAACACGTTGGTTTTTATCGTGATCGTCAACAGGACACCTGCCACATAGAGACCGAAAATGTAGAGAATCCCTGCCAAAATTGTAATGAGTGTCTCCATTGTTAACGCTGAATTTAGAACATTTAGAACCGGTAATACATTGATGAAAACTCCAATGAATAATATGAGCGTTACAGTGTTCAGAGCAAATAGCAACGCGACATAGACATACGTCTTAAAAATGTCCAAGCGCATTAACCCTAATTGATATAAGCGTTTAATACTACCGAGCTTATTCGGCAGTAGGATACCAAATATGAGCGCAAACACCGCTGTGATTCTCAGCGTCGTTTCGACGTATGGTGAAACTGCTTCACCATCGTTAAAAATCCCGTATAACAACATGACAAGAGAGATGACACCAATCATGAGTAACATGAGGATCATTTGATTTTGAATCAGTTCGACACTTGCCTGTTTTTCTCTAGGTTTACTCATGTGTCGCACCCCCAACCATATATTCATATAACTCATGGATTTTAAGCGGTGAATAGTACGCGCGATTACGTTCGATGTATGCTTTGTCCTGCTCAGTCATGCCACCGAGCATGATGACAGATTTTACTTCACCCAAATGTTCTTCGTGGATAATTTTTTTACCGTTAGAAATCTGCAGTATGTTATTGATCGTCCCAGTCACTCGAAATCCTCGGTTTTGTATCATTTCCACCGGTTCATCAACGATGATTTCACCGTCTTTAAAGATAATCAAGTGATCAAGCAGGTCTTCAATTTCACTCGCCTCTGATGAAGAGATGACAATAATGCGAGATGCGTTTCGATGCGCATCCACATGTTTATAAAAAATATCTCTCGTTGCAGATTTCATCCTGTGATGAATGCCTTCAAGCAACACGATTGGTTTACCTGATGCAAGTGCGACGATTGCATCGATAATCGGTGTTTCGTGATACATAAGAGAATTGAGCATTCTGGACGCTTTAATACCGTAATCACTGAGTAGTGCATTGGCATAGTCAATATCAAAATGTACGTTGTATGACTTTAACAACTCAAAATGTGATCGTATTTCTCTCGCTTCAAATGAGAAATCTTGATTGTTTTGATAATGAATTTTATCTCGAGAATCACGATTCTCGTACACTGTCACACCATCGATCAAGATTTCACCATCAGTTTTTTTATAACCGTCCATCAAACCAAATAAACGACTAAAACTGCGGTCATCTTTTCCAAGCAAACCATAGATGGATCCACTCTCTAAACTTAAATTTATATCAATGAGCAGATGCTCATTTTTTCCTTTAAAACTTACCTGTTCCACTTCTACTTTATGCATTCAAAAATACTCCTTATTCCACATTCCTCATCTATTATAACGTACATTACATGTGCCGATAAAAAGAAAGTGTATATTTTTTGAACTGAGTAAACAGATGTGATAGCATAATGAATGAATATTTTTTCAATTCATTCAGGAGGAAACAATGACGGAGATTACAGATAAGCGCGCTGTGCTTGATGACGCTGCCTATCGTGTTTTTTTTGATGTTGGGTTTAAAGCAGCCAGCATTAGCAAAATCACTGAAGTAGCAGGCATGGCAACGGGCAGCTTTTACAATTATTATCAATCGAAAGAAGAAGTATTTACGAAAATTTTCATTGCAGAGAACAAGCGTATTTATGATGAAATGCTTGAAACAGTGAACTTTGATGATGATGTGATTGATATATTCGACGAGGCAATTGAGCGTATCTATCGCACTTTTAAGGAAAATAAAATTGTCGCAGAAGCGATAAACCCAGAAACAATCAAGTTTTTAGAAGTTGCTTTAAAAGAACAAAATGTCGAGATTATCTTTAATGATTACATTCAGAAGTTTACGGACAAAAAATTAAGAGAATCTGGCTACTCAGAAGAACAGATTGAAGAACTTTACAAAGTTTCGGATTTACTTCGATTTTTCCAAGGGCACTTGCTACTATCCGACAACCCAGAGTACCTCCACAGCTACAGAACGCTTATGCGTTACTACGTAAAAGGCGTATTTAATTCATAATACATAAGGAGATTTCAAATTGAATATTACACAGTTTTCTATTAGACGACCGATTTTCACCATTGTCGTCATGGCCATGCTCGTTATTTTAAGTGTCGTTTCATTGACGCGACTACCTGTGCAGTTAATGCCAGATATTGATCCCCCGATTGCGGTCGTTGCAACAAGTTATCCTGGTGCATCACCAAATGAAATCGTACAAACCGTTACAGAACCACTTGAAGAAGATTTAAGTTCTGTCACAGGTTTAAACAACTTACAATCACAGTCTCAAGAAGGTACTTCACTAATCATACTTGAATTTAACTTCGATATGACAATCAGTGATATTGAACTCGAAGTTCGAGATATATTAGATACAGCTGAATTACCAGAAGGTGCGAATGATCCTGCCTTCATTGAGTTCGACATCACGATGTTCCCATCGTTACAGATGGCAGTGAATTCGGAACTGAGTGACAATTTACAAATTGAAAATGACTTAACTGAAATTACACGTCAGTTAGAGCGTATTGAAGGTGTTGCTTCACTTACAATCTCTGGTCTTGAAACACGTGAAGTTTTAGTTGAGCTTGATACTGCAGAATTACAAAACTACGGATTATCACAACAAGATATTTCAGATATTATTTCATCTAAAAACTTATCCGTACCTGCAGGAACGATTGTCGATGAAGAAGAAGGCTATACAATCACGACAAGAACGACAGCAGATATTGAATCGATAGAAGAACTTCGTGAAATCGTCCTGTTTGAAATGCCAGATGAAGAAGGCGATGTAACGACAGTGACGCTAGATGATGTCGCTGAAGTCACGTTTAACAGTGAATCGGATGAAATCATTACACGACTAAATCAAGTGGATGCATTACAACTTGACATGATGTTAGAAGATGGTGCGAATGCAGCACTCGTCAACAGTGAGTTCCGTTCAGAGTTAGATGAATTGCTCGATGACGAGCGCTACAATCACTTTGACTATGCTGTTTTATATGATGAGGGACAGTACATCACAGATTCAATCGACAGTGTTTACGTTGCACTCATTAGCGGGGCTGGACTCGCGATGCTTGTACTATTCTTATTCCTAAGAAACGTACGTGCACCCCTCATTATTGGGTTTGCCATTCCATTCTCAATATTGACAACGTTTGCCCTATTCTATTTCGTTGATTTCTCAATCAATATGATGACGCTCGGTGGACTCGCACTCGGTATTGGTATGCTCATCGATAACTCCGTCATTGTTATCGAGAATATTTACAGGCACATGTCCATGGGTAAACCACGCATGCAAGCAGCAAAAGATGGGACAAAAGAAATTACATCTGCAGTAATCGCAGCAACGTTGACAACTGCATCTGTATTCCTACCTGTTGTATTCGTTACAGGTATCATCAGTCAATTGTTTGTACCACTTGCACTCGCAATCGTCTTTAGTTTATTCTCGTCACTCTTTGTTGCATTGACGATCGTACCGATGCTCGCAAGCCGTTTCTTGAAAGTTCCTAAAGGTATGAGCGAAGCTGCACGAAAAGAGTCGACGCAAATGTCAGCGCTGCGTAAAATGACGCGCTTCACATTACGTCATAGATTCCTTGTATTAGTCTTTGCGGTGCTCGTATTTGTTGCGGGAATTTGGGGCGTATTTAACCAAGGGATGGAATTTATGCCTGAAAGTGATGAAGGGGTCTTTATCGTCACTGTAGAAAAAGAACAAGGTGTCTTACTGAATGAAACATTTGAAACAGTTCAAGGTATTGAAGAAATCATTAAAGAAAATGAAAATGTGGACAGTTATTTAAGTACGATTGGCGGTAACCCGATGATGGGCTTCGGTACAGAAGCGAATGTTGGTCAAATCATGGTCACGCTCGTTCCATTTGATGATCGTGATGCATCCACATTCGATGTCATCGATGCACTTGAAGAAGACATCATTGAGTCTGACACAAGTGCAGATATTGCAGTATCTCCAATGATGGAAGCAGGTCTTGGAGAACCGAATACACTCGCGTTTACATTAACTGATGATAACCGTGAGCGTTTGGATGAAACAGAAGCGGAACTTATTGACCTCATTTTAGAAGAAGATGAAACGTTCTATGCTGTTGAAAGTTCAGCAGATGGTGAAAACAGTGAATTACAAATCATCATCGACGAAGAGGATGCGATGGAAGAAGGATTCGTTCCGGCTCAAGTTGCAATGCAACTCTTCAATGCGTCAAACGGTATTGCGGCAACGACGATGGAACATGACGGTGAATTTTTAACGATCAACGTCAAGTATCCAGAATCGATATTAGATAGTGAAGAAAATTTCGGAAACATTTTAATTCCGAATAACGAAGGCGAATATATCGCACTTGCTAACATTGCCTCATTTGAAGAAGTTGAGACAGAGCCTATGATTTTACGTGATTCGCTCAGTGAAGCCCGCTCGATTACAGTTTGGTATGACAGCGATATGGTCTTAAATGATGCGTACACTGAATTAAACAATATACTCGAGGACTATGAATTCCACGATGATACGACATATAATGTCGGTGGAAACGTCGAATTATTACTCGACGCATTACCGCAGATTGCATTGTTACTCATTCTCGGTGTGATATTTACGTACTTAGTCATGGCAGCACAATTTGAATCATTACGTGCACCAATTGCAATACTGATGACAATACCACTTGCTTTCATTGGGGTTGCACTTGCGCTCATCATCACTCAAAATGCACTCAGCGTTATCGCGATGGTCGGTGCAGTATTGTTAATCGGTATTGTTGTGAACAACGCGATCTTACTCGTGGACTTTATCCTACAGCAAAAAGCGAAAGGTATGGACACATATGAAGCGATCGAAGTCAGCGTTCAAAACCGTTTCCGCCCAATTTTGATTACGGCGATTACGACAATTATGGGTATGTTACCAATTGCGCTTGGTCTCGGTGAAGGACAAGAGATGGTCGCTCCGATGGGTATCGTTGTTATCGGTGGACTTGCGACAAGTACATTGTTAACGCTGTTCATTATTCCGATTGTGTACAGCTATCTCGATAAAGAAACGAGAGATATTAATAAGAAATATATGACAACAGATGGCCAGCTCATTTCAAAACGCGAATTCTTAAGATTGAAGAAAGAACAAGAGAATAACGGTTCTGAATATGGCTATCCGAATGAATAAATTGATTAAATAGATAAAAAAACTGCCAGCACACCTGTTTAAATGAGGTGAGCTGGCAGTTTTTGTGTTGATGAGGGTTATTCGTGACTATGAGATGAGCTCATAGGTGTACAGATGGATTTGACGGACTATCAGGTGAGCTCACGGGCTTGCAAACGGATTTAACGGACTATGAGATGCGCTCACGGGCTTGCAAACGGATTTGACGGACTATGAGATGCGCTCACGGGCTTGCAAACGGATTTGACGGACTATGAGATGC
>DYYI01000005.1:0-15379 GCA_020741755.1 Aliicoccus persicus | reverse complement strand
AGAACCCACTTTCTGACTGTTGTACCTGCCGGAATATTATACTTTAAAGCGAGTGTTTGGTAACTATCATCTCCCTGCAAATACTCATGGGCAACCATTTGTTTAAAATCAGACGAGTAGCTCATATGTTGCGTCCTAACGAACAATGATTCTTCGCCATGGTTTAAATATTTCCTTGCCCAATCTTGGAGTGTAGAGGCACCTACCTCAAATTTTTCAGCAGTTCCTTCTAGGTCGCCATGACTCAGGTAATAGTCAACAATCTGTATCTTTTCCTCAAAACTTCTATGTCGAGCCATAAGAAAACCCCCTAAGTTTACAGATTTTTTATTTCATCTGTAAACTTAAGGGGATGCAGGTCACTAAAGTTGTTCTATTTCATCGCGTACATTTCTGTTGCCTTACTGTCTTTGCTCTGTTTCACATCCACCGCATAGTTGTAACCGGCAAACGTATTTACAATTAAAGCAATCGCAGATAGTGTGATCCACAGTGGTGCTAATGGGATAACAATTGGTGTGACCAACTCTATAACGAGCAACGCAAAGAACACGATTGTAATCAACATATAGATGAATGACTCGCGAATCGTTACGACATCTCCAGGATTAACTGGAACCACTTTTGATTTACTAGAAAAGAATCTTGCTTGCATGCGACTGCCTGGATGTGGTATTTCTACTTCTTTTTTTCCGAACAATGGAATCGTCTCTACATGTTCATCATTAATATGGACTTCTACTCGCCTGAACATAGTAAATATACCGATCCCACGTTTTGCTTCAATATTTAAGTGTTTATGCATTACTATTATCCTCTTTCAATACAGTTTGCCCGTCTTCTTGTACAACAACGCCCTCTTTCATCAATTTACCCATAGCGCGTTTAAATGCACCTTTAGATATATTAAATGCTTCTAATATGTCATCTGGTGATGATTTGTCTGTGAGTGGCATTGTGCCGCCATTACGGGTAATATAATCCAGTATTTTCTCTGAATCTTCATCTCGTGCACGGTATGCTTTTTGTCTAAATGAACCGTTAATCTCACCCTGTTCATTCATACCGATTACTCTAAACTTAACTTTTTCTCCAAGCCTTGGTTCTGTCTGACGTTCGCTTTCATGAATGAATACTTTATAGCCCTCTTCAGTAAGTAAAAATGTGCCGACTTTAAGCAGTCTATACGGTCGCCCTTCTAACCATTTATTATTAAGTTCTTCATACAACTTTTCGTCAACTTTTGTAAACTTTTCAGCAACTTCTGATTCTTGTACAAGTTTACCAAACAGTTGGTTATCCCCTTCTCTGCGCAGTTTTACATACACCTTATCTCCAGATTGTGGCCAAACTTCCTTTAGTTTTGGTAAATCTACCCATGGGATTAGAATATCTCTTGGTGCGCCGATGTTGAGATACGCACCATCCCGATTTACTTCTGATACTTCTGCATAGCCAAATTTATCGACTGTTACGTCTGGAATTACTGGTGTGGCAAACAGTTCACCACGTGTATTTGGATAGATAAACACTACTAATTCTTCGTCAATTTCTACTTCACGGTCTAGCACTGAGCGGTTCATTCTGATTGTTTCTCCCTCATCAGACTTTAAGTAGTAAGTTGACCCTTCTATTTTTTCAACTGTTAAAAACTGTGTCTTACCTGATAATTTTTCCATATATTAACTCTCTTTCAATTCGTTTATTTTCTCTATAATTTCGACAACATCCGTATTGAATACAATATCTGCTTGGCCATCGTACGGTGTTTTATCTTTATTAATTATAATTAAGTTATCACCATTAAAGTACTCAATGAAGGATGCAGCAGGATGTACAACGAGTGATGATCCGATGACGATGAGCATATCTGCATTTGAAATTTTATTAATAGCAGATAAAACGGTCAACTCATCTAACATTTCACCATAAAGTACGATGTCCGGTCGTAATACATCATTACATTTCGTACAATATTTTAATCTATCATCTAGAATTCTTTGTTTTGTATATTGTGCATTACAACCAATACAATAGTAATCGTTTAAGCTGCCATGTAATTCATCGACATTACTGCTTCCTGCATCACGATGTAAGCCATCAATATTTTGAGTGACGACACCGAGCGATTGTCCTGATTGTTCAAGTGTAGCAATAAAGTTATGAGCGACATTCGGTTTTTTATTTGCTAGTAACAATCGCTTCTGATAAAAATTCGCAAAGCTATCCTTATCATCAACCAGATGTTGGTGTGATAATAAGTATTCCGGAGAGTAGCCGTCTTTCGTTATTTCATCAAACAAACCGCCCATACTTCGAAAGTCTGGAATGCCACTCGCAACGGAAATTCCGGCACCTGTGAAAAAGACGATTTTATTACTATTATCTAGACATTCTTTGAATTTTAAAATTTGAGTATCCATACGAATCCCCTATGCTCAATATATATTAATGTTACCACAAATATGGTATATTCTTTAAGAATACTTGATTAGGAGAATGTTTAAATGTTACAAGTAACAGATGTAAGTTTGAGATTTGGAGATCGTAAATTATTTGAAGATGTAAACATTAAATTTACACCAGGTAACTGCTACGGTTTAATTGGGGCGAATGGTGCAGGAAAATCAACGTTTTTAAAGATTTTGTCAGGTGATCTCGACGCTCAGACTGGCCATGTATCTATGGGTGCAGACGAGAGATTAGCTGTTTTAAAACAGGACCATTTTGGATATGAAGATCATCGTGTACTCGATGTTGTGATGATGGGTCACGAAGATTTATGGAGAATTTCCAAAGAAAAAGACGAGATTTATATGAAACCAGATTTCTCTGATGAAGACGGTATCCGTGCTGCTGAACTTGAGGCAGAGTATGGAGAAATGGGTGGTTGGACAGCTGAAAGTGATGCTGAGAGTTTACTACATGGTTTAGGTATTGAAAGTGATTTAGTCGACAAGAACATGAGTGAACTTGAAAATAACCAAAAAGTTAAAGTGTTACTTGCACAGAGTTTGTTTGGATCTCCTGATGTACTATTACTCGATGAGCCGACAAACGGTTTAGACATCGAAGCAATTCAGTGGTTAGAAGATTTCTTAATTGATTTTGAAAATACTGTTATTGTTGTCAGCCACGACAGACACTTTTTAAATAATGTGTGTACACATATTGCAGACTTAGACTTTGGGAAAATACAACTATACGTTGGTAATTATGATTTCTGGTACCAATCAAGTCAGCTTGCTCTATCGATGGCGCAAGAACAAAACAAGAAAAAAGAAGAAAAAATGAAGGAATTAAAAGACTTCATTGCACGATTTAGTGCGAATGCATCAAAGTCAAAACAAGCAACGAGCCGTAAGAAAATGCTCGATAAGATTGAACTGGATGATATTCGCCCATCGTCACGTAAATACCCATTCATTGGATTTACACCAGAGCGTGAAATTGGGAATGAGTTATTACAGGTCATTGGATTAACGCATTCAATCGATGGTCAAAAAGTATTGGATAATGTGAGCTTCGTTGTAAATCCATATGACAAAGCTGTACTCATTGGTGGTACTGAAATTGGTCGTACGACCCTACTTCGCATACTTGCTGGAGAAATTAAACCAGATGAAGGCGAAGTACGTTGGGGTGTGACTACGTCGCAAGCATATTTCCCGAAGGATAATTCAAAATACTTTGAAGGTGTTAACCTTTCACTCGTTGAATGGTTAAGACAATATGCACCAGAAGATGAGCAAACGGAAACATTCTTAAGAGGATTCTTAGGCCGTATGTTGTTCAGTGGTGAAGAAGCGAAGAAAAAAGCATCGGTTTTATCCGGTGGAGAAAAAGTCCGTGCAATGATGAGTAAGATGATGTTGACAAAATCAAATGTGCTCTTGTTTGATGAACCGACAAACCACTTGGACTTAGAAAGTATTACAGCAGTCAATGATGGATTGAAACGATTCAAAGGATCAATTATCTTCACATCACATGACTTTGAATTTGTAAATACAATTGCAAATCGTGTGATTGATTTGTCTCCTGCAGGCAGTGTATCTAAGGAACTAACATACGAAGAATATCTACAAGATACAGGTGTACTTTCGAAATAATATATGAAATTTAATTAAGCCTGCCAATTCAAGCCTAGAAAATGACTTGAACTGGCAGGTTTTTAATTTTCCTGCCAATTCATAAGGATAATAAGGGTTGAATTGGCAACGTTTGATTATTTCTGCCAATTCGGATGAAAATAATCGTTTGAATTGGCAGCTTGCATTCTAAATCGAAAACCAAATTAAAAACGGCCTTGGAATTTTCCTAAAAGATTCCAAAGCCGTTTCTTTATGCTATTCTACAAATTCAATATTCATTAGATTGATATAGCCACTCGGGAAGAGTTCTACTCCTGTCACAAAATCCGAATTGTAAGCAATGATGCTCTTCGCATGAATAATATTTGTCATCGGTGCGATTTCAACTAAGTAATTTTGTGCCTCTGTGTAAATCTCATATCTTAAATCTTCATCTGATTCCCCTCGACCACGTTCGAGTAAGTCATCAAGTTCTGGATCTGAGATGAATGTTCTGTTACCCGCTGCACCTTGGTTATCTGTGTGAAGCAGTGAATACGTACCGTAGTCCGCATCGGCCGTTGACGTTGTCCAACCGACAATCATCATTTCATGTTCACCATCTCCCGTACGTTGCCATAATGTACCAAAGTCCATCAATTCAATATTCACTTCAATACCAATCTCAGCTAGATTTTCTTGAATCAATGTTGCCATCTCTACAACTTGTTGGTTATCCGTAACCCAAAGACTTGTCGTAAATCCATCTGCAACATCTGTTTCACTCAGTAACTCAGCCGCATATTCTGGATCATATTGAATCGTATCAACATCTGGGTTATGTCCCCATACAGGTGGTGCTAATGGGCTGATTGCTGGTGACGCATTATCTTCATAGATGTGCGTTGCGATACTCTCTCTATCGACTGCATATGCAATCGCTTGTCTTACTTTAGGATCGTCAAATGGTTCTTTACGAATATCATATGTCATCTATGAAAGTCCAAGTCCATCCACTTATAAAAGTTCCATCCCATCTGTCGTTTCAACTTGAGTCACAGATGATGGTGATAATGCATGCAATACATGCGCAGTACCTGTCTGTAGTTCAGCCATACGTGAACCAGATTCAGTGTTTACTGTGAATGTCACTTCTTCAAAAGCTAAATCTTCAACACGATAATCTTCATTTCTTTCAAGTACGACATTATCACCTGGTGCACGGCTTACGAATTTAAGTGGACCTGTACCGTCAGGACTTTCATTCGTTACAGTGTTTAGATCAATACCAATCTCATCTACAATTTCTTGATACTCATCGCCACCCTCTTCACGAAGCTCGTAATACTCTTCGACTGTAATATCTAATCCGGCATTATCAATGGCATACTGATAGTCAGCATCTAATAATTCTTTACTCATAATCCCACCCGTTACGTGAGATAAGTGGTTCAGTAAAGGTGCGAAAGGATACTCAGTAATAATGTTGAACTCATAATCATCAATAATTTCAACTTCGTCTATCATTTCAAATAGGAATGCAACATCGGCAGCGACTGCTTCATCCTTTACACGTTCAAAAGTCGCTTGAACATCTTCTGATGTTAATTCCGAGCCTTCATGGAACATTACGCCCTCTTCAAGTTTGAAATTCCAAGTGACATCATCTACCTGTTCCCATTCTGTTGCAAGCATTGGTACGAGATTCATGTCTAAATCATGTCCAATCAATCGTTCATATATTTGAGATCTAACTTGTGACGAATACACGTCATTAGAACGATGTGGATCAAGTGATGAAATATCACTCGATAAACCGATAACTAAACTGCCATCTTCTTGTGCATTTACTTCTTCGTGATTTAAAGTCGAAACTAAAACTAAACCAGCCGACGCTAAAGCTAATGTTTTTAGGTGCTTACTTAATTTCATTATGTAATACCTCCATATCGTTATGTGTTGAGTATATCCATATGTGAAAACGATTACAATAATATTGCGGCATTTTATTCATAAAAAATAAATAATATTCACGACATAAAATTACAGTATGATTCCTACTTATAAAAACTCTAAGAATGTTAAAACTTCATAAAATAAAACTATTAAACAATATACTTACAACTTTGTATATAAAATTGAACTGTGATATAAATATTCGTAGAGACAATGAAGGAGAGATACGATGAAGCGGATTACATTAAGTGGAACACCGAGTGAAATTGGATATCAGCATGGAAGTTCTGCAAAAGATAAAGTGCATCTCAGTCTGAATTCATATGAACGATTATTTAGGGAAAACAACGGTTTTACATGGAAAGAAGCTGTCGAGAAAGGAAAGTTTTTCATGAATTATTTAGAAAAAAACTTTCCTCATTTACTTGAAGAAATGGAAGGTGTCGCGAAAGGTGCTGGTGTTGATTTTTATGACATCTTAACACTGAATGCACGGAGTGAGATTGCCCTCACCTCTTCTAAAGATGGCTGTACTTCTCTTAGCTATAGTAAGGGCAACGATAATGATTTATATATTGCACAAAACTGGGATTGGATGAGCGATCAAACTGGAAGCTTAATCTTTGCTGAGATTGAAGGAAAGAATCATTCGATTCGCACTGTGACAGAAGCGGGAATTTTAGCCAAGGTCGGAAGTAACAGCCATGGCTTAGGTATTGGACTCAATGCACTTATGATCCAAGATTATAAGGAAGGTCTACCTATTCATTTGGCGCTTAGAGAAATATTGAATTGTACAGATATTGATGAAGCACATGCACTCGTTCGCGATGAAAAAGTTTCTGCTGCAGGTAACTTCATCATGGCGCAAGATAACGGAGAGACAAAGAGACTCATCAATAATGAAATCACACCAAATCTTGTAACGAGTAAAGGGTTTGTTGATGCAGGTGCATTGTGCCACACGAATCACTTTAATAGTGAAGAAATTAAAAAGAATGTTAAATTGACGCCACTTGAAAATGACAATTCTTATTTAAGGCTTGAGCGTATTAAACAGTTAATGAATGATGCAATTGAAAATGATAAGTTGATCGATGAAGATGTGATCCATTCATGGTTATCGGACCATGAGAATTCACCAATGTCGATCTGTCGTCATATCCAAAACGATGATGGTACAGTTGAAGGTATTACGGTATTTAGTATCATACAAAATTTAACGAATAAAACTGGAAAAATTTATGTTGGTCAACCGTGTAATCCGAGTGATATTTTCGAAATTTCGTTTCAATAAGTAGTATAATAGAAAATATTATGTGAAAAAGGGGTTGGACAATTGAAAAAGTTCTTTTCTTATTATAGACCGTATAAAGGACTGTTCACGATTGACTTCGTCAGTGCAGTGCTTGTCGGTCTTTTAGAATTGTCATTTCCGGTAATTGTTAGTGCTTTTATTGATAATCTTTTACCGACTGGAAACTGGCAATGGATCATACTTGCTGCAATCGGTTTACTCGTTATTTACCTGATTAATACAATACTTCAGTTTGTCGTCACTTATTGGGGGCATATGTTAGGGACCAATATTGAGAGAGACATAAGAAGTGATTTATATGGTCATATTCAAAAGATGTCTTACAGTTTTTTTGACAACACGAAAACAGGAAAGCTTTTAACACGTTTAACGAACGATTTAATGAATATCGGTGAAATGGCCCACCATGGTCCAGAAGACTTGTTTATAGCACTTATGACGCTTCTAGGGGCATTTGGTATTATGTATTGGATTCACCCTGAACTTGCAATTATTTCATTTGTTATCGTACCGTTAATTCTAGCCATTGCCATTTACTTTAATAAACGCATGACAGTTGCATTTAGAGAATTGTTTGGTCGTGTTTCTGATTTCAACCACATGATCGAAGATAAAATCGGCGGCATTCGTTTAGTTCAAGCGTTTGCAGCAGAAGCACGTGAAATGAAAAACTTCCAAGAGATTAACGAAGCCTTCAGACGCACGAAGTTAAAAGCGTATAGGATCATGTCATTCAATAACTCGAGTACATATATGTTGATGAGACTTGTGACAGTATTCATCTTAATAGCAGGTGCATATTATGTCACGATTGGTGATTTAACTTACGGTGAGTTTGCTGCATTTATTTTAATTTCAAATATATTATTTAAACCACTTGAAAAAATCAATGCAGTGATTGAACTTTACCCAAATGGTATTGCAGGTTTTAAACACTTCTTAGAAACAATTAGAGAAGTGCCCGAAGTCCAAGAGAGAGACGATGCAAGACCAATGACTCATGTTAAAGGTGAGATTAAATATGAGAACGTGACGTTTGGCTATGAAGATAAAAATGTTCTAAATAATATATCGTTTGATATCAGTCCAGGTGAAACAATCGCATTCGTAGGACCAAGTGGTGCTGGTAAAACAACAATCAGTGCCCTACTCCCAAGATTCTATGATGTAAAGCGTGGACGCATCACTATTGATGGTACAGATATAAAAGATGTCACACTAAAAACATTGCGTGAGAATATCGGTATTGTTCAACAAGATGTATTTTTGTTTGCTGGTACATTACGTGAAAACGTAGCATATGGAAAACCAGATGCTACGGATGAAGAGATTTATGAGGCGCTAGATAAAGCCCAACTTAGTGAATTAGTTGAAAATTATCCGAAAAAGCTAGATACAATAGTCGGTGAACGTGGTGTGAAACTATCTGGTGGACAGAAACAACGTGTTGCGATCGCTCGCATGTTCTTAAAGAATCCGCCAATCTTAATTCTAGATGAAGCAACAAGTGCTCTTGATACTGAAACAGAACGATTTATTCAAACGGCACTGAATCGATTATCTGTCGGACGTACGACATTGGTCATTGCACATAGATTGGCAACAATCAAAAATGCGGATCGCATCATGGTTGTGACGAAACAAGGCATTACAGAAGTCGGTACACATGAAGAGCTGTTAGAAAGAAAAGACGGTCATTACAGAGCATTATATGATGCACAGTTTTCACACGTTTAGTCTCTGTTAATATATATGGTTTTGGAGCCTTGAAAAAAAAGGTTCCAAAACCTATTTTTATGCAAATAAAAACACCTTACAAATGTAAGGTGTCTAATTGTTTGTTGAATACTTAAAAATTATATTTTAGAAACGTTAGCAGCCTGTGGACCGCGGTCGCCTTCAACTACTTCAAATTCAACTTCTTGACCTTCGTCAAGTGATTTGTAACCATCTTGGTTGATTGCTGAGAAGTGAACGAATACGTCATTCTCGCCTTCGATTTCGATAAATCCAAATCCTTTTTCTGCGTTAAACCATTTTACGATACCTTGTTTCATGTTAAAATCCTCCAAAGACTATATTCAATAAACACTTCACACATAGCCTTTTGTAATACAATACAGTATGACGGTAAAGCTGGTGATACAAAAATGTCTATTGCTATTTAGTATTATACATCAAGAAAGTATAATATGCAATGTTTATTAAAAATTAATTAAATTTTCAGTTTTGTAGTAAGTTTCATCTGTTATCGTCTCATTGCCATACATCATGACTGGACTGACATACATTTGAACATCATCATCACAATCATCACAGTATCTAACGTCACAACAGTTATAAAATGTCATCATATTGTATTTCCCTATTTGATAGCTCGAGAAATGCGTATGCATTTGTTGTGTTAATCGTTGATAAAATTCAAGCATTTCATCGATATTTGAGAATTCATAAATGACAATGACTTGCTCTTGCCAATCATCGAATAACCACCAGCCTTCATAATCGGCTTTCATTATGTTAATTGTGTACATGGCTCTCCCACCAATTTAAATGATTATGAGCTTCATTATATAACCGAATAACTTTTAAATTCAACTATTTATATTTATAATGAAGTTTAAGAGAGATTGAAAGAGGTGTTTTAACATGGATGAAAGTAAATCCAGTTGGATTGCTACGTTGATTGCATTACCCATTGGCATAATCACAGCAACAACGTCTTCCATTGTACTAGATATAAGTAATTTCATAGATATACTGATTGGTGCGGGTGGATTTACAGCGGCATATATTCCATCACAAAACTTCTTATTTAATAAACAACTAAATGAATATGGATTAACACGCAGTGAATATTCATTTATTCGAAACCAATTGAAAGAAGCACGTACTAAAGTAAATCGATTAAAAAAGAGTTATATCAATGTAAGATCATTAAAGGATATAAAGCTCGTCTATGATATAAATAGATTAGTCAGTACGATTCATGATGCAGTAGAAGATGATCCAAAACGATTTTTCGGTGTTCAACAGTTTTATCATGCGCATTTAGATTCAGCGGTCAATACAGTTGAACATTACTTGCATCTTTACAAAATGCCTGGTAAATCCAAGGAAGAGCGCGTCAAACTACATGAAGCACGCATCACATTATTTGAAATAATGCGTTCACTCGAGTCAGATGTTAGTATAATGAATAAGAGCGACTACCAAGCACTTGAACTCGAGAAAAAAGTTGTCAAAAAAAGACGAGATAGAAAAATCAAACAGTTGGGTAATACGCTTCACAAAGAAGAAGTGAACTTAAATAAAACTACAAAAACACATGAGAAAGAAAAGGTGATGCAAAATGAGCAAAAACATTAAAGATGAATTGTTAAACGATCCGTTTCTTAAGGCAAAAGAAGATGTATCAGAAGACTTACAATTACAACCAGAGTTAACACAAACTGAAGATAGTTCAAAGAGTGTCCTTGCGACATACGAAGAACAGTTTAATGAAGCGGACTTAAAGAAAATCAATGAAATCAAAGATAAAATCGTCCCTTTAGATAACAATGCGTTAATTAGTTACGGTGAAAATGCTCAAAGTTCACTTGCTAAATTTTCTCATCAGATGTTGGAGGAAGTTCAATCAAAAGATGTCGGTCCTATCGGTGATACGTTACAAGATTTAATGAAGATGCTAAAGATGGTTGATCCTGATGAACTGACAAACAAAAATCAAAATTTCTTATCGAGATTCTTTAAAAGATTCCAAAAATCAGTGAAGGAATTGATTGCAAAACACCAAAGTGTTGCCTCTCAAGTCGACCGTGTAAGCATTCAGTTAGAACATGCAAAAGAGGTATTGGTAAAAGATGTATTCTTCTTAGATCGTTTATATGATGAGAACAAACAATATTTCGATGCGATCAACATGTATATTGCAGCGGCTGAATTAAAGAAAGAAGAGTTGGAAAACGAAACGATTCCTGAGCTTCGAAAAAAAGCAGAGGAAACAAGCAATCAGATGGATGTCCAAGATGTGAACGATATGCTTCAGTATATCAACCGTCTTGAAAAAAGAATCCACGATCTAAAACTCGCGCGTCAAATGACGCTTCAGTCTGCACCGCAAATTCGTATGATTCAAAACATTAACCAGACGCTTGCAGAGAAAATTCAAAGTTCAATCTTGACGAGTATTCCATTGTGGAAAAATCAAATGGCAATTGCACTTACCCTACTTCGTCAAGAATCAGCATCTAAAGCACAGCAATCAGTGACAGATACAACGAACACATTACTCACGAAAAACTCTGAAATGCTTAAGACAAACTCACTGCGTACAGCGAGAGAAAATGAGCGTGGTATCGTAGACATTGAAACACTAAAAGTCACACAAGAAAACTTAGTCACAACGATTGAAGAAACATTACAAATCCAACGTGAAGGTTCTGAGAAACGTAAACAAGCTGAAACTGAATTGAAACAGATGGAAGCAGATTTAAAAACAAGATTACTGCAGATTAAAGAAGACAACAACTTATAAAATTACTAAAACAGTCGAGTATCTAATTTAGATTCTCGACTGTTTTTATATTCAATACACTGTTTTTAAGAATTTGTTGGTTCTTCAAGTGGTTCCTTTTCACCGAAGTCTACAGGATTTGATTTATCGCCTGCGAAGTAACCGATGAGGTAACCAGCAACTGCAAATAATAACCATTCAAGTTGTTGCGCGTAGAACGGAATTGATTCAACAAATGAAAGCTCAACCCATTCTTGTCTATGAATGAATGTAACCACTGTAATTAGAAATACAAACAGTATTGACAGTTGAATAGATAGTTTTGGACTCTTCACAAAGAATGTTAAGAGTAATAATAAAATAGATGATATTGCTAACGGATATATGAAGAACAAGACCGGTACACTTGTTTCAATGATCTGTTCCAACCCTTGGTTTGCAAGTCCAAATGAAACGATTGTCGTAAGGATTACAAATACTTTGTAAGAAATTTTAGGGAAAATCTCATTAAAGTACTCACTTACCGCAACGATCAGTCCAATCGATGTCGTTAAACATGCAGATAATACGACAAGACCGAGAAGTACAGTACCAAATGCACCAAAGACATCACCTGAAACAAATGTCAATACATATGTACCTAAGTTTGTACCCTCTTCAAATGAAGTTCTATCGAGAACAACATTGTTACCGATCCATGCAAGTGAAACATAAATCGTACCGAGTAAAATCAGTGCGACAGTACCAGACTTAATTGTACTCGTCAGTAAATCTCTTTGCGTTGATACACCGTATTTCTTTAGCGATGTAATCACAATGACTGAGAACGCCATTGCAGCAATTGCATCAAGCGTTAAGTACCCTTCAGTAAAACCATATCCAAAATAGTTGCCATCGAGTAAATCATCAATGACCATGTAATCATTACCCCAATACGCAACGAAACCACCAATGATAAAAATAGTAATCACTGTAAGTAGTATCGGTGTTAAATATTTTCCGATACTGCTCGTGATTTTACCTGGATATAAAGCAACAATAAATGAAGCTAAAAAGAATACAAATGAAAACAATAATAAAGTTAGCCATGATGCACCATCTAAGAATGGCAAGATGGACATTTCATATGACACCGTCGCGGTTCTGGGAATCGCGAATAATGGTCCGATTACAAGATACAACACAATCATAAATACGAGTGCATATGCTGGGTGAACATTTTTGAGGAGATCTTTATATCCACTTTTAGAAAGTGAACCAACAATTGTTGCCAGAATTGGTAAACCAACACCAGTAAGAATAAATGCAAATACAGTAATCCAGAAATATTCGCCACTAACTAATCCAAGAGCTGGTGGGAAAATTAAGTTACCCGCACCAAAGAACATTGCAAATAGCATAAAGCCAACGATGATTGTTGTTTTAGTACTTACTTTTGTCATATTACCTCATCCGCCTCTCTAGAATTAAAATAGGACTTATAGTAGCCCCCTAACTTGTCTGAATCATCGACTACAAAATAATACTCTTCTGTCTCATGAACGAGCGGATAAGACTTGCCGACTGTTAACATATTCGATACTAAATATTTATCAGCATCGACGTGTTTTACAGTAACGACAGTGGAACGATTGTTAAACCATTTTTCACTCAATATACATTTCCTCCTATTTAAAAATTGTAGCTATCATATGATAGCTACAATTTTTTGTCAAGGTAATTTTCAGACTTTTCTAAATTATAGGATAATTAACCCTCAAGAAGTAAATCTTCTGGGTTTTCGATCAATTCTTTTATCGTTTTTAAGAAGCCGACTGCTTCTTTACCGTCGATAATTCTATGATCATAACTCAATGCAATATACATCATCGGTCTAATTTCGATGCTGTCATCTGGCATGGCTACCGGACGTTTTTGAATTGTATGCATACCGAGAATACCCGCTTGAGTACCATTGATAATCGGCGTTGACATCAGTGATCCAAACACACCACCGTTTGTGATTGTGAATGAACCGCCGACCATGTCATCAAGACCAAGTTTTTTATCTCTTGCTTTCGTAGCCATATCAACGATATCACTTTCAATTTGAGCAAACGTCTTTCTATCTACGTTTCTAATCACTGGGACAACGAGACCCTCTTCAGTTGAAACCGCCATACCTATATCATAGAACTGCTTGTAGACGAGTTCGTCTCCTTCAATTTCAGCATTGACTGCAGGATACTTTCTAAGTGCGGCAACTGCTGCTTTAGAGAAGAAGGACATAAATCCTAAACGCACACCATCGTTGCGCTCTTGGAATGATTCTTTCTTGCGCTTTCTCAATTCCATCACGTTTGTCATATCAATTTCATTGAATGTCGTTAACATCGCAGTGGATTGTGATACTTCAAGCAAACGCTTAGCGATTGTTTGACGACGACGTGACATCTTCTCTCTAACCACTGGTTTCTCTGGATTCACGTTTTGTTGTTTTTGTTCTTGTTTCGGTTGTTCAGCCTGTTTCGGTTGAGCCGGTAGATTTTGATGATTCTCAACATCTTGAGAACGTACAAGACCGCGTGGATCTGATGCGTTGATTGATGAAAGATCAATTCCTTTTTCACGCGCTAATTTACGTGCTGATGGCGTCGCAACGATGCGACCTGAGTCATCTGTCGTTTCTTCTTTTACTTCTTCTTGAGCATCTTCTTTTTTATTTTCTGATGGTGCCTCAGATTCTTTTTGATCTTCAGCTGGTTTAGATTCAGCAGGTTTTGCATCACCTTCACCAACAACAGCAACGACGTCACCGACACTTACATTGTCGCCTTCGTTCGCACGAATTTCTTGAAGCACACCTGCTGACTCACTGATGACTTCAACATTTACTTTATCAGTTTCTAATTCAAGCAGGACTTCTCCTTGTTCAACTTGATCTCCGACTTGTTTAACCCATTCGGCAATCGTACCTTCAGTAATAGACTCTGCAAGTTCAGGTATTTTAATTTCAGCCATTTTTAAATTTCTCCTTAATTATTCGAGTGCATTATCGATAATTTTTTGTTGTATTGCTTTGTACGCTTCATTGCTACCTTCGGCAGGTGAAGCACGCTTAATACGGCCAACATATTCTACATCAACATCAGATGGTGCAAGTTCTTGAATCAATGGCAATGCATATTGATACGCCCCCATATTTTCAGGTTCTTCTTGAACAAATCGAATTGATTTTAACGATGGAAGTTCATCTAATATTTCTTTAATTTGTTCATCTGGGAATGGATACAACTGTTCAAGACGAATGAGAAGTTTTGTCTCATCTTTGTTCTTGTCCATCGCATCCATTAAGTCTACTGCCATTTTACCACTTGAAAGCAACACTGTAGATATTTTTGATTTGTCATATTCATCTACGATAATTTCTTTAAATGACCCATCGACAAATGCATCAACTGGCTGAGCCACACGTTGATTTCTTAGCAAGCTTTTCGGTGACATAATGACGAGCGGTCGCATTTTATCTGTGCCTAA
>DYYI01000004.1:0-14249 GCA_020741755.1 Aliicoccus persicus | reverse complement strand
GCACATGATTTACCTCTGATTAACGTGCATCATATCGCGGGTCATATATATGCGAATCAATTGCATCAACCGCTTGAGTTTCCACTCATTGCGCTTATCGTATCTGGTGGGCATACTGAACTCCTATATATGGAAGATCATTTATCATTCGAAGTGCTTGGTGAGACGCGGGATGATGCTGTCGGTGAAGCTTACGATAAAGTCGCACGATTACTTGAGTTGCCTTATCCCGGTGGGCCACACATAGATCGTTTGGCACAAGTTGGTTCGGATACGTATAATTTACCGCGTCCTTATTTGGAAGATGATACGAATGATTTTAGTTTCAGTGGGTTGAAGTCAGCTGTCATCAATAAGATTCATAATGCGAAGCAAAAAGGTGAGGTAATTGTACCTGAAAATATCGCTGCGAGTTTTCAAGCGAGTGTCGTTGATGTATTGACGAAGAAAACAATGAAAGTCCTTAAAGAAAAGTCGGTCAATCAATTGATAATTGCTGGTGGCGTTGCTGCTAACAGTGGTGTTCGGCATGCATTTGAATCACTTTCAGAAACACATAACTTTAAATTATCAATTCCAGCGTTAAAATATTGTACGGACAATGCAGCGATGATCGGTGCGGTTGCGTATCATATGTATGAAGCAAATATGTTCTCGGATTTATCTTTAAATGGAAGAAATACAATAGATATAGAAGAAATACGCGTATGATGTGGTTATCCACAAATCATACGCGTATTTTTTGAAAGTTATCCACAATCTGTGAATAACATGTCGATAAGTCTTGAATTCACCATGTTTTTAATGTGATTTACGTATTAAAAAAGGAGTTTTCTGTGGATAACATTGTGTATGAATTAATTGTTATAAGATAGAAGCGTTTCCTCAATCGTTTCATACTCCGTCATGATTGCAAGTAACTGTTCATTCTTTTCATTGAGCACTTCATTGAGTGCTTGTGCCTTTTCAAAATCATTGTATACTTCAGGTTCAGTCAACTGATTCTCTACTGCTTCTATCTCTTTCTCTAGCGTCTGCATCTCTTCTTCAATTTCACTTAATCTTTTTTCTAGCCTGCGCATCTCGTTACGTGATGCCTTCTGTGCTTGATAATTGACTTGAGTTTCACTTTTGGTTGGCATATCTACGTCGGATTTAATCGTCCGTGCTTGTTTCTCTTCTAATTTTTCAACATAGTAGCCATAGTCACCTTCGTATATATCAAGTGATGACTCACCGAGCAAAATGACTCTGCTTGCAACCCGATCGATAAAGTACCGATCGTGACTGACGAAAAGAATTGTACCTGGATAGTCTTCTAACGCTTGTTCTAACACTTCTTTACTATCGATATCCAAGTGGTTGGTTGGCTCATCGAGTATGAGCACATTGTTCTTTTCCAACATGAGTTTTGCGAGTTGAATGCGTGACTTCTCGCCACCGCTGAGTGAGGAAATTTGTTTAAGTACATCATCTTGAGTGAACAAGAATTGTCCAAGTACACTGCGCACATCTTTCTCATTCATCTCCGGATATTCGTGCCATAATTCTTCTAGTACAGTACGGTTTGATGAAATTTCCGCTTGCTTTTGATCGTAATAGCCAATCGATACGTTGGCACCATATTTTACGTCACCATCAATTGCATCCAAACGGCGAGCGATTGTTTTAACAAGCGTCGTCTTGCCGATACCATTCGGACCGATGATGGCGATTCGGTCTGATTTCTTCACTTGGAAGGTAATGTTGCTGTTAAGTGCGACACCGTCATGTCCAATCGATAGATTTTTAATAGTCAGTACATCATTACCACTTTCGCGTTTTATCTCGAATTTAAACTTCGCTTTTTGGCGATCTTCCATCGGTACATCGAGACGGTCAATTTTTTCAAGTTGTTTCCGTCTGCTCTTTGCCATACCACTCGTTGACGCACGCGTAATATTTTTCTCAACAAACGTTTCGAGTGTTTTAATTTCTTTTTGCTGTGCTGTATAGCGTTTCATCTCTAATTGGTATCGCTTTTCTTTTTCAACTAAATATTTTGAATAGTTACCGTGGTAAAGCGTCCCTTTGTAGAGTTCTATTTCAAAAATTTTGCTGACGGTTTTATCGAGAAAATATCTATCGTGACTGATGATTACGACAGCACCTGGGAATCCAACTAAGTAATTTTCAAGCCATTCTACTGTTTCCATATCCAGATGGTTCGTCGGCTCATCGAGAAGTAGTAAGTCCGGTTGGTTTAATAACATTTGACCGAGTGCTAGACGGGTTTTCTGCCCACCGGAAAATGTGTTAACTGGACGATAAAGATCATCCATTGAGAAGTTTAGACCTGTGACAATCGACTTGATCTTACTATCGATTAAGTAACCGTCTCTCGCTTCAAATTCATTTTGAAGTGATTCAAGTGTATTTAACTTTTCCTGATATTCAGGATGCTCATATTCATTGTTACCAAGCCACTCAGACACTTGATCGAGCTGTTCTTTTATCTTCAAAGTTTCTGTAAATGGCTTTGACATCTCGTCATAGATGGTTTCATTCGATTCAAGTGACATCTGTTGTGTTAAATAGCCGATATTTACACTTTTTGGAATACTAAGTGTACCGCTATCGTACTGAGACACGCCGGCCATTATTTTCATCAGTGTCGTTTTTCCTGCACCGTTTTTTCCGACGATACCGATGCGCTCATTTGACTTGATTTGTAAACTGACTTGATCGAACACTAAGTCAGTGACATATAGTTTTTTTATGTTATGCATTTGTAAGACGATCATGCTATCCCTCATTCCATAATCAGTGTACAATAAATGCACCTGAGATACGATACTTATGCGACATTAAGCACTGTTTGTGGTATAATATTTAAGAAATTTATTATAAGGGAGCAAGGGCATCATGAGTGAACGATTAATCCCAGAAGCAACAAAGCGACGCATGCCCATCTATTATAAATACTTTAAATCTGAGCAAGAAGTAGGTACAAAACGCGTATCATCAAAAAGTATTAGCGATTCATTAGACATAGATTCAGCAACAATTCGCAGAGATTTTTCTTATTTTGGGGAACTTGGTAGAAAGGGCTATGGATACAATATCGATTCATTAGTCCAGTTTTTCGTAGAACAATTATTCGGCAACACAGCAAAGAAGGTGGCAGTCATAGGTGTCGGAAACCTCGGCAGTGCATTGCTACGTTATAACTTCGGTGGCAATGTCAACAATACACTCGAGCTTTGCGCAGGCTTTGATATCGACGAGTCAGTCATCGGTACGACAGTAGGAGACTACAACGTATATAGCATGGATGAATTAAATGATCTCACACAAAAAATGGAAATAGATATTGCAATCTTAGCTGTACCGAAAGAAAATGCAGAAGCAGCTAAAAGTGCGATAGAAAATGCTGGAATTCATGGGATCATGAATTTCGCACCAGTTAAACTGAACGGTCATGAAGATTTGATAATACACGATGTAGACTTAACACTTGAATTACAGTCATTATGCTTTAATATGAAATTAAGTAGAGGTGAATAAACGTGATATTTTTACCACAAACATTATCATTTATCAGTCCAACAGCAGCAATCATTATCGCAGTCGTCGGTCTTATTCTATTCGGTTCAAAACGTTTGCCGGAGTTTGGACGTTCTATCGGCGTCTCACTAAAAGAATTTAAAGACGGTATGAACGGTGTCGTAATGACTGAGGACAAAGAAAAGAAACAAATCGATCATGAAGAAGAAAAGAAATCAAAAGAAGACTAATTGTAAGGTGGCGAATGCCACCTTTTTTTGAAGTGTGAGGTGTTAAAATGAGTGAAAAAAAGAACGAACAAATGAAAGAGCAATCCTTCGGAGAACACTTAACTGAACTGCGGTCCCGACTAATTGTCACGGCATACTTTTTCTTTGCGGGACTTATCATCGGTTTTTTCGTGTCTCGACCGTTAATTTATTACATGCAAAATGCACCGTGGACGGATAACATTCAGATGCATGCGTTCCAAGTGATGGATCCGTTAAGAATTTACATTCTCATCATGGTTGTCGTTGCGTTTGTCATCACACTGCCAGTCATCATGTATCAAATATGGGCATTCGTTTCGCCTGGTTTGTATGAGAAAGAACGCCGTATTACGCTGTCTTATATACCTATCGTCATGTTGCTTGTGTTGATCGGATTTGCATTTAGTTATTTTATTCTCGTGCCATATATTATCCGATTTACATTTGATCTTTCTGCATCCATGGGTATCCAAACGACTATTGGTATCAACGAATACTTCGGGTTTTTATTCCGCACGGTATTGCCATTTGGTGTCATTTTCCAAATGCCAGTGTTGGTATTGTTTTTAACACAACTCGGGATTATTTCACCACCATTTTTAAAGAAAAACAGAAAATATGCCTATTTCATTTTGTTTGTTCTAGCAGCAATCATCGCACCACCTGAACTCACGACGAACATCATATTGACAATACCGATGATTATCCTGTATGAAATAAGTATAGTCATTTCGAAATATGGTTATAAACGTTATTTAAAAGCTGAGGAGCAGCGTATCTCTGAAGGACTAGAAAGTGGTGATTTGGATGAGTCTTAATAGTTATAATGAAAAAAAGTTGGATGAGCTGCCGAGGACAGAAGTCGATGCCTTGATTGAGCGTGCAAAAAATAGTCAGTGGCGACAAAAGTATCATGTTCAGCCAATCTTTGGTGAGCTCGGTCATCCCACTGTATTTATTCATCACAAACATCACTATCACGTGTTTTATCAGTGGTTTCCACTCGGTGCAGATAAAGACATCCCATATTGGTATCATGTGACGAGCCATGATCTATCGCTGTTTGAAAATAAAGGGATATTTATAAAACCGGACTCTCTTTATGATGATCTCGGCGCATTTTCAGGCGATGCATTGTCGTTTGATGACAGCTTGATGGTGTTTTACCACGGTAGGTGGATGCGAGCTGGCAACCGTATCGAATCACTTTTATCGGGTGAGATGAATGAGCGTGAGAAATTCGATAAGGATACGACCATCGTCGACATTGAAATGGATAATTTCGAATTAACGAAGATAAAAGACCCGGCATTATTTCAACATAAGCAAGATCTTTATTTCATTACTGGTGCCATGAATGCTGAGGAATATGGAAGATTGGCTGTATTTAAAGCAGATGATGAATACATTCGTTATAAGGGGGAACTGACGACTGGATTCAATGAGTTTGGCTATCAGTGGGAGTTTCCAGATATCATCGATATTAATGGGAAAACGTTGTTGTCATTTTGTCCGAAAGGTATCGATAAGTATCAAAACCATTACCATAATATGTTCCAAGCAGGGTATATGATTGGAGAAATCGATTTTGATCGTTTAGAAATGATTCATGGGCCATTTTTTGAATTTGATAATGGCTTTGATTTTTACGCACCACGACTTACAAAAAGTCCAAAGGGAAAAACGATTTTAATCGGTTGGATGGGCATGAAAAATGGCGAATATCCAACAGATGAAGATGGATGGCGTCACTGTCTAACGATTCCGAGAGAATTGACGATTGTTAAAAATAAATTGCGTCAAGTACCTGCACAAAATCTTGAATTGATGCGTGGTGAACCGATTGAAGCGGAAGGCTATATCACACAGTTTCCACATAAGATGCGAGACTTTGCTGGTGATAATTATGAAATGATCATCGATATTGAAGAGAATACTTCATCGATTTTATATGTAAAATTACGCCTGAGTCATCGTGAAGAAACGGTGCTGAAGTACGATCAAGAAACTGGAGAGTTTACGTTAGATCGTGGACTCAGCGGTCGTTTACCGAAAGATGTCGACGGTGCAGTACGTAAAGTTGTGTTAACTGAACCATTGAAACAGATCAGAATTTTTATGGATATTTCAAGTATTGAATTGTTTTTAAATGATGGTGAAGCAGTGATGAGTGCCCGCATATTCCCTGCACATGATGCGACCGGTGTAGAGCTATCGACAGAGACTGGGGAATGTCAAACTAAAATTACACAATACCCGCTGAATGCATTTCAAAATGCTCCAATCGTAAATAAACGTTAGACCAAAATTAAAATTAAATGAAAAAAGATGTTGCAATTTTCATCTTAATGTAGAAAAATGTAAATATATACATTGAGGTGGTGGACATCATGTTTTCTGTATTAAGTCAGATTAGCAAGCGCTTAGAATATATGACGCCGGTGGAAACGCGAATCGCACATTATATGTTAGAGAACCCTGCTCAAATCATTCAGATGCCGGTTAAAGAGATCGCTAAGCAATCACAGACGAGTGATGCAGCAATTGTTAGGTTCGCTAAGCGCATCGGACTAAATGGAATTAAAGAATTAAAAGTTGAACTTGCTAAGGAGATACACACGCTGGATGATATGAACGTTTCCCGTGTGATCGATCTGGAAGAAGATTCACGCAAAGTAATTTTTGAAAAAGTATTTCGCAATACTATCCAAGCGTTACATAATACGGAACGGATCGTAAACCGGTCAAGTATTAAAGAAGCAGCTGCAGTTATGTTAAAAGCTAAGAATACTTTGATATTTGGAATTGGTGATTCTGGCGCAGTCGGTCATGAATTTGAACAAAAATTACACAGAGTGAATGTCAACGCCTATTTCACAGCAGACAAATATTTGTGTCTAACTAAGCTAGCCAATTTTACAAACAAGGATGTCTTGTTCGTCATCACACTGAGCGGTAAGACACAAGAGGTTATCGAAGTTGTAAAGAAGGCCAAGGAAAGAAATATAACGGTAATTATTTTAACACAACATCACGCATCTACGGCGAAGCGACATTCTGACATTGCGATTGAAATAACAGAGGAAGAAACGAACATACAATATATGAATATGACGAGTCGAATATCACAGCTTGTCGTGTGCGATGTATTATTTTTCTACATCTGCAAGTCACTCGGCTCAGAGGCATATGTGAATATTATGAAAACTTATGACGTCATGCAAAACTAAACCATGTACAATATTACATGGTTTTTTATGTATTTGAAATGTAACTGAAACATTAACTTAAATATATTGTGGTAAATTAAGTAATGAGTAGTTTGTAAAAGATTGGTGGTGTTTATAAAATGAAACGATATATGAAACCGGCTTTGATCTTTGGTGTATCGATGCTTTTATTTAGTCATGTCCAAGTGGCGACCGCTGATAGCCCTGATTATAATGAGTCGGAAGATGTAAACACAGAGGAACAAGTTGATGAGCAAGTGAGTGAATCACCAAATTCTAATGTCGCAAACACGTCCAAGCGTGATATTGAGTTTGAAACAATTTATGAACCAGATAAAAAACCTAAAGATGAAACACCACAAGAAGAGCCATCTGAAAAAGAAGAGGGTTCTAACGTGCTTGCGCCAGCAGAGCCTGAAGAAGATATCGATGGCATTGTAAACAATGACGATGAAGAAGTCGGTGAAGATGAAGCTGACGAAGAGACGACAATAGAGACGCCAAATGAAGAAGCACCTGATGATTCAGAAGATATTGAAGAAGATACAGAAGTCTCTGAAGAAACACCGGATGAAGAATCAGAAGAAGATATAGATTCAGAGGAAACTGAAGAAGAGAACGAAGAAGAACCAATTGAAGAAGCACCTGTTTTAGATGAACGAGGAAAAATTACGGACGAAGGTTTAAATCGATTAGATGATCGTGTCAATCGTGTGATGAGTGAAAAGATTACAAAGTCAGATCAGTCTCGAAAGTCGAAAAATCGTGACGATGTAGACAAAGAAGCGGACGATGAATTCATTATCGAACGTATGCAAAAGTTCCTATCACAACAGTCTGCGTTCAGTAATCAAGATAAGACATTTGTTCATGAACTTGTCGTCGATAAAATCATAGTAAAATATATGAGACCTGTTCGATTACCATTATAATATATATATGAGTGTAAAAAGACGCTAATACTGTAAAGTATCAGCGTCTTTTGTATTTTTATCGTATGAATGATATTAACTTGTAATATTCTGAAAAATGTATTTATATTATAAATGTTTGTATAAAAAATCAAAGAATGTAATTGCACAACTAGAATATTATCTATATAATTCACTTAAGCATTCAACTACATACAGATTGAATCGATTAGAGGAGGTTAATTGAATGAGTCAGAATAACGGATATCAAGATATGACTGGTACTCAGCTGCTGATGAAGAATATAAGAGAGTTCTTCGGAAGATTAAATAAGAACAAAGCAGCGATGGTAGGGTTCTATGTCTTGGTTATTTTATTTTTCATTGCTGTATTTGGATATTTAGATGCTAGATTTGGATGGCTAGGTATCAGCTCAACCAAAACCAACTTGACAGCACGTTTAGAAGGTCCATCTGCTGAATTTTGGTTCGGTACAGACCATATGGGACGTGACATACTGTATAGAATTTTCCATGGTATGCACATTACGCTCGGCGTTGGATTTGCAGCAACATTTTTAGCTGCTCTAGTCGGTGTGCCACTTGGTATCCTTGCAGGATACTATGGAAAGTGGATTGATTCAGTAATCATGAGAATTATGGACGTGCTACTTGCGTTCCCTGGTATCTTACTTGCTTTATTCATCGTAAGTATCCTTGGAGGTAGCACGATCAACGTGACAATTGCCGTTGCGATATCCGCGGTGCCTCAATTTGCAAGGATTGTACGTGGATCCACATTGACAACGAAAAATCTAGAATATATCGATGCGATACGTGCACTTGGTGCAAAAGACTTTAAAATAATATTCCAGCATATCTTACCGAATATTATGTCACCGATTATCGTAAACACATCAATTTTCTTAGCGTCAGCCGTTTTATCTATTGCAGGACTTTCGTTCCTAGGACTCGGTGTACAACCGCCAATTCCTGAATGGGGTGCAATGTTAAATGATGGTCGAAACTATATGTATCAAGCAGGTCATATTACATTCTTCCCAGGTATGATGATTGTAATTGTAGTACTTGCATTTAACTTACTTGGTGATGGTTTACGTGATGCACTTGATCCAAAGCTTAAAAATTAAGGAGGACTAGGACATGATTAGGTTTATTACACAACGTTTAATCCAACTAATACCTGTATTATTTGGTGTAACTATTTTAGTATTCGGTATCCTACACTTGACACCTGGTGATCCTGCTTTAATCATGGCTGGTGAAAGTGCACCTGAAGCGACTGTCAATGCAATTAGACGTCGATTAGGATTAGATAACCCATTACACATTCAGTATTTTGATTTCTTAAAAAATGTACTGACTTTAGATTTTGGTACATCGATTCGAGATAATATTCCGGTATCTGACCATATCAGCGCGAGATTCTTCATTACATTTGAACTCGCAGTTATATCAACAGCATTTAGTATCTTTGCTGGATTACTTGTCGGTATCGTATCAGCTGTTTGGAAATACAGCTTCTGGGATGTATCATTGATGGTAATTACATTATTCGGTCTTTCAATGCCAAACTTCTGGTTAGGACTAATGTTAATTCAGTGGTTCTCAATCAATCTAGGTTGGTTTGCACCGACAGGTTGGGGTAACCCGAACCAAATGGTACTACCAGTTATTGCATTAGGTACTGCAGGTGCTGCAATTATTGCGCGTATGACCCGCAGTAGTATGCTTGACGTTATCGGTCAGGACTACATTAGAACAGCGAGAGCAAAAGGTGTTAAAGAACGTTCAGTAATTTTCAAACACGCACTGAAAAATGCATTGATTCCAGTTGTCACTGTTGCAGGTTTACAGTTTGGTTACTTCTTATCAGGATCTGTATTAACGGAAAGTGTATTCGCAATCAACGGACTCGGTCGTTTAATCATTGACTCGATCTTTGCGCGTGACTTCCCTGTCGTACAAGGTACTGTACTTGTCTTAGCAGTGATGTTCGTTACAGTTAACTTCCTAGTAGACATTACGTATAAATTCTTAAATAAACGTGTTGACTTAAATTAGAAAGGAGCGGTAAGGATGGCTGAGGAATTACAACAAACAAATGTAGGACTAGATGAATCGCCAGAAGCCGTACTAAAAGTGGATGACCTGCGCACATCTTTCTTCGTTGGTAAAAGCGAGGTAAAGGCAGTCGATGGGGTATCTTTTGAAGTACCTAAAGGTAAGACGCTTGGTATCGTTGGTGAATCTGGTTCGGGTAAAAGTATTACCGCTTTATCGATTTTAAACTTGATTGAGAAGCCAGGTGAAATTAAAGGTGGCTCAATTAAATATAAAGGTGAAGAACTCGTCAATGCGAAGATCTCACGCATGAGAAAAATTCGCGGTAACGAGATTTCAATGATATTCCAGGAGCCAATGACTTCATTGAATCCTGTGTATACGATTGGTGACCAATTGAGCGAGGTAATTAAAATCCACCAAAAGTTCGGTCCTAAAAAGCAAAAAGAACGTGCAATTGAAATGTTGAAACTCGTTGGTATTCCATCACCGGAAAAACGTATGAAGCAATATCCATACGAACTATCAGGTGGTATGAGACAACGTGTCATGATTGCCATTGCACTTGCATGTAAGCCTGAATTACTCATTGCAGATGAACCAACAACTGCACTTGATGTGACAATCCAAGCGCAGATTCTTGAACTGATAAAAGAACTTCAAGAAGAAATTGGGATGAGTGTTATTATGATTACCCATGACCTTGGTGTCGTTGCGGAGACATGTGACTATGTCGCTGTTATGTATGCAGGACGCGTTGTAGAATATGCCGATGTGTATACGCTGTTTGAAAATCCAAAACACCCATATACAGTCGGTCTGTTAAACTCATTGCCACGTCACGATATTGAACAAGATGAACTGGTTCCGATTAAAGGAAACGTGCCGGCACCACATGAAATGCCACCGGGATGTAAGTTCGCTCCCCGCTGTCCATTTGCTTCAGACATTTGTAAAGAAATGCCTGAATTAAAGAAAATCGATGATGGAAACGATGTTCGCTGCTGGATTTATGATGAAAGCTGGGATGGAGAGAAGGGAGTAAAAGTTTATGAAAACAAGTGAAGACATACTTCGTGAAGAAGAAAATGAAGAAATACTTCGAGTTGAAGGATTAAAACAATACTTCCCGATCAAAGGTGGATTCTTTGGTCGTACAGTGAACCATGTTAAAGCAGTAGATGACATTACATTTACAGTAAACAAAGGTGAAACCGTATCGATTGTTGGTGAATCAGGTTGTGGTAAGTCTACAACAGGTCGATCTATTTTAAGATTGGAAGAACCGACAGAAGGAAAAGTATTCTTTGAAGGTAAAGACATACTTGCACAATCGAAAAAAGAAATGCGCGATCTGCGTGACGATTTACAGATCATTTTCCAAGACCCATACGCATCGCTCAACCCACGTATGACGGTTAAAGCAACTTTAATGGAAGCGATGGAAATCACTGGTGCTGTACCAAAGCGTGAACGTGAACAGCGCGTCATTGATTTACTTGAAACAGTTGGTCTTCAGCGCCACCAGATGCACCGTTATCCACATGAGTTCTCAGGTGGTCAACGTCAGCGTATCGGTATTGCACGTGCACTCTCAGTTAACCCTAAATTAATCATCTGTGATGAAGCGGTATCTGCACTTGATGTATCGATTCAAGCACAAGTGTTAAACTTGCTTAAAAAGTTACAGCGTGAGATGGGCTTAACATACTTATTTATTGCACACGACCTCGGTGTGGTGCGTCATATTTCAGATCGAATCATCGTGATGTACTTAGGAAAAATTGTGGAGTACGGCGATACGAAGAGTATTTTCGAAAATCCACAACATCCATATACGAAAGCACTTTTATCGGCTATACCGGTGGCTGATCCACGCAACAAGTCAGACCGTATTTTCTTACGTGGTGATATTCCATCACCAATCGATCCGCCAACGGGATGCCGTTTCCATACGCGCTGCCCATTCGCGACAGATCTTTGTAAAACAGACACGCCAGTGCTTGAAAACAAAGACCCGGAAAGCAATGCGAAACATGAAGTTGCGTGTCATTACGCATTAGATATTCAGAGCGGTAAACACGAGGCGAACTATGAGATGAGAGATGTGCGTAAAAATATTGACGATGAATCATTAGAAGCGTTAGAAGGTCAAGAAGAAGAAAGATATTAGGTAATTTTTGGTTGTATAGTTATACTCGGTATTGTATAATGTACTTAATTAAATTAAAATTTAATTAAAAAATTTTTCTATTAGGAGGAAAAATTCGTGAAAAAACGCAGTATTTTAACTTCATTACTTGCAGTAACGCTAGGTTCAGTATTGGTTGCTAACGCAGCTGATGCACAAGAAGAAGGCGGTGGAGATTTAATCATCGCTGACATGAGTGACTTAGTCAGCTTAGATCCACATGGTAACAACGATGTACCTTCAAGTAACGTCCGTGCGAACATCTACGATACGTTAACGATTTTAGATGAGAACATGGAAGTTCAGCCACACTTAGCAGTTGAGTGGGAAGAAACAGATGAGAATACGTATAGCTTTACGTTAAGAGATGATGTTGTATTCCACGATGGTACAGAATTTAACGCAGAAGTTGTTAGAGCAAACTTACTTCGTGTAACTGACGAAAACTTTGCATCACAACGTGCATTCCTTTATGAAATGATTACTGATATTGAAGTTGTAGATGACTATACAGTTGAAATTACGACAGAATATCCTTTCGCACCTTTACTTTCGCACTTAGCACATGACGCAGGTGGTATGTTATCACTAGATGTCATTACTGAAGACTACAACCAAGCATTAGAAGGCACGGACTATGACTATGAGTCATATGTTGAAGCTTTAGTTGCTGGTGAAGAGTTTGACGAAGATGTCGTTGCGGCAATCGGTGAAAACATCGGGGAATATGCTGCACAAAATCCAATCGGTACAGGTCCATTTGTGTTAGAGTCACGTTCACCTGGTGACAACACAGTGCTTGTACGTAATGATGATTACTTCGATGAGCCTGCATTATTAGACTCTGTTACGTTCAAAGTAGTTTCTGAAACTGCTTCACGTATCGCTGAGTTAGAGGGTGGATACTCACACGTTATCGGTGCAGTTGACCCAATTAGTAGAGATCGTGTAGAAAACCATGACGAAACTTATTTAGATGAAACTGAGTCAATGTCATTATCTTACGTTGGATTCAACGTAGAGGCAGAATACTTAGATGATCCATTAGTGCGTCAAGCAATTTCTTACGCAATCGATCGTGAAGCAATCATTGCTGGTATTTACGATGGCGTTGGTATTGAAGCAATTGGTCCATTAGCACCAGCTGTATTCGGTTACGATGAAAATGTTGAAGGTATTACTTACGACATGGACAGAGCAAAAGAATTAATGGCTGAAGCAGGTTACGAAGATGGATTTGAAATTTCACTTTGGACAAACGATAACCCACAACGTGTTGATACGGCAGTATTCATGCAAGAATCACTTGCTGAATTAAACATCGATGTATCAATCGAGCAAGTTGAGTGGGGTGCGTACTTAGAAAGAACAGCTGACGGTGAACACGACATGTTCATCCTAGGTTGGTCAGTAGTAACTGGTGATGCAGACTACGGTATGTATCCATTATTCCACTCTGAACAAGTGGGTGCGCCAGGTAACCGTTCATTCATCCAAAATGATGAGTTAGATGAGTTACTAGAAGCTGGACGTCAAGCAATTGACCCAGAAGAGCGTTTAGAGCATTACTCTGCAGCACAAGATCTACTTGTAGACCTTGCGCCAATGGTTTACATCCACCACTCAAACTACTTAACTGGTGTTCGTGACGAAGTACAAAACTTCGAAATTGACGCTTTAGGTATCTATCAGTTGAAAGATGTATCTATCAGCGCTGAGTAATTTAGATTAAATTTTAAACCTCCAATCCCAGTTTGGGATTGGGGGTTTTTGTGTTTGTTGGAGTTGGAGGTGGGTTTATGTGTCAATGAGAGTTGCTCACTGACACGCAAATTGATTTGCGCGTCAATGAAAGTAGCTCACAGGCACGCAAATTGACTTGCGTTCCAATGAAAGTTGCTCACTGACACGCAAATTGATTTGCGCGTCAATGAAAGTTGCTCACAGACACGCAAATTGATTTGCGTTCCAATGAGAGTTGATCACAGACACGCAGATTGATTTGCGTTCCAATGAAGTTCGCTCACAGACACGCA
>DYYI01000003.1:0-40297 GCA_020741755.1 Aliicoccus persicus | reverse complement strand
CGCAGATTGATTTGCTTTCCAATGAGAGTTGCTCACTGACACGCAGATTGATTTGCGTTCCAATGAGACTTATTCATAGACACGTAGATTGATTTGCGTTCCAATGAGAGTTGCTCACTGACACGCAGATTGATTTGCGTTCCAATGAAACTTACTCACAGACACGCAGATTGATTTGCGTTCCAATGAGACTTGTTCATAGACACGCAGATTGGTTTGCGTGCCAATGAAACTTACTCACTGACACGCAGATTGATTTGCGTGTCAATGAAACTTACTCACGGACATGCAAATTGGATTTTGTGCCAACGAAACACGCTCGGCAATGTTTCGCTATTTATCGTAAAGAATTTTGAAGGATTGTCTCACTCAGCATTCACGTATATCTTAAACAGGGAGTGAATGATTGATGGAGCAAGAATTTATAAGAGACTATGTGATGTACGCAGCTATTTTCGGCATACTCAGTTTTGTTTGGTTTGGATGGGCACAGGAAAATCCAAGACAAAGCTGGCGAAAGTATCTTGGAATCGGATCTGCAATCGCATTGATAGTCAGTGCAGTTGGTGTGTATTTTAGTGTGACGAACTGGAGTGAATCTTCAGCTTTGTCAGAGATGGATGCATTTACTATGTACCTGATTGTTTTCTATGCACAACTAATTATTGGTGCGATTGTTGCATTCATATTGATTCGAAAGAAATTGGGAGATTACGTTGCACCGTGGATTGGCCTCTTGGTAGGCATCCACTTTATCTTCCTAGTTGATGTCTTTGAAGATCCGAGTTTATATTTATTAGCTGCAATCATGATAATCATAGCGGTCATCTCACCATGGCTTGCTAAGAAGTTTGAAGTCGGTAATAGTACGATTACTGGAATAGGTAATGGTGTCATCTTGTTGTGCTTCGCTATATTGGGATTAGTTCGATACTTGTTGATGTAAATATTTGAAAAATGGTGTGCCGTGCTTACTCAAGCTCGAAAATTATGTTGAGTGAGTACGGTTTTATGTTTCGAGCTTACTCAGGGAGAAAAAATGCAGAGAGTAAGCACGTCTTGATTCTTGTCTGCCAATTCAAGATAAAAATACAGTCTGAATTGGCACTTATTACATTTTCCTGCCAATTCGACTTTAAAAAGTCTAGTGAATTGGCAGCTCTTGGAAAAGGAATGTGAATTTTTAATTACCACTACGTCACGCTCGAAAATCACTCTGAAGTAGCGACCCAAAACATAATCACACAAAAAAACAGCCACGGAATCCCATACTTCAGATTCCATGACTGTTTCACAAACTCAATCTATTGATTTTCCAACGCTTCTTTTTCTTCTTCTAACTTCTTGTAGTGCTCTTCAGCAAGCTTGTCGATTTCCATTTTCAGTTCGTCAACCATTGTTTCTTCTGGTACTTTTCGAACTGTTTTACCGTGCATGAAGAGTAATCCTTCACCACGTGCACCCGCGATACCGATATCTGCTTCTCGTGCTTCTCCTGGTCCGTTAACTGCACAACCTAAGACTGCAACTTTTAGTGGTGCTTTCACATCTGCGATATATTCTTCGACTTCATTCGCAATCGAAATTAAGTCGATCTCAATTCGTCCACATGTAGGGCATGCAATCAATGTTGCTGCGTTGCTCGCAAGTCCGAATGTCTTTAGTAGTTCGCGACCAACTTTAACTTCTTCAACTGGGTCTGCTGATAATGAGATACGCATCGTATTTCCGATACCTTTAGATAAAATTGCGCCGAGTCCTGCTGAACTCTTAACTGTACCGGCAAACAGCGTACCACTTTCTGTAATTCCTAAATGTAGTGGATAGTCGATCAGTTCTGCAATCTTCGTATATGCTTCGATTGCTAAATGGACATCCGACGCTTTCATCGAAACGATGATGTCATGGAAGTCTAACTCTTCTAAGATTTTAATGTGGTGCATCGCACTTTCAACCATACCATCTGCAGTAGGGAATCCATATTTTTTAATGATATGTTTTTCTAAACTTCCGGCATTGACACCAATACGAATTGGAATGCCTTTTTCTTTACACGCATTGACAACGGCTTCTACTTTTTCGCGTCGCCCGATGTTACCTGGATTAATTCTAATTTTATCTGCGCCGCCTTCAATCGCAAGCAGTGCGAGTTTATAGTCAAAATGGATATCGACAACGAGTGGAATATTGATGCGTTTTTTAATTTCTGGAATCGCTAAGGCATCTTCTTCTTTTGGACATGCCACACGTACGATTTGACAGCCTGCTTCTTCCAGTCGATTAATCTCAGCAACTGTTGCTTCGACATCATGCGTTTTCGTCGTCGTCATACTTTGGATAACGATCTCTTCATTTCCGCCGATTACTAAATTTCCGACACGCACTGGACGTGTGTCTTTTCTATTTGTTAACTGAGTCATATCAATCAGTGCTCCTTGCATATATTTTTAATTAATGTTTGGTTTCTTATTACGATTTGCTGGCAACTTATTGTAATAGTGTACGATAAACGGAATTGACAGTAAGATAATCAGGTAGAATGAGTAACCGAAAATTATCTGAATCAATACGTAAGGTACAAGTAATATGATACAGATAAATGTCACAAATTTAAACCAATTCATAAACCGTGATTTTTTCTTCATCATACGACTGACCGCATCTAATGCATAACTAATTACTGTAAGCGATAGGATTGCCATAACAATCATCAAGAAGAATTGTAATGTAAGATACACGAAATAGTAAAAGTATATGCTTGAAAGATGTCTATCAATGAATGCTTTTAAATCATCCTCATCTTGAATCCCGCCGATATAAAAGTATCCAAGCACATCATTTTGCAGGTCTCTGATATAAATGCCATCCTGAATGAATCCTGCAAAAATATGTTGGTCAAAAGTCAACACATCTTCACTTGTCAGATCTTCGTCAAAGATAAAAGACTCTTCTCGGATTGTTATTTCTTTTGATTCTCCAAAATATTGTTCATCTCTAATTTCAAATGATGGAATTTCATCTTCTATGCCTGAAATTGAATTGATCTGATTCACCGTTGAAAGCAATGAAATTGCACTTGGTAATATCAACAGTAATGTAATCAAAATTAAATTATAGAGTAAGTATCTAAAGTTTACTGTGCGAAAAAGTGGGTACTTTTTAAAAGTGAGGGCACGTATAAAGTAGTTAAAATAGCTTGTCATATTTTATATGTCATCCTTGTATCTCGTACTTTTGGTTGATTTTAAATAACCGTGAGTTGCATCATTGTTATTTTATCATCTAATTGCTATATTTAGTATAGAATAAACTTTTGGAGGAGAATAATTATGGCATTTGAATTACCTAATTTACCTTATGCATATGATGCATTAGAACCACATTTTGACAAGGAAACAATGGAGATTCACCACTCTAAACACCACAACACTTACGTTACAAAATTAAACGACGCTGTAAGTGGTACTGAGTATGAAAACAAATCTTTAGAAGATCTTGTTAAAGGATACAAAGACCTACCTTCAGATATTCAAACAGCTGTTAGAAATAACGGTGGTGGACACTATAACCATTCATTCTTCTGGGAAGTATTATCTCCAGAACAAAATGAATTATCAGGCGAATTAAAAGACGCAATCGATGCAAAATTCGGTTCTGTTGATAAATTCAAAGAAGAATTTGAAGCTGCAGGTGCTGCACGATTCGGTTCTGGTTGGGCATGGTTAGTATTAAACAACGGAGAACTAGAAGTTGTTTCTACACCAAATCAAGATAACCCAGTAACTGATGGTCAAACACCTTTACTTGGTGTTGACGTTTGGGAACATGCTTACTACTTAAAATATCAAAACAAACGCCCAGAATATTTAAAAGCATTCTGGAACGTAGTAAACTGGGACAAAGTTACAGAAATTTACAATGCTAACAAATAATATTTAAATTGAGGCGCATGATTATCATGCGTCTTTTTTTTGTGTACAAATATCTTATTCACCCCGAATTATGTTAAAATTATTCTATTAAGTTTTGAAGGAATGAGCATTTTGAAACGTACTAAAATCAAAAACTATAAAATAAATGCGCCTCAAATATTAAAATCAAGAATTAACTTCATACTCTTGATTGTTTTTTTATTATGTTTAACTCTTGTCATTCGGTTAGGACAACTTCAAATCGTTGAAGGCGATACATACCAAGAGCAGATTGAGAACGCGTCATACGTTGAGGTAAATAACAGTGCACCACGTGGTAATATTTATGACAGAAATGGAGAATTACTCGTCGGAAATGAATCTGTCCGCACTGTATTTTTCACAAGACACCGCAACATGCTACCCAATGATATTTTAAGCATCGCTAGAGAATTGAGTGAAGTAATTGAGATGCCAGACGAAACTGTCGGTTTACGTGATCGACAAGATTTCGTATTGAATAACTATTTCGAAAATGTATCAAATATTATCCCAGAACAATATGATATGTTTCAGACAGGGAGTTTATCGTTTAACGATCTTGCACAAGAATTTTATGACGTATCAACGATGGATGATATGGATCGTATATTAGATGATGACGATTTAAATCTCATCAAAATATATATCAAAATGGTCAATGCACAAGAGCTGCAACCAACGATTATTAAGAACGAAGGTGTCTCTGAAAAAGAATTTGCAGATATCAATGAAAACATTGACCCGATTAGCGGTGTGACGACAGGGATGGACTGGAAACGCGAATACCCTTATGATGAATCGCTACGCGTGATTCTCGGTGATGTCTCTACTGCAACAGAAGGTTTGCCAGCTGAGCTCGCAGAATACTATGTTGCTCAAGGCTACTCAAGAAATGATAGAGTCGGTAAGAGCTATTTAGAACTCATGTATGAAGAAGTACTGAGCGGTGAAAAAGAAGTAATTAAATATAGCACGGACCGTTCAGGTACAGTCATTAATCAAGAAGTATTTGACCCTGGCGCACCGGGGGATGATATTTACTTAACCGTTGATATTGAATTGCAGCAGGAATTAGAAGATTTAGCAGAGTATCATCTTTTACAATTGCGAAGCATTGCAGAGCGCACAGCGGAGAGAAATGACGCACAAGGAAATATTGATTATACGATTATACCCGATCATGTGTCAACTGTACTGTTAGCCGTTCAGGATCCGAACAATGGTGATATTTTAGCAATGGTCGGAAAACAGATTAACGATGATGGTAATATTGTGGAGTTTGATTATGCCAACTTTACGACGACGTATGCAGTCGGTTCATCCATTAAAGCTGCAGTCATCGCAGCAGGTTACATCAATGATTTATATTCACCCGGACACATCGTGACGGATCGACGCATGGTGTTCCAAGATGGCACTTCAGTGACATCTTTCTTTAATAGAAACAGCGTTTATGATGTAACGGATAGAGAGGCATTGATGGTATCATCAAATATTTATATGTTCCAAACCGCATTGTTACTCGCAGGCGAACCTTATGTTGAGGGCATGCAAGTACCTGCAAATGTAGAAACAGCGGGTCGTCAGTTAAGAAGTGTCTTTCAGTCATTTGGACTCGGATCATCAACAGGCTTAGATTTACCGAACGAGGCAGAAGGATTAAGTCCGCCATTTGATTATAATGCAATGGAATATTTAAACTTTTCAATTGGACAGTTGGATACTTATTCGAACATGCAGCTGTTACAATATATTTCGACAATTGCTGCAGACGGAAAACGCATGAAACATAACATCGTAAAAGAAGTAAGGAAAGGTGATCCGAATAACGAAAGTCCACTGATTGCAAGCGAGAATCCTGAAGTATTAAATATATTAGAATTAAATGATGCCGAGCTCGGACAAATTCAACTCGGACTACACGATGTGTTCCATGGTTCGGATCAAAACCGAAATCTATGGGGAACCGCCTATTTAACACATAATGACCTTGAACCAGAAGCCGCTGGAAAAACAGGAACAGCGGAAGCATTTTATGAAGGGGAGCAAGTACTAAATCATACGTTTGTCGGATATGCACCGTATGAGGAGCCATCGATGGCATTTTCGGTCGTATTCCCACACATGCCGCTGGTCATTCCTTATTTCCCGACAAATCACATTTCAAGAGACGTGATCAATAAGTATTATGAACTCTATGAGGGACAGCCGGCTCAGTCTTATTTCCAATATGATTTTGAAGAAATTTATCAAGGTTTTGTCAGAGGTACATTTTAAAAGTATGGACCTTTACTTAATCTTTACAATTAATTCATTCTAGATTTACATTCATGATTTACTATATCTAGTGTAAGATTAATAATATAAATTCTTGGAGGAATTATACGATGAAAAAACGTTTATTCTCATTTGCTTTACTTTCTGGTTTAGCAGTTACAGCATTTTCTGTTAACAACGTATCGGCACAAGATGCTGGTGAAGTTTTAGAAGGTTTAGAAGTAACATCTGAAGTAGATACTGAAGCAACTGTTGCAGGTGAAGGTTCATCTACAGTATTCCCTATTCTTAACGTTTTAGTTGAAGATTTCTTCGCTGAATACGACTTAGCTGTTGAACTTGGTGGTAACGGAACTGGTTCTGGTTTCTCTGCTTTAATTGACGGTTCAGTACAATTCGCTAACGCTTCACGCGATATCAAAGAAGAAGAAATTGCTGACTTAGAAGAAAACGAAATGGACTGGGAAGAGTACCTAGTAGCAACTGATGGTTTAACTGTTGCAGTTAACCAAAGCATCGATTTCGTTGAAGATTTAACTTTTGAAGAAGTAGCAGCTATCTACTCTGGAGAAGCTACTAACTGGAGTGAAGTTCGTGAAGACTTCCCTGATCAAGACATCACAGTTTATGGTCCAACTCAAGACCACGGAACACATGGTTTCTTCGTAGAAACTATCTTCGGTGACGATGGTGAAGTTGGCGATAACGTTCAATTAATCCAAGATACAAACGAAGTAGTTCGTTCAGTAGTTAACGACGAAACTGCAATTGGTTTCTTCGGATATAACTTCTACATGGAAAACCAAGATTCATTAACAGCACTTGCTATCCAGTCTCCTGACATGGATGAGCCAGCTGAACCAACATTCGAAAACGTTATGGACTTCACTTACCCATTAGCTCGTCCATTATTCGTTTACGCTGACCAAGGTGCTTTAGCTGAAAACACAAGTGCACATGCATTCTTAGAGTATGTTTTAATCAACTCTCAAGAAGCTGCTGAAGCTGTAGGTTATGTACCATTAGATGACGCTGCAGTATTAGAGCAGTACAACAAACTTCCTAACGTTGAACAAGTAGAATTCGACGCACCAGAATCTGATGAAGAAGATGCTGATGCTGAAGAAGAAACAGAAGAAGACGCTGACGCTGAAGAAGAAGACGCTGAATAATCGACTTCAAAAGACTGAAATATGTCTGGTATTCTTCATGTGAGAATAATATAATAAGCTAGGTGAGAGCGAGTAGAAACATTTACTCGCTCTTTTCAAATGAAAGCGAGGTTCATCATATGACAAAAAACTATAATGTTCAGGAAATGATTGATAAGAACAAAAGTAATTCCTCCAATACGATAGAAAAGTTAATACCAACTATTTTGTTCTTAATCACATCAATTTCAATTTTAGCAACGATTGCAATTCTTTACATACTCGCATCAGAGTCCATTGAATTCTTTAGACGTATTCCATTCATTGATTTTATTACTGGAACTGATTGGCGACCATATTCAGGCGATGCTCAATATGGTATTTGGGCATTGCTCAGTGGTACGTTTAGAATCGTAATCATCGCTGCAATTTTTGCTATGCCAATCGGATTAGGCGCAGCGATCTATTTAAGTGAGTATTCAAGTGATACAATCCGAAGAATTATCAAACCAATTCTTGAAGTTTTAGCTGGTGTACCGACGGTTGTTTACGGTTACTTTGCAATAAACTTCGTTACACCAATTTTAAGAAGTATTTGGTCAGAAGTTGATTTATTTAACGCAATTTCACCAGGTATCGTAGTTGGTATTATGATCATACCGATGATTGCCAGCTTAAGTGAAGACGCAATGAGTTCTGTTCCACGTGCAATGCGCGAAGGATCATACGGAATGGGTGCAACAAAAATAGAAACGACATTCAAAGTGGTTATACCAGCAGCAATCTCAGGTATTATGGCATCATTCGTTCTCGCAATTTCTAGAGCGATTGGTGAAACGATGATCGTATCGATTGCCGCAGGTTCTAATCCAAACTTCAGTCTCGATATTACGTCGACATTGCAAACGATGACAGCGTTTATCGTTCAAATTACGAGCGGTGATACTGCATTTGGTACAGATATCTACTATAGTTTATATGCAGTTGGTTTAACGTTGTTCTTCTTTACATTTTTAATGAACATGATATCAATCTGGATATCTAAACGTTTTAGAGAGGAGTATTAAGATGGGTTTAATCGATAAAAAAATTATTGACAATAAAAGAACATCACGCCTCTTCTGGAACAACACAGCAATGGTCGTATTTTTCCTATGTACGCTCGTCGGTTTACTTGTACTCGCAATGTTGATTTATGATACATTGAACGATGGTTTACGATTCCTGAGATGGGATTTCATTACGAATTTTGCTTCTGCGCGTAATGTTGAAGTCTCTGGATTCTATGGTGCAATTATTGGTTCACTGTGGCTCATGCTCGTGACAGCACCAGTTGCTATTATTCTTTCTGTAAGTACTGCGTTGTACTTAGAGGAATATGCACGCAAAGGAAGAGTGACGGATTTTATTAAAATCAACATTTCTAACTTAGCGGGTGTACCTTCTGTCGTATTCGGTTTACTCGGTCTTGGTTTATTCGTTCGTGCGATGTCAATGGGGAACTCAGTACTTGCTGCAGGTTTAACACTCGCATTAATGATCTTACCGGTTATTGCAGTTGCCTCACAAGAAGCAATCAGAGCTGTACCAAGTTCAGTGCGAGAAGCATCGATTGGTATGGGTGCAACAAAGTGGCAAACCGTATCAAGAATTGTGCTGCCTGCTGCTATCCCTGGTATTATTACAGGTATAATCCTTGCATTATCTCGTGCAATCGGTGAAACAGCGCCGCTCGTTGTAATCGGGGTACCGACGACATTGCTCAGAACACCATCATCTGTGATGGACTCGTTCCAGGCGATGCCAATGCAAATTTATTCGTGGGTTAAAATGCCACAGCACGACTTCTCAGATCTCGCTGCAACTGGTATCATAGTACTATTAGCGATATTACTCGCAATGAACTCAGTCGCAATCTTTATACGTAACAAGTTTTCTAGAAAGTATTAATTGAAGGAGGATATTTATGACACCCGACACTAAAATAGAAACTAAAAACATCAAAAAGCAAAACATTGTAAGTTCAACGGATGCTGGCACTCTTTCAAATGATAATAGAAAGAACGTATTTTCATCTAAAAACTTTAATTTATGGTATGGCGATAACCATGCGTTACAAGATATTAACTTAGACTTTAAAGAAAATGATATCTCTGCAATTATTGGACCATCAGGTTGTGGTAAATCAACATTTGTTAAATCATTAAATAGAATGGTTGAACTCGTTCCAATCGTTAGAACGGAAGGTCAAATCATCTATAAAGATCGTGACATTTTTGAAAAATCTTTTACAAAAGAAGAGTTAAGAACTAAAGTTGGTATGGTATTCCAAAAACCTAACCCATTCCCGAAATCAATCTATGATAACGTTGCTTATGGACCACGTGTTCATGGTATTAAAAAGAAAAAAATTCTTGATGAAGTTGTAGAATCTTCATTACGCGATGCTGCAATTTGGGATGAATTAAAAGATCGATTACATGAAAATGCTTATGGATTATCTGGTGGTCAGCAACAGCGTGTATGTATTGCACGTGCATTAGCAATTGAGCCAGATGTTATTTTAATGGATGAACCAACGAGTGCATTAGACCCAATTTCAACGATTAAAGTTGAGGATTTAATGAAAGAACTTAAAAAGAACTACAGTATCATCGTTGTGACACATAACATGCAACAAGCAGCACGTGTCTCAGACACGACTGCATTCTTCTATGAAGGTTATGTCGTTGAGCACGATGACACAAATGTAATTTTTGAGAATCCTAACGATAAGCGTACGGAAGATTACGTATCAGGTAGGTTCGGTTAAATATGGTGCCTAGACAAGAATTCACTCGAGAAATGGCTGAATTACATGATTCAGTCATTGAGTTAGGCGTTCTTGTTAATGAGCGCCTTGTCGGTTGTGTAGATACAATACAAAACGAAGATGCGAAGACTGCGCGACTTAAAATTAAAGAAGGCGAAAAAATTATTGAACTTGAAAGAGCAATCAATAATAAATCGATTAATATCATTACGAAACAACAGCCTGTTGCAACCGATTTAAGAGTCATTATTTCAAGCATAAAGGTCTCTTATGAGTTGCTTCGAATCAGTGAAAACATCAGTAACTTGTACAAAGTCAGAAAACGTACGATTATCGATAATGATAAGTTGATTATTCGCTTAAGAACGATGGAAAAACTTGCACATTTGATGTTAGTCGATGTAAAAACAGCATATGACGAACAAGATATCGCTTTGCTAAAAGAAATTATCGATCGAGATAGTGATATTGATGCATTGTTTGTTCAAATCACAACGTCAGACGTGTTCGATATGCCGGATTCATTCATTACTGGTCAATCTCAACTCGCTGCGAAATATTTAGAGCGTATTGGTGACCATATTAAAAGTATTTCATATCAAGTGCATTTTGTTTTAACAGCAGATCACTTAAAATAGTAACTTCGGTGCATACCGAAGTTTTTTCTTTTTTTATATTCTGATAATATAGATATAACTATGAAAAGTGGAGATGTCGTGATGAGTAAGAAACTTTATAGAAAAGAAATGATCCAAACATTAAAATCAATCCATAACGATAAGCGCGCACAAGATGAACAAGTGCTGATGGATAGTCTCATCGATTTTGTTTTAGAAAAAGGTTATAAGTCAGTGGGTCTTATCATATCGATGCCGCATGAAATCAACACTGACAAAGCGATCAATGTATTAAATGAGCATGGTGTTAACGTATATAGTCCAGCCTGTGATTATGCGACGAAAACGATGCACTTTTATCGGATGCATAACAGTGAAGATAAAAAGCAAGATGAGAAGGGTATTCCAGTGCCTAACAATCTAAAGAAAAGTTTTGATGAAATGGATTTGGTTGTCGTTCCTGGGCTTATTTTTAGTGAAACCGGCTACCGTATTGGTTATGGTGGTGGCTACTACGATAAATTTTTAGCTGACTTCAAAGGAGATACAATCTCTATCGTGTTTGAAGAACAGTTAAAAAATGAAATTCCAATAGAATCTCATGATATTCCAGTGGACGCAATCATTACACCGAAACGACGTATTTCATCAAAGGAATTGAGACGCGATGAATAAGTGGAAAATTGCATATGAAGTGCTGAGGCACTCTAAATATTCGTATCACGCCTTCGATAAGTCCGGTGATGTGATATGGCTCATAAATAACAAAGATAAACTTGTGATGGGTATTTCAGGAGCCCTAAGAGAGACTTACAATGTCACGGACCAAGTATCCGGTCGATTGACGGATTTCAGTCGTTTTATCGGGTTTAAACCTACTGAAATAAAAATGATTTATCCGTCACCATCCGAAGAAAAGAGCAAAGAGACCATAGATGGTGTTAAAGTTGTTGAGCATTTAACAAATCAACCAGAAAAAATATTAAAGAGTTTATTTTATCGTTTTAATTATAAATATAAGCCAGATAAGGAAGATAAAGTCTATCAAAAACGAGTGAGCAGCAAACATCCACTTGAATCATACATGTTAAAGTTTACACCTGTGACGAGTGTGCTCTTGACTTTAAACTTAATTGTCTTCTTAATTGCGAGTTTAAGTATCTATTTCAATCAATCGTACTTTCTCGTAAACATATTGTCAGTCTCACATTATGAAGTCGTATCAGGCGAAATTTACCGTTTGCTCACGAGTAGTTTTTTACATATATCTATTGAACACTTTTTGTTTAATATGTTCGCACTTTATATCATTGGTAAATTTGTAGAAGTCATATATGGAAGAATCGTTTTAACTATTACTTATGTATTAACTGGTATACTCTCAAGTATGTTTAGCCTTATGTTTATTTCAGAAGGCATTATGCTTGGTGCGAGTGGATCCATTTATGGCTTACTTGGTCTACTCGTTGCACATATGATCATTCATAAACACATCGATGTAAAGCGTGTTATTCAGCTTGCAGTGATTATTACGGTGCTATCTGTGTTCACGCATTTTTCATCAAACATTAATCACTTCGCACATTTTAGTGGGTTAATATATGGTATTATTTTTGGTATTTTTATCTATTTTAGAAAAGTGAATTTAAAAATCGTATTTCTAGTCATCGTCGTGTTTATTGTTTCTGTCATTCTAAATATCGTATTTATTTCATCACATGATTCGGTACCAGCGTTTGATACGCTCGCTGCTGAATATATTGAACAAGAACAATATGAGGAAGCATTAGACATTATTAATGAAGGTTTAAGACATGGTAATGAAAGTTACCAAACCTATGCTTCACTTGCAATATTAGCTGAGGTCACTGGTGACTATAACAAGCGCGATGAATTTTTAGAGAAGAGTTTTGAACTCAATCCAACCAATGAACAGATAGCGAAAGAGAAGATCATTATGTTGAGAAGAGATAGTGAGCACGATGAAATCAGAACGATACTGTCTCGATTTGATATTGATAATATAGAAGATAAGGGATTGGAAATTATTGCGAGAGAATACCATGAATAAAGATCTAACGTATATCAATCGATTACTATTGCGATACGGTATATATGTCTATGATAAAAACGAAGAAACTAAAATAGAAATGATGAAACTCGAAATTCGAGAATTATATAGAAATCAATTGATATCAAAAGAAGAATTTATAGAGTCACTAACTATCTTAAGGAACCGAGGCGTTTAATATGAAGTATGTATTAACAGCAGATTTAGGCGGAACGAGTTGTAAGCTCGGAATATTTGATCAAGAATTAGAGTTGATTGAAAAGTGGAGAATTCCAACGGGTATTAATAGTGAAACAGAGCTATTAAAAGAAATTGCGACTTCATTTCAAAAACAGTTGGAAAAAATGGAGAGTAATGTGGATGAGTGTATCGGAATTGGCATCGGTGTACCAGGACCAGTTAATTTTAAAGATGGTGTTGTCAATGGTGCCGTTAACCTCGGTTGGAAAGGTAAAGTCGATGTAAAAGGTATATTATCTAACCTAATGAATTTAGAAGTCATCGTGGATAATGATGCGAATTTAGCAGCACTTGGAGAGCAATACAAAGGCGCAGGTAAAAACTACAGCAACGTTGCAGTACTTACGATCGGTACAGGTGTTGGTGGCGGTATCATCTCAAACCGTGAGCTCATGCATGGATTTAAAGGTGCAAGTGGCGAAGTTGGTCATTTGAAAGTAGATCATACAGAACAGTTTCAATGTAACTGCGGTCACCGTGGTTGTTTAGAGACTGTTGCATCTGCAACAGGTATAGTGAATCTATGTTATGATTTTCAAAAAGACTTTCCTGAATCAATACTTTCAGAACTCATCGATGTAGGTACCTTATCAAGTCGTGACGTCATTACAGCGGCTGTTCAAAAAGATCCACTTGCATTAAAGGTACTGAATAAAGTCGGTTATTTTATTGCACTCGGATTAAGTTATATCGCGTCAGTTGTGAATCCATCGCATTTTGTTATCGGTGGTGGCGTTTCCGATGCAGGACACATTTTGTTAGACTCAGTCATCTCTCAGTTTCCTACGGTCACATTTCCACCCGCAGCAGAAGGCATAAATATCGTGCTTGCTGAGCTGGGGAATGATGCAGGTATATACGGTGCAGCACGACTCGTAGAACAATACATCAAATAAAAAAAGACCACGAATGGTCTTTTTTTTTATCCTAAATCCGGATAACCGAATGTAAAGATCGTTGCAAGTGCGAAAAATCCAAATGTTAACACGGATGCAGCACTGAATAAAATCGCTAATATGTTCTTATTTCTAAGTGCCAATACAAATCCCCAACCCGCGATGATTGTAACAAGTAACATCAAAAGTGATGTTGCATTGACCCCGATGTGAATTGTCGTTCCAAAAAATTCAAATAATTCTCCTGTATCTATAAATGGCATTTAAATACCCCCTAATTTTTCTTTTTAAAATTAATGTTGATTTCCGAAGCTTGGTTCTACAATAAATGTGCTGTAGAAACTAAATCCGGCAAAGAATAAAACGAGATATGCAAAAAATATATACAAGTAAGTACGTTCAGTTAAATTCATATAGGCAATAATGACAAAAAATAATGATTGGATGACCATGAATGCGGAAACAGCAAGCATGTCGCCGACATAAAATAAAACTGCAAATATTGCTGTCCAAAAGCCTAATGTTTTAACGTTTTTTGACATCATAGTAAACAAGTCCTTTCGTATGTATCTCACGCTTTTATAATCATATTCAATTATATATAACAAAATGAACATTGTAAATAGCACTTGTGCAACATCTGAAATTTATTCAGGATTTCAACAATTGAGTTCATATATTACAAAAATTGAAAAAACCTTGTCGATAAAAAATAAAACACCCGAAAAAAGGCTTATATAGAGTAGGGGGTGTATTTTTGAAACAAAATATAGAAAAAATTATCGTACATGCGAAGGAACAACATGCGAGTGATATCCATATTACTTTAGAAAGTTCATATGGTCTAGTCCGATTTAGAATTAAAGGAGAAATGGTAGATTACGATTACATTAAAACAAGTGAATATAACAAGATGATTAACTATTTAAAGTTTATGGCAGATCTAGACATTAATGAACATCGAATTCCACAGAGTGGAAAAACATTAATTACACATAATCAAGAATCTATCGCAGTACGAGTGAGTACACTCCCAATTGACATGATGAACGAAGTGATTGTTATTCGATTATTACTTTCTGAAAACCATTTAAAGCAACTCGAGTTGTTTCATGATGAAAAAGATATGATGTTTCTCCAAAACTATGTAAGTAAATCACAAGGATTAATATTATTTACAGGGCCAACGGGTGTCGGTAAGACGACGTTGATGTATCAGTTACTGACGAATGAAATCAATCAATCGAAAAAACAAATTATAAGCATAGAAGATCCAATTGAGTATGAATCAGATCATATGATTCAAGTTGAGATCAATGAAAAGACAGAGATGAATCATGAAAATATATTAAAAGGCGCTTTACGATGTGATCCAGACATTCTACTATTTGGAGAAATCCGCTCTAAAGAAGTCGCTGAATCATTAATTAAGGCAAGCTTATCAGGACACTTAGTATTATCGACGTTTCATAGTAAGTCTGCAATCGCAACGATCGAACGGTTAAAGGATTATGGATTGTTTAAAGAAGAGATCAGACAAAGTGTCTCACTCATAATCAATCAGCGACTCATTCATACAGAGAATCGGTCATATCTCATCTACGAACACATCACGAATGATGATATATGCCAACTGTTAGATGGTGAATATCCATCATATGAAACGTTAAATGATAAGGTCGCCACATTATATAAAGAGAAGGTAATCGACCGAGATGTTTATGAAAAATATTCGAAACAATTCCAATAAACTTAAAAAGTATGATGTGCACTTTTTAGAGAACTTGGCTGATTTACTCGACAGTGGATTTACATTGACCAAATCGATTGAGTTTTTACTCGAGCAATATGACGTAATTGACAAAAAGACGAAAGAAGAATGTTTAACAGTAATTCATGATGCAGGTAAAATTAGCGATGTTTTAACCATTCTGAATTTTGAACGCACAGTCATCATGCAGGTTACATTTAGTGAACATCATGGTGAGGTATCGAAAGTGTTACGTGAAGCAGCACAGTTTTTGTTCACGAAGCGCACGATGGTCGAACGTGTGGTTAAGGCGATACAATACCCAGTCATTTTAAGCGTGATCTTTATCGGGATGTTGATCACCTTGAATTTTACAGTCATACCACAGTTTAAAATGCTTTATGAAAGTATGGGCAGTGAAGTTAGTGGTGCAGTTCTCGTCTTAACAACATTTATAGAAATGTTGCCGAGCATCATTCTAATCTCACTTATCATCTGTTTATTTTTAATCATCAATCTCTTCTTTTTTACACGTGTTTTAACGATAGAGCGTAAGAACCGATTGTTGATGGCTATACCAATCATAAAGAGTGTCTATATGAAGATACAGACATATAAACTATCACGAGAGTTTGGTTACTTTATTTTAAATGGTATGGAAGTGAAGGCGATTATCGAACTGTTAAAGTCTCAGACAATTGATAACCAATTGAAATATGAATCGGAAATGCTTGAAACTCAGTTGCTTAGAGGGGAAACGCTGAGCCAAGCATTTCTATCATTGTTCATGATCGATAAGAAATTATCCGTATTCGTGAGTCATGGTGAGCAAAATTCAACAGTCGGTAAGGAATTGATTACATTCAGCGAATATGTATTAGGTCGACTGCTCATGGATATCGAGTACGTCACCAAACGTGTACAACCGATTATATTCGTCGTCCTGGGTGGTTTGATTACATGTCTATATCTCGTCATCGTATTACCGATATTTCAAATGATGTCACAAATATAATAGATAAGGGTTGATATGAATGAGAAAGTTATTTTTAAGAAAAATGAAAGATGAACAAGGTTTTACACTTGTTGAGATGTTACTCGTACTACTCGTCATCTCTGTGTTGATCATCTTAATCATTCCAAATATAGCAGCGCAGAGTGAGAATGTTCAAAATACAGGCTGTGAGGCACAAGTGCGTATGGTTCAAAGTCAAGTAGAAGCCTATACATTGAATGAAGGGACACAACCTCAAACAATCAATGACTTAGTGCCGACTTACTTATCGTCGTCTCAAACAACATGTCAAAATGGTGATGAAATCGTCGTAACAAATGGCGAAGCGTCGCGTCTTGAATAACGGTTTTTCACTGATGGAATCAATGCTAACTCTCTTTATAGTTAGCTTGATTTCCTTTGTTGTCATGATACAAATGCCAAGTGATTCAGGTTCATTAGTCGATAGAGAAATAGAAAACATTCGATACTTTTTTCATAATGCACAGATCAGTGCGATAGAAAAAGGGGAGCGTAACGTCATCTTCGTCTATCAGGTTGCTAATGAGATTATGAGAATCAATAGTGACGGGACGATAGAAGAATCGATAGTACTCGATCAGTGCACAATTAAGACAAACAGCATGACGCGTTTTTCATATTTGCCGAATGGAGATACAAACGCATTCGGTACGATTCGATTAAATTGTGCAAACAGTGACGTCAATTTTATATTCCAAATTCAAAAGGGGCGATTCAGAGTTGAACAATGAAGGGTTTTTACTCATAGATACATTACTCGCAATCTTAACTTTTAGTATTATCGTGACAATACTCGTCCCTTCAATGATTGCACTTCATCAGACGGAAGCATTGACTGAGCAAACACTAAAATTCAAAAGAGATATTTATATCACACTCATAAACAGCGAAGCCATTCTATTTGATGACGAATTTTTTAATGCTGGAGTGATATGTCGTCATGAAGATATTGAAGTTTGTACGGAGTGATTCCGGCTTTACACTCATTGAAGCGATACTCTCGCTATTTACTCTAGCCTTTATACTCAGTTTTCTACCCATGCTCATAAAATTTTTTCATTCCGATGATCTCATATATGACCTTGACTACGATCTATTCGTCATCGAATTGATGGAAACCTACCAAGACAGCGAAGCCGTAAGCACAAATGATGGACAATCAATGATAAACTTCACAACTGAATCAAAAAACGTCAGCTATCGCTTGAACAATAATCGCGTCATTAAATCAATCGATGGTGTAGGATTCATTACGATGCTGTTCAATGTGGACGCATTTATCATTACAGAATCAGAGTACAGTATCCAACTTGAGATAATAGGGGGACAAATAGAAAATGAAACATTTAGTTTTAAAAAATGATGGATTTGTCAGCATAACGATGTACATCTTTCTCGTCTATTTGTATCAAGTGTTCTACTATTACTATAATAAGATTATATATATCATTGAGATTCGTAAAAACTTAATCGAAATATATAATCAAAAACTAATTGCACTGATGGGATAGATGATTATGATACTAATCGGGTTTATGGGCAGTGGTAAATCTACCATTGCCAAACGTTTACATAATAATGGCTTTTCATATATTGATATGGATCACTGGATCGAATCAAATGAACAACAATCGATACCAGAAATCTTTAATGCACACGGTGAAAAACACTTCAGAGCCCTGGAATACAATGCATTAAAAGAGACCCATGACTCATATGATTGCATTGCGACAGGTGGGGGCATCGTAACTTATCAACCGTCATATGAATTCCTAAAGTCTACAAAAACACCTATTGTTTGGCTCGATGCACCGATTGACAAGTTACTGGATAGAATTTCTGGTGATACGAATCGACCACTGGCACAAAATAAACAAGATATAAGAGAGCGCTATAAATCTAGATATGACTTATATAAATCACTCGCACATATTAGAATAGACACGAGTGCTCCTGTCGATGATTGTGTAAAAGAAATACTTGAATTTATAAAACAAGATGCATAAAATAAATAAACTTGAACGGAACACAACTAAACTTTATAATGAGTATAACAACTTCATATGCGAATGAACAATGCTCGAGAGAACGAGCCATCGTCGCCGAAGGAGCAAGCGCAAGCGAATCTCTCAGGCAAAAGAAAGGCATTGGGACGCATTCCTGGAGGGTAATCAACAGGGTAGCAGACAGTTGCTATTCTGTTGTTTTTATTTTAAGGAGGAACGGTATGAGTGATTTGAAGAAGACACCTTTATTTGATGCATATGAAGCATCAGGTGCAAAAGTAGTGGATTTTCATGGTTGGGCACTACCAGTTCAGTTTTCAAGTATTAAAGAGGAACATGTAGCTGTAAGAGATTCAGTCGGTATGTTTGATGTTTCCCATATGGGTGAGATCAAAGTTTCAGGTCCTGAAGCAGAAGCATTTCTAAATTACGCTTTAACAAATGATGTTTCTATACTGTCAGACGATAAAGCACAGTATACTGTACTTGCGAATGAACAAGGCGGTACGATTGATGATTTAGTACTGTACAAAGTAGGGGAAAATGAATATCTACTAGTCGTTAACGCTGGAAACGTCGATAAGGATTTTGAAGTATTATCTGCGATTGAAGGATTTGATGCAAAAGTTGAGAATGTCAGTGCTGAATTCGGTCAATTGGCAATTCAAGGGCCACGTGCACGTGCAGTTGTACAGTTAGCTGTTGAAGAATCGATTGGCGACATGAAAATGTTTAACTTTAAGAGAAATATTCAAGTCGCTGGCTACGGCGTGATTCTTTCACAAAGTGGTTACACAGGTGAAGATGGGTTTGAAATTTATTGCCGTGCTGAAGATACAGTCGGATTATGGAATCACTTCTTAGAAGCGGGTGTGACACCGTGTGGACTTGGTGCACGTGACACATTAAGACTAGAAGCTGGCTTACCACTTCATGGTCAAGATTTAACAGAAGAAATTTCACCGCTTGAAGCAAAGATTGGTTTTGCAGTGAAATTGAACAAAGATAGTGACTTTGTAGGTAAACAAGCACTTGTTGAACAAAAAGAAAATGGCGTGCCACGTACACGTGCTGGCTTTGAAATTTTAGAACGTGGTATTGCACGTACGGGTTATGAAGTACTCGATTCTAAAGGTAACATCATCGGTGAAGTAACGAGTGGAACGCAATCACCATCATCTAAGCGTTCAATCGGATTTGCTTTAGTCGACACAGATGCTTATGAATTAGATAGAGAGTTTTACATTAAAGTTCGTAAAAATGAAGTGCGTGCGCGTTTCGTTAGCACACCATTTCACAAATATAATTAGTTAGGAGCGTCAATATGAGTCATCGTTATTTACCATTAACAGAGCAAGACAAGAAAGAAATGTTAGAGACTATCGGCGTTGATAGTATCGAAGATTTATTTAGTGAGATTCCTGAAGATATTCGTTTCAAAGGCGAGCTAAATATTAAGCCGAAAAAAGATGAAACATCTTTACTAAAAGAGCTTGGAAGAATTGCACGCAAAAACGTCACATCAGAAACACATGCATCATTCTTAGGTGCGGGTGTATATGATCACTTCGTTCCGACTGTTGTTGACCATGTAATTTCTCGTTCAGAGTTTTACACGGCTTACACACCGTATCAACCAGAAATTTCACAAGGTGAATTGCAAGCAATCTTTGAATTCCAAACATTAATTTCTGAACTAACTGGTATGCCAGTTGCGAACTCATCAATGTATGATGGCCCAACAGCTTTTGCTGAAGCGGGTACAATGGCAGCAGGTGTAAGCAGAAAGAAAAAATTACTTGTGTCTAAAGGGGTTAACATTCAGTCTAGACAAATCATTCGTACGTACGGTGAAGCACAAGGTTTAGAAATCGTTGAGATTGATCTTGACGGTACAGTCACGGATTTAGAAAAACTTGATGCGGCTTCAGACGAAGATACAGCTGCTGTAATGGTACAGTATCCAAACTTCTTTGGTTCAATTGAAGACCTTGAAGCAATCGAAAAAATTGCACATAAAAACAAAGGTTTATTCGTTGTAAACTCTAATCCACTTGCATTAGGTATTTTAACACCTCCAGGTGAATTTGGTGCAGACATCGTTACTGGAGATACACAAGTGTTCGGTATTCCAGCACAATTCGGTGGACCACACTGTGGTTACTTCGCTGCAACGAAAAAATTAATGAGAAAAATGCCAGGTCGTCTCGTGGGTCAAACGACAGATGATGATGGTAACCGTGGTTTCGTATTAACTTTACAGGCACGTGAACAGCATATCCGTCGTGAAAAAGCGACAAGTAATATCTGTTCTAACCAAGCGCTTAACGCACTCGGTTCTTCAGTTGCGATGAGTGCATTAGGTAAGTATGGTCTCGTTGAGATGGCTGAGAATAACTTATCACTTGCGCATTATGCGAAAGACCAGTTTACTAACAAAGGTTTTGACGTACTTGACGGTACAACTTTCAATGAATTCGTTGTTAAATTCAATGACAATGTAAACCTTCATGACATAAACGAAACACTTGCAGATGATGGATTCATTGGTGGTTATGATTTAGGTAAAGTTGATGACAACTTCAAAAACCACATGCTTGTTGCTGTTACAGAGTTAAGAACAAAAGATGAAATTGATACATTTGTTGAAAGGTTAGGTGAGTTGAATGCTTAAGGGATCTTCACCATTAATTTTTGAAAGAAGTACTGCTGGCAGATTTGCCTATTCATTACCAACGTTAGAAGTTGAGAAAAAAGAACTTTCTTCAGTTGTTGATGATAAGTTTATCCGTAAAACAAAAGCTGAACTACCTGAAATTGCTGAACTTGACTTAATGAGACACTATACAGAGTTATCTAACCGTAACCACGGTGTAGATACTGGTTTCTATCCGTTAGGATCTTGTACGATGAAGTACAACCCGAAAATTAACGAGAGAGTTGCAAGAATCCCAGGTTTTGCGATGAGTCATCCACTACAAAATGACTCGCAAATCCAAGGTTCACTAGAAATCGTTTATGATATGCAAGAGCACTTAAAAGAAATCACTGGTATGGATGAAATCTCATTACAACCAGCAGCAGGTGCACAAGGTGAATGGACAGCATTATTAATGATCAAAGCATTCCATGATTCAAACGGTGACACAGAAAGAACAGAAGTGATCGTGCCTGACTCAGCACACGGTACAAACCCTGCAAGTGCCGTTGTCGCAGGTCTTGACGTTGTTACAGTACGTTCAAACGACAAAGGTCAAGTCGATATCGACCACTTAAAAGAAGTAGTCGGCGATAAGACATGTGCAATCATGTTAACGAACCCGAACACGTTAGGTATCTTTGAAGAAGAAATTATTGAAATCAGAGATATCGTACACAATGCTGGTGGTAAACTTTACTATGATGGTGCGAACTTAAACGCAATCATGGCAAAAGTACGCCCAGGAGACATGGGGTTTGACGCAGTTCACTTAAACTTACACAAAACATTCACAGGCCCACACGGTGGCGGTGGTCCAGGATCAGGTCCAATCGGAGTAAAAGCTGATTTAGCACCGTTCTTACCAAGTCCATTAATCATTAAAGATGGCGATAACTATAAAGTAGAACATGATGTACCACAGTCAATTGGACGTGTTAAAGCACACTTTGGTAACTTTGGTATTTTCTTACGCGCATATACATATATCAGAACGATGGGTCCAGATGGACTTAAAGCCGTTTCTGAATATGCGGTATTAAACGCAAACTATATGATGCGTCGTCTGGAAGGTACGTACCATGTACCGTATCCACAGCATTGTAAACACGAGTTCGTTATCAGTGCGTCAGCACAGAAAAAACGCGGTGCACGTACGTTAGATATTGCGAAACGTTTGCTTGATTTCGGTTACCATCCACCGACAGTCTACTTCCCAACAAACGTTGAAGAATGTATGATGATTGAACCGACTGAAACAGAAGCGAAAGAAACATTAGATGGATTTATCGATACGTTAATTCAAATCGATAAAGAAATCGATGAAAACTTAGATGTTGTGTTAGAAGCACCACATACGACAGTAATCGGTCGCTTAGATGAAACACAAGCAGCTAGAAACCCAGTTCTTCGATTTAGCTTAGAGGATATTAAGGAAGAGAAGTAATTTAAATATAATATTGTTGAGAATATAAGTACAATCAAAAAATTAACCTGCTTAGAATCTGATTTAGGATTCTAAGCAGGTTTTTTGTTAATGGGACTTTAAAATTTATTAATTAACCTTCAGCTCGCTTATGTACTCGCGAAGGATTTAAGAAAATAAAAGAAATTATTATTACTGTAATTCCCCCAATAATATTTACAGTCATATAATAACCTGCGTCATAAATAATACCGTATAAAACAACAGCTAGAGGAACAACGGAGCTGCTTAGCACACCGAGATTTGAAAATACTCTGCCTTTCATATGATCCTCAGTTTCCTCATGAATAATTCTTATAAATGGCACATTAGCAATTGCAATAAAGAAATAGTTGAAAAATAACATAACAGATAGGAATATCATGTTTTGTACAAAATCCATGGATAAATATATCGGTAAAGGAAGTATAATCGTAATAAATCCATTAATGATGAAACACCATCTCATGACGGATACATGATTAACAATTTTCTTTCTATAAGATAAAAGGATACCAGCTGTAACCGTACCCAAGGCCATAATACCATTCACTAGACCTACAGTTATAGGACTAAAATTCAATTCATTAATCATCATTTTTTCAGGTAATATGGTATCACCAGCACTAAAGAAATTTATACCGATACCAGCAAAAATTACGATTCTTAGTATTGGTATACTCAGTAAATACTTGAACCCCTTTCGAATTTCAATGAAAAAGTTTTTGAGGACATTTTTATTTTTTAATTCAAGAATATCCTTTGGTTTTTGTTGTTGAAACAAGTCAAATTTTAACCAAAAATCAAGCATAAACGAGACAAATGATGCGACAACAAAAAGTAACAAAGTAACTTCTAGACTAAAAATACCAAAAATTAGTCCACCGAGTATTGGACCAAAAAATGCTGCAGATGATTGTATGCTTCCATTTAACCCAAACACTCTTTGGAGATTATCTACATTAAACAAGTTTGACATCGAAGCAGAGAAGGAATTGTTCACTAATGGTAGTATTAATGATCTAAAGAACGTTGTAACAAATATTGCTGTTAATGAGATACCGTGAAAGTAAACAACGAGCAGTAATATGAATGTTAATAATGTGATGAGAAATTCCCCAGATAGCACAATTTTCTTTCGATCAAAGAAATCAGTTATTACACCTGCAAATGGGGTAACAATTAGAAATGTGATTGATGATATGGCTAAATTAATAGAGAAATAAAGTGCTGAACCTGTCTCATTTAATAAGTAGTATGAAATAGAAAATGTATAGATTCCATTTCCAATAGTTAGTACAACGATACTAATCAGGTATATGTATAAGTTTCGGGATTCATCTTTAGTAAATTTATATTTTTTCCCCATTAATTCATCTCCTAGTTGACTATGTTTTTGATATATTCCATATCATCTTCTGAATAAAAGTAGTGACCACTCGTTTTATTTACTTTCAAGTGTAATTTTTCGTTATTATCTTGAGAAAATCGCTTTAAAAAAATTTGGACATCTGAAGAAGTTATGAATTTATCTTTCTCTCCATAAATAAATAATAAATTACCATTATAACTATTCAATAAGTGTACCAAACAGTTATTATATTTTTTAACCTTGTCTTTACTTATATTTTCAAAGTATGTTTTCTTGAAAGTTAACAATCTACTTAAATTTAAAATTGGTGATATCGCAACGATAGAATCAATTTTATTAAATAACCTATTACCGACGAATACGGATAAAATAGAACCATAACTTTCACCAACCAGAACAACTTTTTTCTTTTGATCAACAATAAGTTGTTCAATAAAAGATATTACTTGTTCAACCTCGGAATTAAACCAATCACCTTGAATTTTTTCCATGTATGATTCACCGAATAGAGTACTACCATAATAGTTTAATGAATATACAGTATAATTCAAAGATAAAAACTCCGATATTAGCGGGTTATACAGGTTTAAATCTGTGCTATTGGGACCTCCGTGCAAATAAATCAAGATTTTACTGTCATCTGAGTATGAATTTTTATTCATTATTCTATTATAGTATATAAATGTTTCATCATTAAGTACTAGATGTTCCACATTTAATGTTGAAGAAGTAATTTCATTGATATCTTCAATATTATCATAATAAATAAAAATAATATCAGTATTGTAGTTTTCAATACAAAGAACAAACTTATTCAAGAGCGCATTATATTTCAAAAAATTTATGGAAAAACCCTTAACTAATATACTGTGGTAGTTGTTACTACTTGCGTCGTAAATAGTATATTCAGGATTGCCATTATTGAACGTGTTAAATAAAAACAGATTCTTTCCCACTGATTTTATCCTGTTAAATTGTCCATTTATTTTACCAAGTCCATAGGCTGTGAGTAGGTGACCCCGGCACAATACCGGGGTCACCTACTCACAGCCTAACGCTTTTATTAAATTGTCTATTTTATAGGTTACAGTTCACAGTAGAGATTAAGTGTTTTTTTATTAACCTATCATTACTTTTTCTTCAGGATAATTGATTTTAGAATTGTTTGATTTCTGTGCGAGCGCATATGCCAACGTTAACGGGCCGAGACGACCGACGAGCATTGCGATCGATACGATGATTTTACCACTGTCTGATAGATCTGGTGTTAATCCTATCGATAAACCGGCTGTACTGACTGCTGATACAGATTCAAAAAATACTTCTAGAAAATGTTCATTGAGCATGTCTTCGGTAATCGAGAGAGTTAATGTTAGCACGATTACAGCAACGATTGAACTGACGACAACGGCGAGTGCACGCATGACGGCTTCTAACGGAATCGCTCTATTGAACGCTTTGATTTGACCACCACCGCGAAATGTCGTTAACGTTGCGAGTAGGATGATAACAAATGTGTTTACTTTTATCCCACCGCCGGTACTACTTGATGCTGCACCAATAAACATTAAAATAATTATAATAAATTGTGTCGATGACAGCATCATGCTGATATCGACTGTATTGTACCCAGCGCTACGAGCAGTGACACTTTGGAATAGAGCATGGTAAAACTCATTAAACAGTGATGTCGTGCCATTTTTAGTATTAAACAATTCAATTAAAAAGATAGCTAATGTACCTATAACTATTAGTGCCCCTGAAGCAGTTAACACGACTTTTGTGTGTAATGTATAACTGCGCCAGGATCTTTTGAGCATCATATCGACGATGACGATGAAACCGAGACCACCAAAAATGATCATTAGCATAATTGTCGTCGTGACGATGAAATCATCATTGTACGACGATAATCCTTGATCGAATAATGTAAATCCCGCATTGTTGAATGCTGTAACCGCATGAAACATCCCATTATACAGTGCGTCAGATATCGACATATCACGAGAGAATCTAAATGAAAGTATAGCGGTTGCGACGATTTCGAATATGAGTGCAATTGCGAGTATGTAAATACTCAAACGAATGAGTCCACGTCCAGAAATCGATTGTGTGGATTGTTGTAAAAATGCCCGCTGTTTCATACCGATTTTTTTACCGAGTAACAATGCAACGAGCACACCGAGCACCATAAATCCTAATCCACCGATTTGTACGAGAATCATGATAACGATTTGTCCAAATTGAGTAAAGGTCTCAGCAGTGTCAATCACTGTTAATCCTGTCGAGCTTACAGCTGATGTTGCGGTGAACAATGCATCGATGAATGAGATATTCTCATTACTATTTGACGCACTAGGTAACATGAGCAACGATGTGCCAATGCCAATTGATAAGAAGAACAACATCACAATGAGTCGTGCAGCACCGATATTTGATGTCTTATTCATGTTTCTTGTTCCAGTTTACTAAGTAATGATTTTTCACCAACGATGAGCAAGATATCATGCTGTTCAATCTTTGAATCTGGATGAGGTGAAATATCGACTCCATCACCTTTTTTAATAGCAATGACTGTCATTTTTTTCTTAGTCATTTTGGAAAGTGCATCAACAGATTTGTTAACAAATGTCTTTGGCGCGGTTATTTCAATGATGTCATATTCACGTGATAACCTTATATGTTCAATTAAGTTGTTCGAACCAAGGTGGTGGGCTAAGCGTTCTCCCATATCTCGCTCTGGGTAAACGACACGATCCGCACCGATTTTGCTTAACATTTTACCGTGACGATCATCTTTTGCTTTCGTAATTACAGTATTCACTTTGATTTCTTTTAATAACAGCGTCACGAGCAAACTTGAATGAATGTCTTCACCAATTGCAACAATTGCATGTTCGTAATTTCGAATGCCCAATTCTTTAAGTACACTTTCATCCGTTGCATCCGCTTGAACAGCGAGTGTCGCAGTCGACATAAATGGATCTACTTTACTCATATCACGGTCAATGACAAGTACTTCATGTCCTTGAGAGAGCAGTGTACTTGCTACACTTGAACCGAATCTGCCGAGACCGATTACTACAAATTGTTTTTTCAATGCAATCACTCCAGTTGGGATGTTACTTACGATACATCCATTCTTCAGATTTATATTTTTCCATTAGTACTTTAATTCTCTCGTGATCGTTTTCTGTTAATACGAGTGGTTCTGTTTCAATCTCTAATCCTTTTTCAAAACCGAGTTTAAATGCAGGGTAGAGATCTTCCACTGTAAATTTTTGATTGCTAATATCATTAATTGCGACAGCAACTTCTTTAAATTGTGATTTCATTTTTTCTTTAAATCGTTGATTTGTGTAATTAAACATGTCGAATAGGTGATCGACATCGACATCAAGTAGAATAGACCCATGCTGCATGATGACGCCGTCCTGACGGGTTTGGGCACTGCCTGCAATCTTTTTACCTTCAACGACGAGCTCATACCAACTGGGTGTATCAAAGCATACACTGCTTCTGACATTCGTTAATGATTTTCTTTTTTCTTCTGTATCCGGCACACTAAAGTATGCATCTAAGCCAAGGTTTTTGAACCCTTCTAACAGTCCGCTTGAAATGATGCGATAGCTTTCTGATACTGAATGTGGCATTCTCGGATGTGCTTCTGAAACGACGATGCTGTATGTCAATTCTTTATCGTGCAGCACACCGCGACCACCTGTGAGCCTGCGCACCATTTGATAGCCATATTCTTCGACCATATCTATATCAATTTCTTTTTTCACTTTTTGAAAATATCCAAGTGATAAACTCGGCACTTGCCACTCATATAATCGGATGACTGGTGGAATTTCGCCATTGCGATGTTTTTCCATTAAAAGTTCATCAACTGCCATATTATAAAAGGCATCTTGCTTACCGCTATTTAAATATAACCATTTTTCTCTCTGCATTTAAAAAATCCTCCTAGTATCTCTTTGAAAATTATATCAGAAATCTTTATAATATATTTATGTGATTTATTGGAAAGGGTGTGAAACATTGGATACATGGCTCATCGTATTACTCGTATTAGCAGTAATTGTTATCTTAATCATTATTAATGGAATCTTAAATATGCGTAATGTCAAATCATTACCTGAAGAAGAATTTAAAAAAGATTTAAGAAAAGTACAGCTGATTGATTTGCGTGAAAAAGAAAAGTATGAATATGGTCATATTATCGGTGCAAGAAATATACCGCTTATGAACTTACAGCAACGCATTGGATCAATTCGTAAAGACCAACCGGTTTACTTATATGATCAAACAGGACGTCTTTCAATTCGTGCTGCAAAAGTATTAAAGAAAAAAGGGCATAAAGATGTGTATATGCTTAAAAATGGCATTAGCAAATGGACTGGAAAAATTAAATCTAAGACAAGATAAAAAATCTGAACCTCTGGGTTCAGATTTCTTTATTTGTTCTTCTATTTTTATGTTTGCGCTTCGATTTTCTTAGCGCGCGCTTATACTTTCTCTGGGATTCTGTGAGAAAGAAAAAGTAGTAGATTAAGTAGCCGACGACACCGAGCACCATAATGAATATCAGTGAATTAAGTACCGCTGCAACGAAAAAGTCTAAGCTACCTATAATACCTATAACTATAATTAGACCGGCAAGAATTAATAATACTCGTTTCATTGTTCCACCTTCCTTACGAGACGATTAAACGAGTGGATCGCAACATCAACTTGGTCAGGTTGAGGTTCTTTCGTTGTTAACAATTGTAACCAAAGTCCAGGTAAAGCTAAATATTTTAGCACAGGAATATTTCTTAATTTATTCGTAATTTGAAGGACTTCAAATGAAAATCCTAGAACGAGTGGGATCAAAGCGATTCTATTTAAAATTCTCACATAAAGTGGTTCGTATGGTACAAACATGTACAATACAAAGCTCACGAGAACAGTAAACAAAATAAACGAGCTACCACAGCGATAGTGTAATCTTGATGCTTGCATCACATTATCTATTGTTAACGTATACCCATTTTCATATGCATTGATTACTTTGTGTTCAGCACCATGGTATTGGAATAGTCGTTTGACCATCGGTGTTAGGGACAACACATAGATGTATCCGAGTAATACGACGAGTTTAAAGAGTGTTTCAATAGACACTTGTCCGAATGTACCAGTGACCCAACCGCCGAACATGTGCGCCACAAATGCTGGAATGAGCGTGAAAATAAACTGTCCGATTAAAAATGAAACGACGGCAACAACGACCGTAAAGAGTACCATCTTTGCTAAATTTTCTTTTTGTTTCTCTTCGGCAATTTTTACGTCGTCTGCTGGATCTCTCTCATATCTATCTGCAGCAAAATCCATGTGCTTAGAACCATAAATTGCTGCTTCGATCAACGCGACATTTCCGCGTACGATTGGTATTTTCTTAAGTGTATTCACCCATTTTTTTGGTTGTTTTTCCATATGGAAATAATCAATTGAATCATCCGTTCTACGTATGGCAGTGACCATATGTTCCTTGTTTTGGAACATGACGCCTTCTGGTACAGCTTGGCCACCAAAAATATTCTTTGTCATCAGTGCATTCATCCTTAATATTTATTACTAAATTGATTTAGAGATTCAATCGCTTCGTTGACTTGATTGATATCGTTCGTTTCAACACCACGTCTTAGCAATTCGAGTGTTTCAACGAGTTCATTGTTCGTCGATTGGAAATCATCGAAATGTATTTCTTGTGATTCGCTTAGAGACATACCTTCTATTTCTGCCTGTAACTGAGTCACACTATTATTTATCGATTGAATATGTGTGTTTACAGTAGAGTAGGCAAGTGCGATACTATGCGTCTCTGTTTCATCAAGCACAGTTGCAATACTTGTCAGTTCAGGAATAATTAAATCAATAAAAGTTTCAATTTGTGCATCATAACCGTCGCTCTCTGCTTCGGTCTGTTCATCATTATCATCTGCATTTAGTTCTGTTAAATATGCGCTTAAATAGTTGTGTTCTGATTGTAATAGCATCAACTCTTCATTTAGTGCATTGTGCGTTTGTTGATCTTGAGATGTCGCTTCGTTTTGACAAGCGCTTGCTATAATGAGCACGAATAATAGTCCGATGTATTTCATGTATTGCTCCTTTACTAATCATTATTTTATATTAACACGTAAGGGTAGTGGGTTGGTATTAAAAAAGATTTAATGTAATATATTTAATGAGGTGATACAAATTGGATAAAATAAAAAAAGTGAGAGAAATTTTATCAGAAAAAGATTTAGATTCAGTATTGGTGATGAGCGCACACAACAGACGTTACTTATCAGATTTTACGGGTAGTGCGGGTTCTGTCATTGTGACTCAAGATGAAGCCATTTTAGTTTCAGACTTTAGGTATAAAGCGCAAGGTCAAGAACAAGCAAAAAATCTGGATTTTGTACTTCAAAAAGGCGGTCACTTACCATTTGTGATCGAATTGTTAGAGAGTAAAGGTATTAAAAAACTAGGCTTTGAAGGCCATTTAACAACATATAATACATATGCTGAATTAGACAAATCATTTGAACTCACACCACTAACGGCTGAAATTGAGAAAATCAGAATGGTGAAATCTGATGATGAAGTTGCTGTCATTCAAAAAGCATGTGACATTGCAGATGAAACATACGAACATATTTTAACCTTTGTTAAAGCAGGTATGACTGAACTTGATGTGAAAAATGAACTTGAGCGTAAGATGCGTGAACTTGGTGCGTCTGGTGCGAGCTTTGACATCATCGTTGCGAGTGGTAAACGCGGTGCATTACCTCACGGTGTTGCAAGCGACAAAGTCATCGAAGACGGTGATATGGTCACGCTTGATTTCGGTGCATTATACAATGGTTATATTTCAGATATTACTCGTACGTTCGCTGTCGGTGAACCGAGTGATGAAATGAAAAAAGTGTATGATGTTGTGCTTGAGAGTCAGCTGTTAGCATTAGAAAAAATCAAGCCGGGTATGAAAGCGTCAGAAGCTGATGCAGTATCTCGTGATGTGATTGCTTCACATGGATATGGTGAGAACTTTGGACATTCATTAGGTCATGGTATTGGGTTAGAGGTCCATGAAGGCCCTGGTATTGCATCAAGCGTCGATACGATCATTGAAGAAGGTATGTGTATTACGATTGAGCCAGGTATTTACATCGATGGTGTTGGTGGTGTAAGAATTGAAGACGATTGCTTAGTGACGAAAGACGGTTTAAAACGATTGACGAATAGTAGCAAGGAATTGTTTATTCTTTAATCAAACATTTACCAATACGAATTAACACTTTATAATGGTAATATCTCATTTTAGGATAGTGGGGAATAATAATGATTTCAGTAAACGATTTTAAGACAGGTTTAACGATTGAAGTTGACGGTGGCATTTGGCGCGTCATGGACTTCCAACATGTAAAACCAGGTAAAGGTGCTGCGTTTGTACGTTCTAAATTAAGAAATTTAAGAACGGGTGCGATTCAAGAGAAAACATTCCGTGGTGGAGAAAAAGTTGCGAGAGCGATGATTGAAAACAACAAGATGCAATATTTATACGCTGACGGCGCGATGCACGTTTTCATGGATAACAACTCTTACGAGCAAGTGGAAGTACCTGCAGAGCAATTAGAAGACGAGTTGAACTACTTAAAAGAAAATATGAATGTTTCAATTATGAGTTACAATGGCGAAACACTCGGTGTAGAATTACCGAAGTCCGTTGAGCTTGAAGTTGTAGAGACAGAACCTGGTATTAAAGGTGATACGGCAACGGGTGCAACGAAGTCAGCAAAACTTGAAACGGGATTAGAAATTCAAGTGCCATTGTTTGTCAACCAAGGTGATGTGCTTGTGATTAGTACAACAGATGGAAGTTACGTTTCAAGAGCATAGTTGATTTTAAAAATTGAGTACATATGTACTCAATTTTTAATTTTAAGCACATCGAATTAAACGTAGTTTTATCCAAAATACATAATAGACTTGAAGATATAGTAATTTTTAAGTAAAATTAATTACAATATTTGAACGACTAGGAGATATTCTAAATGAATCTAAATCATATCGATGAATTGATTGAAAAAATGAATAAGGCTTCTTTATCTGAAGTAGAGTATAAAGACAAAGATGTTGAAATCAAATTAAAAAAGGCTGTGGCACCTACACAGATGCCAGCACAGCCTGCTGTTCAATCCACACCAGTTAAAGAAGAGGCACCAACACCACAAAAACAACAGCCAAGTGGCAAGGTCATCAAAGCACCGATGGTCGGTACATTTTATAAGGCACCATCACCAGAAGCTGAAGCTTTTGTAAAAGTTGGTGATAAGGTAAATAACGATACCGTTGTATGTATTTTAGAAGCGATGAAATTGTTTAATGAAATCGAAGCTGAAATGAACGGTGAAATCGTTGAGATTTTAATCGAAGATGGAGAAATGGTTGAGTACAATCAGCCGATGTTTATAATTCGATGATAAAAAAATTATTAGTGGCAAATCGTGGTGAAATTGCCGTTAGAATTATACGTGCGTGTGATGAACTTGGCATTGAGACAGTGAGTATTTATTCTGAAGCAGATCGTGAAAGTTTGCATAGAAAAATTGCAACGGAGTCATACTGTATTGGTCCGAAACAGTCGAAAGACAGCTATCTAGATATGATCAGCATTATGACAATCGCTAAGTCGACGAATTGTGATGCGATTCATCCGGGTTACGGATTTTTAGCAGAAAATGATGATTTTGCTGAAATGTGTGAAGCGATGAATATCATTTTTGTCGGTCCAATGCCTGAAACGATTTCAACAATGGGTATTAAAGATGTGGCCAAGAAAACGATGCAAGAAGCAGGTGTTCCGACTGTACCAGGTAGTGACGGTATACTAAACTCTATTGAACATGCGAAAGAAGTTGCCGAAACGATTGGATACCCTGTGATTATTAAAGCGAGTCATGGTGGTGGAGGTAAAGGAATTCGCGTTGCCAGAAATGAAGAGGAATTGATCCAAGGGTATAAATTGACGACGAAAGAAGCACAGAGTGCCTTTGGCAATAGCAGTCTTTACATGGAAAAATATATTGAAAACTTTAGACATATTGAAATTCAAGTACTCGGAGATTACTACGGGAATGTGATCCATTTGGGAGAACGTGACTGTACGGTTCAGCGACGCATGCAAAAGCTTGTCGAGGAAGCACCAAGCCCGATTTTGACAGAAGAAAAGCGTGAAGAAATGGGTCAGACAGCAGTAAATGCAGCACACAGTATTCAATATATTGGTGCGGGTACAATTGAATTTATTTATGATTTAAATGATGATAATTTTTATTTCATGGAAATGAACACGCGTATTCAAGTGGAACATCCTGTAACTGAAATGATTACAGGTGTTGATTTAATCAAGATGCAAATAAAAGTTGCGATGCGTGAAGAGATTCCTTATAAACAAGAAGATATTACGTTTAGAGGTCATTCTATCGAGTTTAGAATCAATGCAGAAAACCCAGCGAAGAACTTCATGCCATCTGCTGGTAAAATCACTGACTTTCTAGCGCCAGGTGGATATGGTATAAGGCTTGATACGGCATGTTATTCGGGCTATACGATTCCACCATATTACGATTCAATGATTGCTAAATTAATCGTTCATGGTGATAGTCGTGAAGAAGCGATAAACAGTGCACGACGTGCATTAAAAGAGTTCACAATCAACGGTATTGATTCGACAATTCCGTTCCATTTAAAACTTTTAAATAACAAAAATTTCATAGAAAATAATTACAATACAAATTTCCTAGCGGAAAATGATGTAATGAATGAATCGTGATGTTTAACATCACGATTTTTTTATTGGGTAACAAATTCAATATCGTGTTAAGTTTGGTATAATAAGCAAGAGGTGATTGATATGAACTTACAGACAATCAATGAAAATTTAGGACGCGTCGTAATTTCTCCGGAAGTCATTGAAGTTGTTGCGAGTATCGCAGCGACAGAAACGAAAGGCGTACACGCATTACAAAATAACTTTGCGAGTGGTAATTTTGAAAAGCTCGGGAAAAAGTATCGTGGAAAAGGTATTAAAGTGGATACGAATGATGATACAATTTCTGTCAGTGTATATGTATCTTTATTTAGTCATGCGAATGTACACAAAACTGCAGTAAATATTCAAAAGAACATTACCAATTCGATCAAGAACATGACAAACTTTGAAGTGAAAGATGTCAATGTTCATATCATTAACATTAAATCTTAAGATAGGGACAATTATGAATAGACACGAACAACGTAAGAAAATTTTTCAAATTATTTTTCAGTTAGAAGATTCAAAAGAACTTTTGGATTCAACTAAATTTAAAGATGCATATGATGACTATGAATATGTAAAAACTGTGGTCGATTATTATGTGCAAAATAGTGAAGTCATTGATGAATCAATCAGTAATTATCTGCAAAAGTTCACGATTGATCGACTATCGAAAGTGGAACGCAGTTTACTTCGAATGTCATTTTGTGAAATACTGCTCGATCAAACACCGAAAAAGGTTGTCATTAATGAGACTGTAATTTTAGCAAAACTATATGGTGATAATGAAAGCTTCAAGTTTATTAACGGTGTACTAAAGAATTTTATCGACTCAGACTACTTGGAAAAGTAAGGACGTTTTAAGATGCAGAATGATAAGTTTTTAAGTGTCAGTGTGATGACTCAATATATATCCAGAAAGTTTGAACAGGACCCATATATGCAAACAGCATATGTGAAGGGTGAAGTGTCAAACGTCAATCATCATCGCTCCGGTCATGTATATTTCAGATTGAAAGATTCGGATGCGGTGATTAATTGTGCATTATTTAGCCGTAATAAGCGAGGTCTATCATTTGATTTAGAAGAAGGACAAAGCGTGCTTGTTACGGGTAAAATTGGTGTGTACAAACAACAGGGTAGCTATCAACTTATCGTGACGCATGTTGAACTTGATGGACTGGGTCAATTGTTTGCAAAGCTTGAAAAGGATAGAAAAGAGCTCGAGTCGAACGGGTACTTTGATTTAAAACATAAAAAACCAATTCCAGAATATCCAGAGAAAATTGGAATTCTGACATCAATTAGTGGTGCTGTCAGAGGCGATATGTTAACGACGCTTGAAAGGCGCTACCCACTTGCTCAAGCAACGATTATTGATACGCGAGTACAAGGTGTCGGCAGTATAGATTCTGTCATTAAAAATTTAAAATATGCAGATACGTTGGGGTTTGATGTGTTAATTTTGGCGCGCGGTGGTGGTTCAATCGAAGACTTGTGGACATTCAATGAAAAAGAAGTTGCACTGCAGGTTTTCCATACGAACACACCGATTATTACTGGCGTTGGACATGAGCCGGATACGACGCTCGTCGATTACGTGTCTGATTTAAGAGCAGCAACACCAACAGCTGCCATTGAACGAGCAGTTAAAAATGTTGTGGATATTTTTGAACGTATTGAGACGTACAAACTGCACATGAACAAACGCATGCGAACGATTTTAGATCGGAAACATCAATTGTTGAAGCAAACGACATCACACAAAATAGAACATCCATCTAATCTATATCAGTTCCAAAAGATTCATCTCGATCATTTGGTTGAAAAACTGATGCGTTCGATCGATTCAAACATATACGACAAGAAAAAAACATTGTCTTATGTCGAGCAAGGCTTGCTCTCTTTATCTCCAAAAAGAGATATAAAAAATTATTCAGAACGACTTGCAAGTTTAAACGTTTCATTAAACCGTCAAACGGAGAAGAATATCGATAGTAAGAAAAAACAACATGAACAGTTGTTAAGATTATTGAACTCACTAAGTCCAACTGAAGTATTACTCCGTGGCTATAGTTACACGGAAAAGCAGGGTGAAATCATTAAACGTATCGATCAAGTCGAAGTTGATGATGAAATTTCAACGACAGTAACGGACGGTATCATACGATCAACAGTGATAGGGGTGAATAAAAAGTGACGAAAGAAAAGACATTTGAAGAAAAAATTAAAACGTTAGAAGAAATCGTCGTCGAACTCGATAAAGATGATGTAACGCTAGAAAAGTCACTCGAACTTTATCAGCAAGGTGTTCAGTTAGCGAAAGATTGTGGGCTGATTTTGAAAAATGCTGAGATGAAAGTCGAGGAATTACATCATTTAGGAGAGGACGAATCTAGTGATGAATGATATTAAACAATCACTCGATGCTGTTGAGCAACTGATTATCACGCATTTGAAAAATAATGACATATCAGAGACGATTAAACGCGCAAGTATTTACTCGATTGAAGCCGGTGGGAAACGATTCCGTCCGACGATGGTGTTATCGACATTAAAAGCACTCGGATTTCCACTTGAGCATGGTCATTCGACAGCAGCTGCAATAGAGATGATTCATACATACTCACTAATTCACGATGATCTTCCTGCAATGGATGACGATGATTTAAGGCGGGGACAGCCAACAAATCATAAAGTATTTGGTGAGGCAACAGCGATACTTGCTGGTGATAACTTACTAACAGAGAGTGCTAGAGTCGTTATTTCGGATGACAATCTCGCAGACGATAAGAAGATAAAAGTACTTGGTATTTTGCTTAAAAATGCAGGACAAGAAGGCATGATAAGCGGACAGATGTTAGACATTGAAGGAGAGACGTCACCGATTACACTCGATGAGCTCGCTCAAATTCATAATTATAAGACAGGTGCGCTCATTCGTGCATGCGTTGAGATGGCATGCATTATCGGAGAGGCGAGTGACGATGTTACAAATATTTTGAACAGATATGCCAAAGAAGTTGGCGTGTTGTTTCAAATTCGTGATGACATACTCGACGTTGTCTCAAATGTTGAAGAACTCGGTAAAAACATAGGCAGTGATGCATCAAATAATAAGACGACATATGTGAGCGAATATGGTCTCGAAGGCGCGTATGAGCAATTTGATACACTGTATGATACAGCGATGGACCATCTGAAATCGATTGAAACTCTAATTTCTATAGAACCACTCGTGGCCATCCTTGAAAAATTAAAGATCAGTCTATAAAGATAAAATAGTTATCGTAATCTTATTACAAGTTAAGATTACATGATTATTTTATTTTTTTGTATGGGTTGATTTGTTATAATATAGTTTAGTAATTAAAAGGACGGATGGGAATGAATATTCACGAAATAACAAACCCTGATTTTTTAAAAGACATGAATACAGAACAATTAGAAAGGCTAAGTGCAGACATACGTGCTTTTCTTATTGAATCATGTTCAAAAACAGGTGGACATATCGGTGCAAATCTCGGTGTTGTTGAATTAACAATTGCCTTGCATAAGCATTTTAATAGTCCCGAAGATAAAATTTTGTTTGATGTCGGACATCAGGCATATATTCATAAAATTTTAACAGGACGTATCAATGAATTCGATACGCTACGCCAATATAAAGGACTATGTGGATTTCCGAAGATGCGGGAATCAGAACACGATGTTTGGGAAGCCGGACATAGTTCGACGTCTCTTTCAGCAGCGATGGGTATGGCGCTCGCTCGAGATATTAAAAAGGAAGATCATTATGTTGTACCAATTATTGGTGACGGTGCATTAACAGGTGGAATGGCGCTTGAAGCGTTAAATAATATCGGCTCAGAGCGGACGCCAATGATTATTATTCTCAACGATAATGAGATGAGCATCGCACCAAACGTCGGTGCAATGCACAACATGCTTGGACGTATTCGCTCGAATGTGAACTACAATCGTGCCAAATATGATTTTGAAGAGATGATTGAGAATGTACCACAAGTTGGCTCTAAACTAAGAGATATCGTCGATCGCTTAAAGGATAGTTTTAAATACTTATTTGTTGAAGGCGTATTCTTTGAAGAACTCGGTATCAAATATTTAGGACCAGTTGACGGTCATGATTACGAAGAGTTAGATACTGCACTGCAAAATGCAAAGGATTTTAAGGGGCCAGTACTCGTTCATGTCGTGACGAAAAAAGGTAAGGGTTATACACATGCAGAGACAGATGAAATCGGAACATGGCATGGGTTAGGACCATATAAAATCGAAACTGGAGAAGTACTTGGCGGTAGATCTACGATCTCATGGAGTGAGTTTGTATCTAACACAGTGCTTTCTCATGCGCATGAAGATGAACGGATCGTTGCTATCACACCAGCGATGCCGGTGGGCAGTAAACTAACAAACTTTGCACGTACGTATCCTGAACGATTCTTTGATGTTGGTATTGCAGAGCAACATGCGATTACGATGAGTGCAGGTTTAGCAGCAGCAGGAATGAAACCTTATTTGGCGATCTATTCTACATTTTTACAACGAGGCTATGATCAATTATTACATGATGTCGACAGACAGAATTTAAATGTATTTATCGGTATTGATCGGAGTGGGTTAGTTGGTGCCGATGGAGAAACGCACCAAGGTATATTTGATATCAGTTTCATCACGCCGTTACCAAACATGGTACTGATGATGCCAAAAGATGAATTAGAAGCGAGCCAAATGATTGAACTTGCATTTAATCATGAGGGTCCAATTGCGCTTAGATATCCAAGAGGTAATGTAAATGGCATCGATGAAGCCATCACTTATCCAGCATTGGAACTCGGTAGATGGGAAAACCTTACCGAAGGTGATGCGCTTACAATCGTATCATTTGGTCCAACGTTAGAACTCGTTCAAGATGTGGCTGATGCATTTAAGAAAGTAAACATAAACATCAATGTGGTTAATGCACGATTTATTAAACCGATGGACGAATCAATGCTTCATGAACTCGGTCAGAAAAACCAACCGATTTTAGTTGTAGAAGAGAGTATGCTTGAAGGTGGACTTGGCAGCATGATTGGATCGTTTATGTTGGATAACAATTACAAAAATTCAATCGAACGTATCGGTATCGGTAATGAATACATCGAACATGGTAACGTCAATGAGTTACTCGATGATATTGGCATTTCATTTGATAACATTTATGCCAAAGCAAAAGAAATGGTAAACCAAGACAATGAAGAAAATTAGAGTTGATGAGTACATTCATTCTCACTTCAATATTGGAACCATTGATGAAATTCAGCGCTATATAATGGCTGGACAAGTTTTAAATAACAATGCGCCGATTTATAAACCGTCTGAAATGATTCATCCAGCAAAGGCAGATATACGTTTTCGTAATATGAAACAATATGTGTCACGTGGTGGGATTAAGCTCGAACATGCAATCAAAGAGTTTTCACTCGATCTCTCTAATAAATGTGTTATCGATATTGGAAGTTCTACGGGTGGCTTTACTGACTGTGCACTAAAACATCAAGCAGCACATGTATACGCCGTAGATGTTGGCACAAATCAACTTGATTACAAGTTAAGAATTGATCCGCGTGTAACTGTCATGGAACAGACAAACTTTAAGGATACGGTGTATGAAGATTTTTTAGTACAGCCTGATTTAATCACAATTGATGTATCATTTACATCCATTGTGCCAATCATTAACCATATTAATAAATTATTTAACCACCAGTTTATACTGATTGGACTTATAAAGCCCCAATTCGAATCATATTTAGAAGAAGCTGAATCTGGTGGCATAATTACTTCCAAAGAAACACATATCAATGTCATTCAAAGAGTCGTTGATCATTTAGAAGAATGCGGTTATACCGTACTTGGGCTGAGACAATCACCAATTAAAGGAAGTAAAGGAAATATTGAATATTTAGTGTTTGCAGAATTCAAAAGCAATGATTATTCATCAGTTTCTAATGAAACTATCATAAATACTGTATAATTTCACTTATAAGGGTACTTATAAGTGATTTTTTATGCATAAAAAGAATTTATATGTTATATT
>DYYI01000002.1:0-5761 GCA_020741755.1 Aliicoccus persicus | reverse complement strand
ACGCTCACTTTTTTAGCAAAGTTTGCACCATCCAAATGGTTTTCAAATGTAAACTTCTTAACAATAAGGTCATCATTCTTCAGTACCCAGTCTTTATCCTCAAGTTTCTTTACTTGTTCCATCACTGACATCAAAACCCCTCCTAATTGTTATTCGATTGCCAATACGAAGTTTCTCTATAGATCATGCAGATCTTTAATTCCTAATCGCTTGTAAAGTACCTTCTTCACTATACCCGAAACATAAGCATATACTGCAGTAAAAATTGCAGAAACTAGACCAGCGATCATCCCGAGTGTAAATGCACGTTCCATGTCCCCATAGATGATATTTAGTGAAAAACTAAAGAATACGCCTAAAATTGCAGCTGTTATTAGAGTCAGTACTATAATAATTGTAAATAATTTAATTCTATTCTTCATCGTTGAACTCCTCAGATATGTTATTAAAAGCGTATCATGAAAGCCTTAACACAACAATAGAATAAGGGATTTGTTAGTAATTGGACATATTGGAAGTGACAATAATGTCACTTGAAGATTGTAAAATGTTCGTTAATTTTGAAGATTATTTCATCAATACGGTATATGATGAAAATGTAAATACATGAATACTCGTCAACACAGTATTTAATACAAAGGAGCATGGTGATGAAGAAGAAAATACTTATTATCACTGGATCATTTGGTAATGGCCATTTAAAAGTGACGGAGAACTTAGTCGATGCGTTATCTCATTACGATGCAGATATACTGGTACATGACTTATTTTTAGAGGCACATCCAAAGCTAACAAAAATTGCTCAAGCATGGTATATCAACAGTTTCACGTACTTCCGTACAGCATATCGTATGTTTTATTACAATCATCCAGAAAAAGTTGAGCGTTGTTTCTATAATAAGTATGGCTTAAAACGCCTGCTCTATTTAATCGATAAACACCAGCCGGATATGATTTTATCGACGTTTCCAACACCTGTGTTGCGCAAAATTAAACGATTTATTAACAAAGATATAAGGATTCATACTGTGGTGACGGATTACCGTTTCCATAAAAATTGGTGGATAAAAGACTCGGACTACTATTATGTCGGTTCTGAAATCTTAAAGAATGAATTGCTCCTACATGGTATGGATGCGGAAAAAATCGATGTGACGGGTATTCCAGTCGAGAAAAAATTTAGTAAAAACGTGAATCGTGCCGAATTTTTATCGCGTCATCAATTAGATCCACGCAAAAATACGGTGATGATTGCAACGGGTGCTTTCGGCGTGATGAAAGGCTTTGAGAGCATTATTTCAAGTCTAATAAATAAGGACGAGACGCAAGTCGTAATCATTTGTGGGAATAATGTATTGCTCAAATCTAAACTAGAGGTTGCATTCTCAAAACAATCGAATGTATGTGTCATCGGTTACACAAATGAGATGAGCCAGTGGATGGCTGTTTCAGATGTACTTGTGACGAAGCCTGGTGGAATTACGATTACAGAAGCTTTGACACGTAACATTCCTATGGTATTATATAACCCTGCGCCTGGACAAGAGAAAGAGAATGCTCTACTCTTTGAAAGCAAAGACTTAGCTCGAATCGCACATAACAAAGAAGAACTGCTGATGATTATCGATTCATTGATTAGCAATCTCTTCTTTAGAAAACGCATGGTGCGTAAATTAAAAGAATATCAGAAACCAAACGCAACTGAGACAATCGTCAAACATGTTGTGAATACTTTGGAAATTGAAAGTTCGGTCATGCGTATAAAATCGTAGGAGGCACTATGTCATCAATCGCCTATAAAGAAAATTCATTTATTCAGTTGCTAATTATGCTGGCTTTAACTGAGTTTGCACGTGGGATGTTTATCTTGAGTTTCTTGCCCGGCTTGCCAGCAATTAGTACTCAGATGACACTGACAATCGCATCGCTTGCAGTCACGCTGCATTTCGTGACGGATGCGGCATCGAATATTTTCATCGGTGGTGTAATGAAACGCTTCGGTGAAAAGAAAGTGTTGCTCGTGAGCTTCATGCTGGGTCTGATCGGATTTTCGCTTGTGACCATTCAGGATAATAACATCCTATATATTATTGCAGCCATTATTTTAGGAATCGCTGCATGTCCAATATGGATCATCACGTTAGCTTCAATCCGTGAAGAAGTGCGTGGTAAACAGATGGGGATTGTATACTTTGTCTGGTTGAGTGGATTACTATCCGGCATGGTCGTCATGAATTTCTTACTGACGATAGAACCGCGCCGTTTCATTGTGTTGTTTCCATTGTTTTTTCTCGTGAACTTAATCGTACTAATATTTACGAAAGTTCATGTCGTCAATCGTAAAGAAATCGGCGTTAAAGAGCAGTTAGCCAATATGCTTCGGGTGATAAAAAGCCACGTACCGGTGATGCCGGGGGTATTATTGCAAGCACTTGCCATCGGTATGTTGATACCCGTACTGCCGAGTTTCATCGTGCGAGAGGCATCGCTTGAACTCAATCACTATACAATTATCCTCGGGGTTGCAGGTGCTGTTTGTAGCATTGCGATCGTGAGTATTGGTAAGATTTTAGATACATTTCAATTTTTCGTGACGAAGTTAATCATCGTCATCGGCTTTACGATTTTCGGTGCAGCCATTCTGTCCATTGTTGGTGCAGAAAGCTTTGTTGTAATTATGATCATTGCAATCAGCCTTGGTCTAGTTTACGGTATTCTGTTGCCGAGCTGGAACAAGTTTATTGCCAACAATATTCATCCAGATCTTAAAGGTGAAACGTGGGGATTTTTCAACTTCGCTCAAGGTGTGGGTACGATGGTTGGACCGTTAATCGGTGGATTGCTCGTCGATCTAACAGGACAAATATCAACGACATTTTATGTGGCAGGTGCGATATTCTTCAGTCTCGCATGTTTCTATCTCATATACTTTTTAATGAATCGACAAAAGCATATTAAAAAAGAAGCGGTTTAGGGCAATCCTAAATTGCTTCTTTTTAGTTGTTGTTCTTATTTTTTAATGCTGCGTTCAGTAAAGTATGTAACTTTTTTACAGTATCATTTTTCATTTTTCCACTCCTTTAGTTTTTTAGCATATGAATTTTATATATAATAGAACGAAAATACATTCGTAAACTGAAATAGTTATGTAATAATTGTTACAATAAAATCTGATATAATAAATCAAACGATTAAATGGAGTTTTTGACATGAGAGTATTCGTCGGAATAATGATATCGTTAATGGCTGTTGCAATCATTGTTGTCGGCACCATTTTCGGACTTAGAATTTATAATACATTTGAACATGGTTTAGAAGATCAAGCAGCAATTAATCACCAGAGATTTTCACAATATGCAGATGCTGACGGCCCTTTTTCTGTAGAACGAATTTCTGAGGATCGTGCAAATGGTATACACATCATTCCAGACGAACCTGCGACAGGTGTTAACCCAGTCGTCATGCTTAGCGGTAACGATGGCAGTTTAAATTTCGAGTTTGCGAGTGAGCTTGCAGAGAATGGCATTGAAGTGTATTCGCTCTTTTACTTTGGCGATGATAATCAACCCGATAAGCTAGAAATGGTCCCAATCGAATTCTTTCAAGATTTTTTATCGGTTGCTGAACTTGAAGAAACTGAACTGACAGTAATCGGACATGAGAAAGGTGCAGAACTTGCGCTCATCTTGACCAACTTCCACGATAACATCAATGAGCTGGTACTGTATGATCCAATGACGCATGTATTCGGCGGACTGTCACTATCGTTTGAAAGCGTATCGCCGTGGACATATAACGATGAGATGATTACATACATCGACTTGAGAGATTCTAACTTAATGAGTTTGGGCCGTGCGTTACTGTATGAAGGCGTGCTTGCGCCATCGAACTTCCGTCATGTATATGAATCGGCACTAGAAAATACAGAGAACCCAGAACGCGCACGCATACCGACTTCGAATTTTACAGGTCGAGCGCTGATCTTTGCTGGTGGTGAAGATCCGAACTATCCGAGTGATGTTTTTGCACGAGAACTGGGGTTAAGTTTAGATAGTGCAGAAGTACACGTCATGGAAGAAGCAGGCCATGCGTTTTTCCGTACAGAACACTTCAATGACATACATGTCGGTGGTACAGAAGAAAGTAATGCACAAGCAAAAGAGCAAAGTTTTACTATTTTGATGGAATTCTTAGAAGAAGGCTAGATATTATCATTGGTAATCAAGCGATTACCCGTTATAATGGAGTTATATATTTCATAAAAAGAGGTGTGTGCAGTGAGAAAATTTTTATTATTACTCATGATGATAACAATCAGTGTTGTCTTAGTTGCTTGTGGTGGCGGCGATGATGAAGACACAGATGATGAGACAGAAGAAAGCGAAGACACTGAAACAACGGATGAAGAATCAACAGATGAAGATGCAGACAGCGAAGAAGATAGCGATGCAGATTCAGACTCTGACTCAGATTCAGATGCAGAATCGGATTCGGATTCAGACAGTGAAGAAAGTGATTCAGAAGAATCGACAGATGAAGAATCTTCAGATAGTGAAACAGAAGAAATTGAAACAGAAGAAGCAGTCGATGGCAATGAAATCGATGTTTTATCTTCAGAATTCATCGATGTATTTTTCGGCGGACCTGAAGCGTATCAGTACAACTCAATTCCTGAAGGATCAACGCAGGAAGATGTTGAAGAAATGTATGGTACACATGAACTTCTTTTTGATTCGAACGGAACAGAGCTTGCAGTGTACGGCAACTTAGCAGTTGAATACTCAGGCGGTTCAGCATACTTCGAGGGTAACGAAGTAGCAGACGTAGAAAGTGCTGCAGATAACACTGTAGAGAATGTCTACATCTATGCAGGCGTTACGACGAATGATTTAATGAACAGTTATGGACCACCAACATTACAGTATGACCAGTTTATGCCTGAAGAAGGACAAACTCCTTATATGATCTTTGATGGTACACGTGATAATGACTATGCGGTTTACGCAGAAGTAATCAGCGTGCACAGAGATGCAAATGGTGAAGAAATGGCAGCAGAAGTACCAATCGTTTCAGTACTTTACAAAGCTGAAGAGTTAGAAACACTTCCAGAACCACTATACTAAAAATTATATGAAACCCACACGGGAAGCACGGTATGATGAGAGCCCCCTGTGTGGGTTTTTGTTTTGATTTGGGGTTTTCGGGTGCTGGTGGGTCCGTCTTTTGGGGTGCGTTGTTTGGTCAACCTTATCCAGTTACGGGGATTTCGGGGGATCGTGGGTCGATCTTTTGGGATGCTAGTGTGCGGCAGGAGCTGAAATCTTGAGCTGACGCACAGTTCGAAGTCTAAAGTGTGCGTCAGAGTCTGAAATTGTGGGCTGCCGCACAGTTCGAAGTCTAAAGATGTTACTCAGACACAAGGTTTATCTTAGGGAGTAACATTTTGCACTAGGACTGTTACTCAAGCCCTTGATTTGCAATCGAGAGTAACAGTTTCGAACCCAAAGTGTTACTCAGGCCGTTGATTTTCTTTCGGGAGTAACAGTTTGCAACCCAAAGTGTTACTCAAGCCGTTGATTTTCTTTCGGGAGTAACAGTTTATGATCTAAAGTGTTCCACAGCACCCCAATTTCACCTCATGAGGAACAGTAAACAACTTAAAGTGTTCCACAGCACCCCAATTTCACCTCATGAGGAACAGTAAACAACTTAAAGTGTTCCACAGCACCATGAATTCACCTCATGAGGAACAGTCAGCGAC
>DYYI01000001.1:0-19989 GCA_020741755.1 Aliicoccus persicus | reverse complement strand
TGAGCAAGTTTCATTGGAACGCAAATCCATTTGCGAGTCTGTGAGCAAGTTTCATTGGAACGCAAATCCATTTGCGAGTCTGTGAGCGAGTTTCATTGGAACGCAAATCCATTTGCACGCCAATGAGCAAGGCTCATAGTCACATAAACTACAAATCCCACCCAAAACAAAGCAATTATATTTTACAGAACTCAACTGATGGTATAATGTCTAAAGGTAGAAAAGAGATTTTAGTACGCACGAAGGAGGTCTATCCATGAAACGAACATTAGTCATTAGTGACATACACGGCGAATACGAACTTTTCGATGCGCTACTTAAAAAAGTAAATTACAATCACGAAGAAGATCAGCTGATTCTACTTGGTGATTATATTGACCGTGGTCCAAAATCTAAAGATGTTCTGAATCGTGTCATGGACCTCAAGGAAAAAGGGGCGATCGTGCTCAGAGGTAATCATGATGAGATGATGGTGCATGCAGTCGATGACGAACCTAAAGCCAGAGATCGATGGGCACGCAACAAAGGTGAAGTGACTTTACAAACTTACGACCCTTCAATCGATAAAATTCAAATTCCGGATTGTGATGAATTCGAAAAGCATGTAGAATTCATTCGTAGCTTAGATTACTTCTATGAAACAGATGATTATATATTCGTTCATGGTGGCGTGGAACCAGGTACACCTGTAGAAGAAAGCGACCCGTTCAAGCTCATTTGGATCCGTGAGGAATTTTATCTTGGGTACAATGGAGAGAAGACCGTCGTCTTTGGACATACGCCGACATCAATTTTACAGGGTAAAGGGAATCATAACGTGTATTTCGGTGAGAATAATGTGATCGGTATCGATGGTGCAGCCGCGTATGGTGGGCGATTGAATTGTCTCGAGTTACCGAGTAAAAAAGTGTATTACACATCAAAAGCAACTATTTAAAATGGAAGTGTGACAAAAAATGAAGCAGCCTCGTATATTAGTGATTCAAGATATATCAGCCAGTTGTCGAATTTCGATGAACGTCGCACACCCCGTTTTGTCAGTGCTCAATAATGAGGTCAACGTGTTGCCGACAGCGTTACTCAGCACGCATACGACATCTGGTTTTACGGATTACACATATTTAGATCTGACAGACGAAACCGATAAAATTCTAAAACACTGGAAATCTCTCGGTATCATGTTTGATGGTATCTTAGTGGGATACTTGGGATCAATTGCTCAAGTCGAGCGTACGAAGAAAATTGTTAAAGAGTTTTTAAATGAAGATGGATTGTTTATATTAGACCCGGTGATGGCGGATGCAGGGGAGTTATATAAACCTTTTGATGCGTCTTATGTTAGTGCAATGCGTGAACTCAGTGTTGATGCAGATATTTTAATACCGAATATGACGGAAGCAGCATTTTTATCGGGATTACCTTTCGAAGATATTTATAAACTTGATGTTAAAACACTGATTGAGAAAGTAGCAGAGATTAATAAAGATCAAGTCATTGTCACAGGTGTGACGACCGATACTGAGATGGGTGCAGCGAGTTATAACTATTTGAATGGTGCGTTCGATGTTAAATATGCAGAATATATCGAAGGTCATTTTGAAGGTACAGGTGACTTGTACACAAGTGTCGTTGCTGGCCTGATGTTACAAGGGAAACCCGTAGATTTTGCCATGGAAGTTGCCGTTAATTATGTACATAAAGTGATTTGTCGAACATCGGAGTCGGGCAAAGAAATCCGTTACGGCGTCCAGTTTGAAACCGACTTGCCATATTTAATATCACAACTATATGAAGAAAACTAGGTTGAAGTAGCGATACCTGTCTTCCGTGCCAATTCAAACTTTTTTCAACCCTGAATTGGCACGCCGTGCTCACTCACAACACTTTTCAGACCTGGGTGAGCACGAAACGCAAATCCGTGCTCACTCAACACACTTTTCAGAGCCGAGTGAGCACGAAACGCAAATCCGTGCTCACTTACAACACTTTTCAGAGCCGAGTGAGCACGAAACGCAAATCCGTGCTCACTTACAACACTTTTCTGAATAGTCGCTACTACACGTGCATTTTTTGGTCTGAAGTAGTGATAAACATGAAAAGTCGCTACTTCACCCAGCTTTTTTAGCCAGAAGTAGCGACCAACTTATCAATCACTCAATATAAAATGTTATAGTTCTTCTATTCTCGCAACATCGTCAGCAGTTAATTCAAAATCAAAGATGTCGAGACTTTGTGCTTGTCGTTCTTTGTTGTGTGATTTCGGAATGACGATGATATTGCGCTCTACTTGGTAACGCAACACGACTTGCGCATATGTCTTACCGTATTTCTCACCAATTTCTTCAAGCACTTTCTTTTTATCGTCATCGATGCCACCGAGTGGGCCCCAAGCAATTGTCGCAATTCCATTTTTGTTATGGAACTCAATCAATGGATCATTCCAATCCCTGAAGTTAGACATGATTTGGTTGGCTGTTGGTTTCACTTTACCTTGGACAAGAAGATAATCGAGCTGTTCTTCATTAAAGTTAGAAACACCAATTGATTTAAACACACCGCGCGCGTAGTAATCTTCAAGCACGCGCCAGATTTCTAAATTTTTCTCATTATCATCTAATGGAAAGTGAATCAAATACAAATCAACATAGTCTGTTTGCAATTTACGTAGGCTCTCTTTAATTGCTTCTTTCACTTGCTCGACACCAGTATAATCAACTTTAGTATTGAATTTCGTTGTGATAAAGAACTCTTCACGTGGAACATTTGATTTCTTAAGACCTTCGCCAACAACTTCTTCATTATTATAAAGTGCTGCTGAGTCAAAGTGGCGGTAGCCATTTTCAATGGCCCAATCGACTTCTTGCGTATCTCCACGTAATTCGTTTTGATATTGATTATCTACTTTACCAAACGTGTTCGTACCACTTCCTACGATTGGAATCTTTACATCATCATTTAACGTTACAAGCTTCATAAGAATCCTCCTGAAATTATAAGTCTTACTTTCGCTTTCTATTATAGTTGACTATTCTTTATCTCACCCTATACATGCTCATTATATGTCAGTTACGGCAATAAGTTATTGATCTGTGTAATTAACTTTTCCAATAATTCATTCACAGTATGTTCACTGTTCGAGCGCATGTTTTGGCCGCCCCAAAGTGCTAAATATTCAGGGCGATGTTGCTTCGCCGCTTCTTTGCGAATGATCGAAGTGAGCGCATGTTGAATTGGATAAGGTGCAAAAGTTTCGTGATGTTCACTCATTTTATCGATGAAACTGTTACGGACACCACGTGCAGGTTTTCCACTAAACGAGGAAGTGATGACCGTATCGGTCTCCTTACTCTTTAAGATAACAGACTTGATTGGGGCACTTGCACCACTTTCATGACACGTCAAAAACAATGTACCGATCTGTGCTGCTGATGCACCGAGAATTAAGGACGCATAAATTCCACGACCATCTGCAATACCGCCAGCAGCAATGATAGGGATGTTGACGTTATCAGAAACTTGAGGGACAAGTGCCATCGTTCCAATCATCGCTTCACTAAATTCTGAGTCGAATGTCCCGCGGTGGCCACCAGCTTCACTACCTTGAGCAACGACTGCATCCATTCCAATCTCTTCATTTAACTGCGCTTCCCTGACAGTTGTTGCCGTTCCGATAAGTCGAACACCATTTTCTATCAATCGATCTACAGTGTGTTTTGACGGCAATCCAAATGTAAAACTACAAACCGGAACGTTTTCTTCTATAATCACGTCAATCTGTTCATCAAATTTATTGATGTCCTTTGGATTAACATCAGGGAATCTATCGATGCCCAGTTCTCTATAAATCGGTTGAAGTTTATCGATTGCTTCTGTGATTTGGTCGAGATCAACTTCAGGGTCTTCAGTGACAAATAAGTTCACGGCAAACGGTTTGTCCGTCAACGCTTTAACACGTTTGATAATTCTGCGTGTTTCTTCTGCTGATAAATACCCAGCACCAATTGAACCGAGTCCACCAGCGTTTGATACAGCTGCAACAAGTTCTGCCGTCGTCACGCCACCAGCCATTCCCGCTTGAATAATTGGATACTCTAAATTGAATGCTTCAGTAAAACGGTTTTCATTCCACATTGTAATAGCCCCTGTTCTTTATAATTCTTCGATTTTAGTCATTTCACCATCCGCGCCAATTGTAGTCATTTGGCCATCCTTCATATAGATTGCTTTTCCACATAAATATAACACGTCATCTTTTTTATAAAAATAAACACCATCATCAAGCGCGTAAATATCTTCATTGAAGGAATCCTTCAGGGCAATATCGTGCACCATATCTAGTCCATCCAGCGTTAGTCCGTTGAAGTACTGAAAATGTGGGAACATGCGAATATCATACAAGCCTAAGCCATCAAAATAACGCTGATAATTCGGATTTTCTGCTTCTCCACTCTCCTCAGGTAGAGAATATACAGTTTCTGCAGAATTCATCGAACCCGCACTGAGTGACACGATGACACCATCGAAATCGTGAATTTTATCCTTGAGATTGATCGACTTGAAAAATGCATTTTGAGTCGGCACGTGTCCACCAGACAAAATCAGCACATCGTAGTCAAGGATGTTGTAGTTTCGTCGATCATCATATAGATCCATTTTGTCGATAGACAGACCGCTCATTTCTAGTGACTCTCGATATATTCCAAGATAAAAATCATTCGTTTCATGTGTGGTTGGTCGAGATGCAATCATCAAGACCTTCACATTGTTGTATGGTTGCCAAGCTTCTTTTAGTTTAGTTAAAAAGTTATTGTCGTTTTTTATTGGGACCGGATATTCCGTACCATCCGGATTGAACTCCGTTGTCATCATACTGCTCGTGAAAAAGCATGTTTGTGCCATCTGTTCATCTCCTTGCTTAGAATGTTTAAATTAATTATAGACTAACTTATGAAAAGAGAGAAAATATGTTTCTATTGTTCCAATGAGAGATGCTCACTGGCGTGCAAATGGATTTGCGTTCCAATGAGAGTAGCTCACTGACGTGCAGATTGATTTGCGTTGCAATGAGACTTGCTCACAGACACGCAGATTGATTTGCGTTCCAATGAAACTAGCTCACTGACACGCAGTTTGGTTTGCGTTCCAATGAAACTTGCTCACGGACACGCAAACGCGTTTTCGCGCAAATACCAATGAGGTTAATAAGCCTCATTTCACCACCGACACAAAAAGCAACCCACTCACAAGTGTGAGCGGGTTGCATAATCAAGCTAGACTATCTTGGCTTCTTCTTAACTTTCTTTTTCTTTTTAGGAACGATCTTAGCGTTTTTCAAACGCTGTTCTTTTTCCATTTTTTCTTTTTCATGTGCGGCAATGATTGGTGCCATCTCTTCTTCAACCTTTTTCTTCCAATAACGGTTACCAATGATTGTTTGGAATATTAAGAATACCCCACCGACAGCCCAGTATAACGGTAATGCTGCTGGTGAAATGAATGAAATCCAAACGATCAGGATCGGTGATATGTACATGAAAATTTGCATTTGTTTACGCTGTTCTTCTGGTACGTATTGTACAGATACAAATGCTTGTGCTAAGTATACTAAACCTGCGATGATGACCATCGTAATGTCAGGGCTTGTTAAGTCCATCCATAAGAATTCTGGGTATCGCTCGATTCCTCCATCTGACGGGAATCTTAGTGCGAAGTATAGACCCATGACGATTGGCATCTGTATCAATATTGGTAAACATCCCATATTGAGCGGGTTCATGTCGTGCTTTTTGTATACAGCCATTAATTCTTGTTGTGCTGCCATCTTTTCTTCTTGTGTTGTTGCAACTTTAATTTTTTCCTGAATTGCTTGCATTTCAGGCTTAACTATTTTCATTTTTTCACGCATTAACATTTGGTTTTTATATGTTTTCATCATGAATGGGAAGATTGCAAAACGTACCACTAATGTAATGATAATGATTGCAATACCATAGTTATGATCTAAGTTACCACCTAACCAGTTGACTAACCAATCCATCGGTCTGACGAAGAAGTTAAAGAAAAATCCATCTCGGTTTTCTTCTTGTGAGTAGTCACACCCAGCCAGTAGCAAAGCAAGCATCATAGAGCCTGCGAGTAGCCACTTCTTGTTCAATTTGTTCACCTCTAATTATTTATCACATAAGATAGATTGTACCATAAACACTCTAACAAAAAAATCAAAAATAGTATATATGCATCCATTCATTCGTTCTTAATCTTAAATTGTCATATTGTTGCCTAATTAAAACGATAAAAAAAACGACATCGAAGTTATACTTCTGCATGTCGTTTATATAAGTTATGAAAATAATAGTCCACCACAGTGTGGCCATGGTTGTGATCCACGCATATCGTAGAGCATTTGTGCACGCATCGTCTGTTCTGATGCTGATGCATTTGATGGTAGCCCACTACCACCGACTGCTTGCCATGTTTCAACATTGAACTGATATAATCCGTGGTACAGACCGTTTGCACTGACAATTGATGCGTTACCACCAGATTCACATTGTGCAAGTGCTGACCAATTTAATCCTGATTGTTGTTGCTGTGGTTGTGTATTTTCCTGAACTGGTGGTTGTGATTGAACTTGCTCTTGTGGCTGTTCATTCTGTACCTGTTGTTCAGGTTGTTTATTTTGAACTACTTGTTGTGATTGCTGCGTTTGGACTTGCTGCTTTGGCTGCTCACTCTCAACATATGCATTTTCTGAATCAGTTACTTCATACGTCTCTTCTGCTGCTTCTTCGTATGTTTCACTGACAACTTCTGATTCATGTTCCATTTCTTTTTCTTCAACCGCTTCGAGTGCTGCTTCTCTTAATAATGCTTGTTCTTTAAGATATGTCGTATGGCGATCTGCAGTTTCTGTTTCATGCAATTCAACAACTTGCTGCCATACTTGTGAATTTTCTTTATAATTATCTGATTCTATTTCTGAAATAGCTGTTCGTGGTAATAGTTGCTCATCTTTGATGTCGGTATCAACATTTAAAGACTGAACATCGAAGTCTGAACTTTCAACAATTGTTGTATCCGTCATCGCGTGGACGTTCAATACAGCAATGAGTGAAAGAAAGATTCCACCAAACAGTGCAATAACCTTTTTCATAGTGCGCCTCCATCTATTCTGACCAATAATTTCCGAAAGTCTTTGTTATTTTACCAAATAAATTATCGTGTTAGGTTACAGCTATGTGTTATTTTTCACCTTATATTACAAGTCTGTTACCGTTGTCAGAAAAGAAAGACACCTACATTGAGGTGCAATCAATGTAAATGTCTCGTGTGAGTGTATGAAATTATAGAGGTGTTTATGATGTGTCAGGTGGCGGATTACGACTTTACAGGCTCTTTTTCTTTCTCTTGCTCCGTTTCAGTCGATTTGCTTTCTACGTTTAACGTTTTCATCACATTCTGGAGGGAACGGATATGATCGTCTGTTTGTTCTACGACTTCTGGTAAAATGTAAATTGATTTTTCACCTTTTTAATCCCACAAGCCATATGAACGAATGGCTTCATTCAATTGACGGTCTGGATTTATTAGGTTTTGTTTGTGTACTTTCTCTGGCATGGCACGGATGGATTCAGCCCAGAGCTCCACTCTGTATTCTCTTCCATTACTCGTATGTTTCGTCACCGTCGCAAGTTGTCCACTGACGCATAAAATATCGCCTTCATTTATTTGTGTGAGTACTTCTGGCAGCACTTTTCCGAACGCTTTACAATAAATGAAATGGAGTTCCTTTGGCTTTTTAGGGTCTTTTGGTTCACGAATCGTTGCAACAATAAATCCTTGTTCAGTAAACTGATTGTTTGTGCCAAGTGTGAATCGTTTCACTAGTTCTCCAACTATTAGTACTTTATTCAATCTCTCACCTCCTCTCCAAAGCGAGCATATAAGCAATTAAAAATTTTGGCAAAATACAATAATACGTAAATTGAGAGATAATTTTCGCTTTTTGAGGATAAACACATACAATAATTTAAAAATTGTAAAATATCGATACAATTTTGTAAAAATCGTATGTCATGAAGTTTATTTGTGAAAATTTCATCAGAAATATATATCGTATTCTTAAAGAAACCAATGATTCCGCTCTTTATCTAACATCTAATAAAATATCATTACAAAATTAATAGGAATGTCCTCAAAAAATAATGAGAACATTCCTATATTTATTTCGTAACGCCCACGACCAACTGGATTTCAACAGGTGCATTGCCTGGTAAGGATTTAACACCGATTGCTGCTCTTGAGCCGATTCCAGCCTCGCCTAAATGTTCAAATAAGTAGTCCGAAGCAACATCAGCGACTTTTGAGTGAGATGTGAAGTCTTCATCTGCATTGACATAAACCGTCATTGAGATGACTTGCTGTACAGTTTCATCTGACCCGACCAACTGCATCGCAGCACTGTAAGCATTATCGATGGACTGAAGTATCGCCTTTTCATAAGTTTCTAATAATTCTGTCGATAAAATTCTTCCGACATGAACGAGTTCGCCATTCTTTCTAGGTGTCATGCCCGCAGTCGATATAATATTTTCAAAACGTGATGCAGGTGTATAATTGCCTTGTGGAATTGGCTTGTTCACTTCACTCATTGTCTTAATTCCTCTACAACTTGAATGATGCGTTTCATCGCGTCTACAGATGCTTGATGGTCTTGAGAGAAGTTCACTCTAAAGCAGTTTTCAAAACCTGGACCAAACTCAGATCCCGGCGTCACTGTGACACCTGCTTTTATTCGCAGTATTTTTACAAATTCACCGAGTGACACTTTAAGTTTAGGAAACCCTGGGAATAGGTAGCTGCCCGCTTCTGTCGGTCGTACCTTGAAACCGTCTTGTGCATTGATTAAACGAACGAGGTCATCACGGATTGCTTGATGATCTTTAATTCGATGTTCCATCCAACCTTCTGGCTCATCAAACCACAGCTTTAGGACCCTTTGGTTATAACCGCTCGCACGCAGTGAAACGATTGCTTGAAGTTGCTCCATGCGCTCGATAATTTTAGCTGAGCCAAAAGCCACACCTAATCTGAAACCACTCAGAGATTCCGTCTTCGATGGCCCGATAATTGTAATGACATTGTCTGAATTGATTTCACCTTGTGCAATGAGATGCGTGTAGTCTCGCTCATCAAATAATTGACGTGAGTAGAGTTCATCGACGATGACTGACACATCATACTTTGCTGCGAGTTCAGCTATCTTTTTCACTTCGTCTCGTGAGTAGATGACACCTGTCGGGTTATTTGGATTAGAGAACAGAAATGTTTTCACACCACTTTTAAATGCAGCTTCTAATTCTTCTAAATCGAGTCCAGCGCGTGTATCTGTATTATAATAATCCAACTTCACCGGTACGAGTTCACCGTCAAAGAAATGCACGAGTTTTCTATTTGCAAAGTAATCCGGCTCTACAATCGCAACTTTATCACCACTAGAAACGAGCGCACCCATCGCTAGGAAAAGCGCACCTTGTGTCCCTGGTGTGATGAGCAATTGATCATCTGCTTTAATTTGCCATCCCGTAAATTCAGTGAGTTTCTCTGCAAGATATTCACGGATTTCTAAACCACCGCGATATTCCGTGTACGCTTGTGCACCACCGACTTCAAAGCCTTCGTTAAAGACTTCAATAGATCCTGGAATCGGCGCATGTGCATCGATATCTCCATGTGAAAAATCAACTGGCGTGCCTGGAATTTTATCGATTTCAATAGATACTTCATCTATACTTTGTCTGACTTCTTGACCTGGCGCAAATTCTGCATTCAACTTAGCAAACTTATCTTCAATAGATGACATTTAATCACGCTTCCTTTTTATATTTTGCATATGAATTTATTCTACTCTATAGTTAATAATGTTAATACATTGTTGAGCACGTGCCCAATAGGTTTATTTTATAATAATATATGTTTCTTATTATACGGTGATACGAAGGGAGTCTGAGTGATGTTAAAAAGCATGGATTATGTGTACGCCGTCTATGTAAATAAAAGTTTTTCAAAAGCTGCTGAAGCACTGTACATTTCACAACCTGCGCTGAGTGCGGCCATTAAAAAAGTAGAAATTGAAGTCGGTACACCGCTGTTTGATCGGCGTACGAATCCAATCAGCCTAACTGAGGCGGGGAAATATTATATTGAGTCCGTTGAAAGAGTCATGCAGATTGAGGAAGACATGAAGCTTAAATTTAAAGCATTAAGCGAACTGAACAAAAGTACGATTAATGTCGGTGCTGCTTCATTCTTTTGTACTTATGTACTGCCTGACTTGATTAAAGATTTCCAAGATAAACATCCTCAGTATACAGTGAACGTGCTAGAAGCGAATGCTGATGATTTAATGAAATATTTAAAATCCGGCGTCGTTGACTTAATTATCGATGTTGAAACGAGAGGTGAACACTATCACTATGAGTCCGTGATTTGGGCTGAAGACGATATATTACTCGTCGTACCGAAAGCTTATAAAGTAAACGCAACACTTATCGACAGTCAACTGACTTATGACACCGTGCGAAGTGGTGACTATCACAACGATGATTATTTAAAAGTCGACTTATATACGTTTAAAGATGAACGATTTCTTTTGTTAAAAGAAGGCAATGACATGTACAACAGAAGTATGAGAATGTTTAAAAACGCTGAGTATACACCAAAGGTATCCATGTACTTAGATCAAATGCTGACATCATTCCGAATCGCATGTAAAGGCATCGGTGCAACGTTCGTGCGCGCAGGCTTAACGAACTATTTAGAGCCAACTGACGATGTATACTTTTATAAGTTAAATGACGACAATAGTAAACAAAATATTAAACTCTATTATAAAAAAGAAGTATCACCTTCGGAGATCAGACAAGACTTTATCGATTACCTATTGCAACACACACCGAAAACAGTGTAGCGCCCTATTGGGCGCTATTTTTATTTGCTAATAATTTTCTCAGTCACGTTTAAAAATGTCTCAATCTCTTCCACCGTTTGGCAGTGCATCGGTGAAATTCGAATTGTCCCTGTTAGATCGAACGATTCTAGCATTCGTTTAGAATATATACTCGACGCAACGCGTTCATAAACAACAACATCTTCTTCCCCGTACAGACGAACTGCTTCTTCATAACCGATGCCATCTAAAGTAATACCAACGATAAAGTCACGTGTCGATAAGTCTTCATAGTCTAGGTGTACAGTTACGCCGATTATTTCTCTCAGTCCTTTGACGTTATCATTTCCCTCAAGCAACACTTCAAGCAAGGCACGTTCATGCGATGCGATTGCAGTCATTCCTGCTTCATACAGTGCACGACGCTCTTTTGCATCTGTAAACTTCTCCCCTAACCAGCAGACATAATCAACAACTTCGCTAATGGCTGCAAAGTGGCCAGGTGTCACACTACCTAATCCTAACTCTCCGCCAACCTTTCCAAGTAATCGTTGGTGTGGTAGCTGTGCCGCACGATCGGATACATAGGCGAAGCCGACACCTCGGACGCCAAAAAATTTATATGGTGCAATATTGATGACATCAACATCTGTCTCTTCTAAATCGATGAGTCCGTGTGGTGCATGTTGAACGGCATCGACAATGATATAAAGATCTGGCTTAATCTCTCTTGCTGCTTTAATAATCTTTTCAACATCTAAAATTGCACCGGATATATTTGATGCGTAGATAAAGTTGAGTGAAATGGTATCTTGGTCGATTAACTTAGTAATCTCCTCGACATCCACGCCACCCGTCACTTTGTTCGTTGGTGCAACTCTCAGTTCTTTGCCGAGTTTATCCGCATAAAATTTAGCTGAATCAAATAGTGAAGGATGCTCCAGTTCAGTCGTTACGACATTCGTCCCTTCAATATGTTCTAAGACAACACCTGTTAAACTAAACATCGCCTGTGAGGCTGTATAGTACGGAACGATAGAACCGCTCTTTGCATTAAAAATCGTTCTAACATCTTCGATGCCTTGTTTCTCGATGTTGTCTAAGTAGACTGCAGTCTCGTGACCTCTCATCGGATGGTCCGGAAACAAATCGACTTCAGCAAAGCGTTCGTTTGCTCGCTTTAGGCGAAATGATCCACCCGCATTATCAAAAAAGATTCGCTTTTTATTGGTTAATGGGTCTACATCTATGTAAGCAAATTTATCTCTAATTTCACCCATCAATTGTGAATCAAACAATCTTCCTTCTGTCACATGGCTCATTTTAAAATCCCCTTTTATGTTGTTATCTATATTGTTCGATAAATTTAAGAAACGTACCAATATTAATAATCTATACTGTTATATGAAAAATATTATATACACGAAGAAATTAACCTATTCATTTAAATAATGTTGTATCTTTGGTAAATTGGAATAGAACAAAGTAATTTGAACGTGTTAAATGAGTCAAAAATATGTAGGTGGTGAATGAACCCGTATGAAGTCTTTTAACGTTGTTAGCATTCATTTAAAAGAAAATACAGAGTATTATGAGTTAAATTTTTCAGAAGGTATTATTATCAATAGTGAAATCGGAGAAGATCCATGGTTAATTGAAGTGTCACTTAAAAATTCATGGAAAGATCGACTGGAGAAGTATTTAAATCAAGACATAGACATTCTCGTAAAGATTACTCGCCCAACGAATAACCCTGCACATTTTGTCGGTAAACTTGTCGACATCAATGATGTCGAGGAATTTATCTCTGTTATTTTTAAAGGCCGTCTGGAAACGAGAGACCCAAACTATCCTGTCGATTTACTAGAAGAACTGTTAGATAAGGGATACTCAGGCGAAGATCTCGTTGATCGTTTTAGACAAAACCTCGGTACAAGAAAAGAATCCTAAAGATAAATATCTTTAGGATTCTTCTTTTGGTGCGTCGCCAATAGCAAACGTGATCTCACATTTACATGCGATTTCACCATCTACTGTGGCAACTGCTTCACCTTTACCAATGACGCCTCTTAGTCGCGTAATCTCTACTTGAAGTTCAAGTGTATCACCTGGAACGACTTGACGTTTAAATTTACATTTGTCGATACCTGCAAAAAATGCCAGTTTACCTTTAAAGTTCTCTTCTTGTAATAATGCTACTGCACCGACTTGAGCGAGTGCTTCCACGATTAAAACACCAGGCATCACTGCATATTCAGGAAAATGTCCTGGGAAAAATGGTTCATTTCCCGACACTTGCTTAATTCCAACACTTTTTTTACCTGGTTCAATCTCTGTAATCTTATCTATTAACAGCATCGGTGGACGGTGTGGAATAATCGCTTTAATCTGATCATAGTTCAGCATGATATCATTCCCTCGTTAAGTTAATAATATGTTCCCATGTTTCTAATCTAAATACTTCTAGTGGATTTTCTAAAATTCCAAAGCCAATCATTAAACCTAAGAAAAACAGAATAATTGCGACATAAATATACAATAAGATTCTAACGATTAATGGAAATCTACGATGTACGAGTTTCTTCTCTTTTGTAATTGCCATATTTCTAACCTCTCACTATGACAGGACTGTCGTGTCTGACACATCACCTGTGCGTTCGATATTCGCGCCTAGATTGCGTAATTTCAGATGGAAATCAACATAGCCTCGATCTAAGTGCTTTAATTCCGTCACTTCAGTATATCCATCACTCACTAAACCTGCAAGAATAAGTGAAGCAGCAGCACGTAAATCTGTCGCTCTTACACGTGCACCCTTCATTTCTGTACCGCCTTTAATAACTGCGCGGTTATCATCAACTTCAATGTCCGTACTCATACGGTTAAACTCATTCACGTGCATAAAGCGGTTTTCAAAAATTGTTTCGGTGATTGTACTCGTACCTTCAACCGTCGTTAGTAACGCCATCATTTGGCTCTGAAGGTCAGTCGGGAAACCTGGATGTGGCATCGTTTTTACTTTGATTGGTTTATAGCTGCGCATCGGTTTAACGATAACGTCATTACCATCTTGAATAATGTCGATACCCACTTCTTCTAGTTTAGAAATCAGTGCAGTTAAATGTTCACTCATCACGTTTTCTAAGCGGATTTCACTACGCGTAATTGCACCTGCAATCATAAACGTTCCTGCTTCGATACGATCAGGAATTACTGTGTACTCACAGCCCGTTAATGATTCTACACCTTCGATTTTTAAGCGGCTTGTACCTGCACCACGTACCTTACCGCCCATCGCGTTGATATAATTTGCAAGATCAACAATTTCAGGTTCTTTTGCAACGTTATCAATAATCGTCGTGCCTTCTGCGAGCGAAGCTCCCATCATCAAGTTTTGAGTCGCACCGACACTTGGGAAGTCTAGGTAAATGTTTGCAGCTTTAAGACGGCCGTCAATGCGACCTTCATAGCTTCCATCTTTCGTCGTAAATTGAACGCCCATTTTTTCAAAACCTTTAATATGGAAATCAATCGGTCTAGAACCAATTGCACATCCACCTGGCATTGCAACGTTACAGTAGCCGTATCTCGCAAGTAATGGCCCCATGACAAGCATGCTCGCGCGCATTTGGCTCACGAGATGGAATGGTGCATTACAGTTGAGTTTTGGTGTTGCATCTACAACGAGTTCATTTTCTTTTAAATTTACATCTGCGCCAATAAATGATAATAATTCTGATAAAATACCAACGTCAGAAAACCTTGGTACATTTTTAATGTTTGATTTGTTTTTTGAGGCCAACAATGATGCCGTTATAATTGGTAGAACAGCATTTTTAGACCCTTCAATTTTTACCGTGCCGGACAACTTTTGCCCGCCTTTAACGATAATCGTATCCATTCACGATCACTCCTGAGTTTTTCACATCTCTTTATATCATACACTATACAATAATAACATGTATAGTTGTAATTTTCGTTAATTAAACATTAACGATGCTTCTTGTACAAGCCTGAAGAAATCCATGATGTAATTGCTTGTTAAACTACCGAGAACGATAGCCAAAAAGATCATTAATAGTCTATACTTTCCAATCTCACCTTTTCTGAAAATACTTTCAAGCCTTATGGATTGAAGTAACCAGAACGCAAGTATAACACAAGTGATATGTAAAACTAACTGCATGAGTGCGAGTTCACTAAATCCTAACATTTTAAATTACTCACTCCTTAAATAAAAAATCGACCCTTGATTCAAAGGGTCGATTGTATCAATTATTTGCCTTTAGCGACGTTGAGTCGGTTAGTTGCACGTAGTAATGCAGTACGTGCTTCAAAATCATCCACACGTTCATCTTGAAGCTTTTGTAGTAAAGCTTCAGCACGATCACGTGCTTCCATTGCACGCTCAGTATCGATATCTTCAGCAAACTCTGCTGCTTGAACGAAGGCCGTTACTTTGTTCGGTCGGATTTCACAGAATCCATCTGTCACAGCGAACATTTCTGTTACACCGTTAATTTTCGCACGTAATACGCCGATTTTTAACGCTGCAACGACAGGTACATGTCCTGCCATAATTCCAAGTTCACCTTGAACAGAATTTACCACAACAATTTCACATTCATCATCGTGAAATACGGTACCATTAGGCGTTACAATGTCTAATGCAATTGTATTCATTTCCTAACCTCCCGTATTTTATACTTCTACTCCCATTTTACGCGCTTTCTCAAGCACATCCTCAATACCACCGACTAGACGGAAAGCATCTTCTGGAATATGGTCGTATTTACCTTCAAGAATTTCACCGAAGTCACGCACTGTTTCTTGTACTGGTACATATGAACCTTTTTGACCAGTAAACTGCTCTGCAACGTGGAAGTTTTGAGATAGGAAGAACTGAATACGTCTTGCACGTGCAACCGTCTTCTTATCATCTTCTGATAATTCATCCATACCAAGGATTGCAATGATATCTTGTAATTCACGGTATTTCTGAATTGTTGATTGAACGCCACGCGCTACGTTGTAGTGCTCTTCACCAACGATTGCAGGTGAAAGTGCACGAGATGTAGACGCTAATGGGTCAACCGCAGGGTAGATACCCATCTCAGACAACTTACGCTCTAAGTTCGTCGTCGCATCTAAGTGTGCGAACGTTTGAGCTGGCGCCGGGTCAGTATAGTCATCGGCAGGTACGAATACCGCTTGGATTGACGTTACAGATCCAACGTTAGTTGACGTGATACGCTCTTGTAACTGACCCATCTCAGTTGCAAGTGTTGGTTGGTAACCAACGGCTGATGGCATACGACCTAATAATGCCGATACCTCAGAACCTGCTTGTGTAAATCTGAAGATGTTGTCAATGAAAAGTAATACGTCTTGTCCTTCTTCATCACGGAAGTATTCCGCCATTGTTAATCCAGATAATGCAACACGCATACGTGCACCTGGTGGCTCGTTCATCTGACCGAATACCATCGCAGTTTTAGTAATAACGCCTGAGTCACTCATCTCATGGAATAAGTCGTTACCTTCACGCGTTCTCTCACCAACACCCGCGAACACTGAGATACCACCGTGCTCTTGCGCGATGTTGTTGATTAACTCCTGGATTAATACTGTTTTACCTACACCGGCACCACCGAAGAGACCGATTTTACCACCTTTTGTATATGGTGCTAATAAGTCTACAACTTTAATACCAGTTTCTAAAATTTCTACATTTGTTGATAATTCATCGAATTTTGGTGCAAGACGGTGAATTGGGTCACGTCTTACTGATTCATGAACAGGTTCACCTAAATCGATGTGTTCGCCGAGTACGTTAAATACACGACCTAAAGTTTCTTGTCCAACCGGCACAGCAATTGGGCCGCCACTATCTGTCACTTCAGAACCACGTTGGAGCCCGTCAGTAGAACTCATAGCGATCGTACGAACTGTATCGTCACCTAAGTGTAACGCCACTTCAAGTGCTAACTGAGTCACTGTATCTCCAGACTTGATGTCAACGAATAAAGCGTTGTTCAAGTTTGGCAATTGTCCGTCTTTAAACTTAACGTCTACGACTGGTCCCATGATTTGGACCACTTGACCTAAAGCCATTCACTTTTCCTCCTCGTTTAAATTCACTATTTTTCTTGTGCAGCTGCACCGCCAACAATCTCTGTAATTTCTTGAGTAATTGCCGCTTGACGCGCTCTGTTATATTGCAAAGTTAAATCTCCTACAAGTTCCTTAGCATTGTCCGTTGCAGCTTTCATCGCTGTCATACGCATTGCATGCTCACTTGCTTTACTATCTAAAATAGCACCGTAGATAATACTTTCAGCATATTGCGGAAGAATCGTCGCTAAAATTGTTTCTTTATCTGGTTCGAATTCATACAGCGATTGCATCGAACTTTGTGTATCAGATGATAAGTCACTATGTGATAAAGGCAACACTTTACGCTGTGTTACTTCTTGATCAAGCACACTGTTAAATTTGTTGTAAATGATATACAACTCATCCACCGATTCATTGGCGAAAGCATCTACAGCTTCTTCGGAAATCGATTTAATACTACTAAAATGTGGTTGGTCTGCAAGACCTACACGTGAATTTGTCACTTCATAGCCACGAATTTTCAATAATTCTAGACCCATGTTTCCAATCACGAACAATGAGTATTTACTTGGATCATTGTTATGTTTCTCTTCTATCTGAGATGTGATTTTCTTTAACACGTTTGAATTATATGGACCAGCTAAACCACTGTCGGCTGTAATTACAATGTAACCCGTACGTTTCACTTCACGCTTTTGTAGCATCGGGTGAGACGCTTCTCTGTCACCTGAAGCAACCGCGAAAATCGTCTCTTGTAATTTGTTAACATATGGTTGGAATTTTTTACTATTCTCTTCAGCTCGGCGTAACTTTGAGTTCGAAACCATGTGCATTGCGCTGGTGATCTGGCTAGTTTTTTTAGTAGCAGTAATACGACCTTTTATCTCGCGTAATGACGCCATAATTTCACCACCTAATTAATTTGTATTAACCTTCTTCTGATGGGTTAAATACTTTTTTGAATCCTGCCATCGCTGCTTCATATGCATCGTTGTCCGGCAATGCTTTCGTATCTCTGATTCCATTTAAGAGTTCTGGTTGATTTGCATCTAACCATGCGTAGAACTCACTTTCAAAACGTGTAATATCTTGAACTGGAACATCATCTAAGTGTCCGTTAACGAGTGCGTAAAGAATCGCAACTTGCTTTTCAACAGGCACTGGACTGAATTCTGGCTGCTTAAGCACTTCAACTGTACGTTGACCACGTGCAAGCTTTGCTGCAGTCGCTTCATCTAAGTCAGAACCGAACTGAGCGAATGACTCAAGTTCACGGAATGCCGCTAGGTCTAAACGAAGCGTACCCGCTACTTTCTTCATCGCTTTTATTTGTGCTGAACCACCAACACGCGATACAGATAAACCTGCGTTGATCGCTGGACGTACACCCGAGAAGAATAAGTCAGATTGTAAGAAAATCTGTCCATCTGTAATCGAGATTACGTTCGTTGGTACGAATGCTGAGATATCCCCAGCTTGTGTTTCAATAAATGGCAATGCAGTAATTGAACCGCCACCTAAATCATCATTTAATTTTGCAGCACGCTCTAATAGACGGCTGTGTAAGTAGAATACGTCACCTGGGTAAGCTTCACGTCCTGGAGGACGACGTAATAGTAATGATAACTCACGGTAAGCTGCTGCTTGTTTCGTTAAGTCATCGTATACAACGAGTACGTGTTTACCATTGAACATGAATTCTTCTGCCATTGATACACCCGCGTAAGGCGCGATGTATAGTAATGGTGCAGGCATTGATGCAGATGCAGAAACGACGATTGTGTAATCTAATGCACCACGTTGACGTAATGTTTCTACTGTCGAACGCACTGTCGATTCTTTCTGACCGATCGCAACGTAAACACAGATCATATCTTGATCTTTTTGGTTTAAGATTGTATCGATTGCAACTGTTGTTTTACCTGTTTGACGGTCACCGATGATTAATTCACGCTGACCACGTCCGATTGGTACAAGCGAGTCAATCGCTTTGATACCAGTTTGTAATGGCTCATCAACTGATTTACGATCCATAACACCAGTAGCTGGTGATTCAATTGGACGCGTTTTTGTTGCGTTGATTGGACCTTTACCGTCGATTGGTTGACCTAATGGGTTAACGACACGACCGATTAATTCTTCACCGACTGGTACTTCCATAATACGACCAGTACGTTTTACTTCATCGCCTTCTTTAATGTCATCAAACGGACCTAAGATTACGATACCTACATTGTTCTCTTCTAAATTTTGAGCAAGCCCTAAAACACCTGATGGGAACTCAAGTAATTCTCCAGCCATTGCATCTTCTAAACCATGAGCAAGTGCGATACCGTCACCGACTTCGATAACAGTACCAACGTCAGTCACCTTCATGTCTGCTTCATAGTTTGCAATCTGGCTTTTTAAAAGAGCACTTATTTCATCAGCTTTAATTGCCATTAAATGTCACTCCTTAAACTAGCTATTAGTACGAACTTTAAATCGTTGTTTTAAATCATTTAACTGTGTTTGGATTGAAGTATCGTATACTTTCGTACCGATAAATGCTTTAAATCCACCTATTAAATCTTCATTGACTTTGTTGTCTATAATCAAACGCTCTAAACCTGTTTCATCTAAAAATCTTTGACCGATTTGATTCAATTCTTCTTCGCTGAGTTCATATGCTGACTCAATCGTCACTTCATCTTGCTTATGCATCTTATTATATTCAGCAACATAAGCATGGTGAATTCCTGGAAGTTGGTTGAATTTTCCACGGTCAGATAGCAATAACATTGTATTTAATAGTTCCGGTTGCACATCGCCAAATACATTTTTAATAATTGTATGTCTATCGCTCTGCTTAAGCCTAGGGTTAGACATCAGATCATAAAATGATTCATTGTCGCTCAGTGACTTAACAATCGTATCCAGTTGTT